>JAIRKH010000021.1 GCA_031260245.1 Treponema sp. | reverse complement strand
CTTACGAGCGTCATACTGAATGCCAGCATGACCGTCAACAATAACAAAAATGTTTTCTTCATAAACATTCCTCCATCAGAAGCCGCGGGTGTTCCTCAACCCCCAAGGCTTCTGTTTTTATTTAGGAGCTACTACGTAGCCCGCTTAACCGTTCTCACAAACGGACAAAGCCTTGAGATACGCCGTCTTTCATAACGGCGGAAATGAGCATAAGATAATTATATGGAAAAAGAAAATAAGTCCCGTGTTTTAGTCCGCTAGTACTAGTACTGTGCGGGGGGGGGGGGGAACATCATGGAAAAGCGTATTCTGGAAGCGTTATATTTCGCATTCATAGCAATGAGTATAGCGCGTTTATTTTTTTTTGTCAAACAAAAAACGAAAAAAATGTCGGAATTTTCATATCTGGCTAACGCCTGTGGACAGCCGAAAGCGCGGGTGTCTGACACCCGCCGAAACATCTGACGCCGACAGGGAGCTGTCTGACACCGTAGGCGTGCGGCGCCGCAGGTAAGACTGTTGGACGACTTTTATCAAAGGGCTCTTGCAAAAACTCCATTTTTCTGTTAATTTTTAGACGTTATGATAAAATACGTGATTCCAAACAACATTGACGATAGAATTTTATCCCAAAGCGCGCAAATTCTCAACGAGGGCGGACTTTTGGCCGTTCCGACAGATACGAGTTGGGCGATAGTCTGTTCTTTTAAGTCAAAAGAAGGAATCAAGAAACTGCGGACCATATCAAAGGAACGGGACGAGCAGCATTTCACCCTGTTGTGTTCGGAATTGTCCCAATTCAGCGAGCTTTGCGACCTGAACAACAGTCGTTTCCGGCTCATAAACCGCCTCGCGCCGGGGCCTTATGTGTTTATCCTTAAAACTTTTCTCAACACGGAAAAGGCGTTGAACCTCAAGCGGCGGGAAATCGGCGTCCGTATCCCGGACAGCCCCATACCCATCGCGCTTATAAGAAAAATAGAGTCGCCCCTCTACTCGATAACGGCGAAACGCGTTATGCTTCCCAACGCCCCGGACTTTAACGCCCAAGAGGACGATCCAAGAGACCAGCTTTTCGAGGCAGGGTGGGAAATGGAAGACATAAGCGGAATTGATATGATTCTCGACGGCGGCGAAGAGCAGGAACGGGCGCTTTCAACGGTTTTAGATATAAGCGGAGACGAA
This sequence comes from Treponema sp., assembly GCA_031260245.1. Classification (GTDB taxonomy): domain Bacteria; phylum Spirochaetota; class Spirochaetia; order Treponematales; family Breznakiellaceae; genus JAIRKH01. The sequence continues at coordinate 30,023 of JAIRKH010000021.1, read as the reverse complement.
CCAACGGTCGTCCGTCAAGGATAACGTTGCTATGGGCGTTGTTGCAGACGTTTCCTCGAATTATCAGGTTCGCTATTCCTAACTTTTAATCATTATGGATAGATTACGAAACAAGAAAAAGAAGTGGATACGCTTAATTTTCAGGCGGCGGGTCTTTGTAAGCTTCCTGTTGCTTGTCCAAATGGCGTTTATCCTCGCCCTTACAGCAGGTTCGAGTCTTGCGTTCCGTTACGTGAGCTTCGCGCTGTCGTTGATGAGCATCGTGGTGAGCCTTTACATCATCAACAAGAAGGAAAAGCCCGCCTACAAGGTAACATGGGTTTTTCTCATACTGACGTTTCCTATTTTCGGCGGCGTTCTCTATATCATATTCCATTTTGCGTCTGGTTTTGAGAAGTTCAAAGCCCTGTTCATAAAACGAAAAGAGGAAAGCAAACCTTTTTTGGCGATAAACAACGAATTGGCGGGCGTAGAAGCGGACTGCCTCTCTCAAATCAGGTATTTGCAGAATTACGCGGGTTTTCCTGTGTATACGCGGACGCAAGCGCAATATTTCGCGGACGGGCAGGACTTTTTCCTAAAGGTTCTTGCGGAGATTGAAAAGGCGGAGCGTTACATATTCCTCGAATTTTTCATTCTGCGTCCGGGGTTTATGCTCGACTCTATCATTGACCTATTGGAGAAAAAAGCCGCGCAAGGGCTTGATGTACGCGTTATTTACGACGATTTGGGCTGTTTTTTCTCTTTACATACGGATTATAAGCACAATTTGGAAGACAAAGGCGTCCAATGTCTTGTGTTTAACCCGTTCAAGCCCGCGCTTTCGTCCTTGCAAAACAACCGCGACCACCGCAAGCTCGTCATTATCGACGGGAAGACGGCTTTTACCGGAGGATTGAATCTAGCGGACGAGTATATCAACAGGCTGGAGCGATTCGGACATTGGAAGGACGCGGCTATCATGATTCGAGGAGAAGCGGCGTGGTCCCTAACCGTGCTTTTTCTGCAAATGTGGAACCTTGAACGGAACGAGGACGACTTCGCTGCGTTTTATCCACGGACGCCCGCAGAACGTCAACTCTCCACGGACGGTTACATTCAACCCTACGGCGACAGCCCTTTTGACGACGACAATGTGGGCGAGCATGTGTATATTCAAATTATCAACAACGCCAAGGAATATGTTTACATCAACACGCCCTATTTAGTGGTTGACGATAATATGCTCTCCGCGCTGATGCTATCCGCAAAGAGCGGCGTAGACGTCCGCATCATAACGCCTCATCATTGGGACAAAGAGGTCGCGGCCATCACCTCCCGTTCCTACTACCGACAGCTTGTATCTGCGGGCGTCAAAATCTACGAATACACGGGCGGTTTCAACCATTCCAAGACCTTCGTCTCCGACGACAGAGTCGCCACGGTCGGCACGGCGAATCTGGACTTCCGCAGTCTGTATCTGCATTTTGAGTGCGGGGTGTGCCTCTATCAAAACAGCGCGGTGCGCGACATAAAGAAGGACTTCCTAGAAACGCTCGCAGTTTCCCGCCAAATCACGCTCACAGACTGCTCCCGAAACGCCCTTCAGCGGGTTGTACAGGACGTTTTGCGTGTATTCGCCCCGCTCATGTAAACAACCGCGTCCCCTAACTCAAGCGCAGAAACCGCCGCCAAAAGCCCTCCGAGACGACCGTAGGAAATCGTTCCCGGTACTGTTTTACCGCGGGGGTAAAGGACTTGTCAATGGCTCCGAAGAGACGCAACAGCCGCGCCAGGGCCTTAAACATACGCCGAAGACTTTTCTCGGCGACATAACCCTTGCGCGTCCACGGGTTGAAGAAGACCGCGCGCCGAACAAAGAAAAAATTCCTCGAGCGAGCGTCCTCTTCAGAGAGGATAATCTCCCGCCAAGCAGGGAAAAACACCCCGTTAAACAGGCAAAAGCGCAACAGTCGGCGGAATTTGTTTTCAGACGGCGGTTTTTGCGGCGACTTGCGAGGCTCAAAGCCCGCGAGCGGAGTCTTAATGTCCAAGAGCGGCTCGGTCACGTCCGCGATTTCGCGGTTAAGCGCTTCCGGCTCTACGGAAGCAAGCCAATCAATCCCACGCAGAAAATCTTCTCCCGCGCGGACGACCAGTTCCGCGTCCTTGTAACGATAGGTAAGCAACCGGAACGCCGTCTTTATAAATAGAAAAATCTTAAGCCGCGTCTTTGAAAACGCGCCGCCGCGAAACGCCTCTGGGTGAAGGGCGAGCGTAATAAGACGGTTGCGAATACCATAGTAACAATCTTTGGTTATTGAGCGCTTCTTGTCAAAGGACTCGTGCCAAACGCACACGCCGTTTAGGGTAATCCGCCACGCGCGATTGCGGAGGCTGAATTCCACGTCGTCGTACTGAAAAAAAAGCGGCAGGGGCAAATTCTTTCGCAACTCGTCGTTCAAAGGGAAACAGCAAAAATACCACGCTAAATAATTCACGCTTTCTTCAAGCTCGTTTTTCAACACATCGGTTAAAGAGGACAGGCGGTAACCGCTTTTAAGCGGCGTCAATTCGTTCATATCCATTCGCGCGCCGGCTTCCCATTGGACGTCCGGCTTGCCAAGCAGGAGCATAGCGCCGCCGAGCGTCGCGCCGCGGCATTCGTCCTTGAGCAGGCGCAGGAACGCGCCCGCGCGCTCAACGGCGTAACGGGTAAATACCACGTCGTCGTCCATAAGCAGGCAGTGGGTCAAGCCGTATTTTTCGCGGTCGTCGAGAGCCGCGAGCATGGCGCGGGCGAAACCAGCCGAGCCGCCGCCGTTCATGTTCGGCAAAACCCGTACCCTCTCGCTGGAAAACGCCCCTGCGTCCAGCGTTCTCCCGTTATCCGCCACATAACACCGCCAATGGTCCTTCAAACCCCCGTCTTGCAGGCTCTCCAATTCGGCGATAGCCCGTTTAACGAAAGCTTCCCGTCGAAACGTGCAAATACAAACCGCGATATTCACTGGCGGCAAGTCAATTTTATTCGTAATATAGGCGCCGCCGCAAAAAACAGCGTCTTCAGACAGGGCTTTCAACTCAAACGCAAGAACGCCCCGCTCGTAAAGCGGCTCAAAGGCGAAAACTTTCTTCGTAAAGGCGTCCGCGTAAACCTTTTCCCCACGTAAGACAAACCGTTCAGGCTCGTCCCCTAATACCCATTGGACAAGGGCGACCTCAAAAGTCCCGCGTAGGCGCAGTTCCAAAGAAACAACCTCCAAGACCGTATATTTCCGCCATTTCTCATAAGAGAACGAGTTAAAATACGTGTCAAAGGAGATACTATCACCCTGCGACGCAAAAAGGAGTTTCCCCGCGGAGTCCAAGCGGCTTTTTTTAAAATCGCCGCGCATATACATATCAATATGAAGGTCCCCGATTGCGGGAAACTGAATTTCTTGGAGTATCAGCATATTTTTTTCTTTAATAAAGCGCCAAATTTATGGAACACAGTTACTTACTTTTTAAGAATTCCTCGTATTGGGCGCATACTTCAGCAGGATCGCCGAAAGCCGCTTGCTTACCATGGTCGAGCCACAGAGCTTTCGTGCATATATTCCGAACCCTGCCCGTCGAATGGGTAACGAGTATGACCGTTATTCCGCTGTTGATGATTTCCATCATTTTCTTCTCGCTCTTCACGCCGAACGCGCCGTCTCCAGACGCGAACACTTCGTCCAGTATCAGTATCTCCGGCTCGATGAAACAAGATATGGAGAACGCCAGACGTCCGACCATTCCTGAAGACAGATGCTTGACGCGGCGGTATTCGAAAGGCTTGAGTTCCGAGAAATCGAGAATCTCCGGATATTTCGCGTTTATAAACTCGCGGGAATATCCGAGCAGAGCGCCGCGCAGGAATATGTTGTCCCGCACCGTCAAATCGCCGATAAACCCAGTCCCAAAGCCGAACAGGGGAACCACCTTTCCTTCTACCTTGATGGTCCCTTTCGTGGGTATCATGATTTGCGAAATAGCCTTGAGCAAGGTGGATTTCCCCGCCCCGTTCCTCCCGATTATGCCGAGGAGTTCCCCTTTTTGCAAAGAGAAAGACACGCCGTCCACCGCCCAAAATTCGTGTATATGGTAGTCGCCAGTGAGCTTCTTTAGTATAAACTCTTTTATCCCAATGTCCTTAAAATCGCCGACCATGTAGCGAATAGAAACATCGTTTACCTCTATCATTTTCGCTCCTAAATGTAATATAAAAATTTGTAGTTGTATTTTTTATACATGAACATCCCCAAGAGCAGGAAAACAAGCGCGTATCCTAACCCAGCGAGGTGCAAACCAAGACTCGGAATTTGCGAATCTATCACGATGCTCCTAAAATATTTGATATAGATGTAGATGGGGTTGAACAAGAATATACTCTGCAAGCTTTCAGGGAATCGGTCTACCTCGTAAAAAATAGCCGAGAAGAACATAAGCACATGGGTGAATATGCCGTAGAGATACGTCATATCCCTGAAGAATATGTAGAGAGCGGACAGAATCAAACCCACGCCTAAATTGAAAAGGATAAGGCAGCCGATGGGGTATAACAGTAAAATAAATTTCCCCGTAAACGGCAACTTGTCCAAAGCGATGAATATGAAGAAGATTATCAACTCCAACCCGAAATTGATGAGCGAAGACACGTTTTTTGATAGCAGAAAGATGTATTTCGGGACGTTCAACTGGGAGAAGATGCCCGCGTTGCTCAAAAGCGAATGCATACCGGACGTCGTGGACTCGTTGAAAAACGAATACACCATGCGCCCGCAAAATATAAAGACAGTGAAATGTATCGTTCTGCCGAAAAGATACCCGAAGATGAAGTACATTATCGCCAATTCCACCAACGGCATTATCATGCTCCAAACCATACCCAGAAAAGTGCTTTTGTATTTCGCGCTGAAATCCCGTTTAACCAACTCCGCAAATAAAAAACGATATTGTTTCATTTTTTCCATTAAAATCATAATTCCTCCTCCGCGGCCGCTTTAAGCGCGGACGCGATAATTTTATCCATATCGTGATACGCGTATCGCCCCAGCCTGCCGCCGAAAACCACGTCGTCCCGCTCATCGGCTAGCGCTTTATATTTTTGATACAGAACGTTGTTTCTTTCGTCGTTGACCGGGTAATACGGCTCAAGCCCCCGCCTCCACTCGGCGGGATATTCGCGGGTAATAACCGTCGAAGCCTGCTCGCCGAACTCGAAGCGTTTATGCTCAATGACGCGCGTCCACGGCGTCTCCTTGTCCGTGTAGTTGACCACCGCGACGCCTTGATAGTTGTCAATATCCAGCGTTTCGGTCTCGAATCGCAAGGAACGATACTCCAATTCGCCAAACTCGTATCCGAAGAATTCGTCTATTGCGCCGCTAAATACGATTCTATCGGCAATTTTTTTGTTTTTCTTTATGAAATCAAAATAATCAACATTCAGCCTAACCTCGCACCCGTCGAGCATCCTCTCAACAAGGGGAGTATACCCGCCTATCGGTATGCCTTGATATGGGTCGTTGAAATAATTGTTGTCAAACGTCCACCGCAGGGGCAGCCGTTTTATGATGAAAGCGGGAAGTTCCGCGCAGGGCTTTCCCCATTGTTTCTCCGTGTAGCCTTTAATCAGCTTTTCGTAAATATCGCTCCCGACGAGAGCGAGCGCTTGTTCCTCAAGATTGCGCGGCGGTTCGGGCGTATCCACCCGCTGCTTCTCTATTATCGCCTTGGCCTCGGCGGGCGTCTTAACCCCCCACAACCTGTTGAACGTGTTCATATTGAACGGCAAGTTGAATAATTCGCCGCGATAGATCGCAAGAGGCGAATTCACGAAGTTGTTGAACTCGGCGAATCTATTGACGTAATCCCATACCGCCTTGTCTCCTGTGTGGAAGATATGCGCGCCGTATTTGTGCGTGTTAACGCCGTCTATCGTTTGAGTATAGACGTTTCCCGCGATATGCGGACGTTTATCTATGACCAAACAGAACTTTCCCCGCTCGCGGACTGAATGGGCGAAAACGGCGCCAAACAAACCCGCGCCAACTATCAAATAATCCATTACCAGTTACTCCCCCTGCATTAGTTTCTCATATTCGACGTACAGACTGTTAATCATCTTTTCAAAATCGAAGTTTTCTCTCACTCGTTTCGCGGCCTTTGCCCCGAAACGCAACCGAAGCGCCTCGTCGTCAATCAAACGCTGAATCGCAGCCGCAAGCTCGTCAGGATCGCCGGGTTTTACCGTGAGTCCGGTTTCGCCATGGATGCTCACGAGCGGGACGCCGGTTGGTAAGTCGGTATTCACCACAGGTTTGCCGTAGAACATCGCCTCCATCTGCGCGATGCCGAAAGCTTCAATGTTAGCGACGGACGGAAATACAAAAATATCGCAGTCTTTGTACGCGGCTTTCAAGGTCTCAAACGGCAAGTATCCCAAGAAATGCGTCTTATCAGCCACGCCGCTCTTTTGGGCGCGCGTTTTATAGTCGGCTTCCAGAGCGCCGCTGCCAGCGATAAAAAGCTCCGCGCCATTTATCTTGTTCATCGCGTCGATGAGAACGTCGACGCCTTTGTAATACACGACTCTGCCGACAAAAAGCAACTTCTTGCTACCGGGGGTACTAAGCTTCTTGGTTAGAAAATTCGGCGCGCCGACGTGTTCAAAATCGGAAAACTTCAAGCCGAACGGAATAATTTTGCATTTCGAGGCGAAAGGCTTCAAGAGTTCGGAACTCTCAATATGATTCTCCGTCGCCGCAATGATTAAATCCGCGCGTTTAAGGAACGCGCGGTTAAGCGGTTTAATCAATTTCGCCAAGAACCGCTGACTGACTATGTCGCTATGCCACCAGACAACCATCTTTCCCTTATAACCGGATAAGAGATACGCCAAATCTCCCAGAGGAAAGGGACTATGAAATTGGAGGATGTCGGCGTCTTTAGACATCTCTCTGAGTTTCCAAATGAAAGCGAGAGATATAGGCATAGAGTACAAGACTCCAAAACTCGACATACGAGTTACTGATACGCCGTTGTACATTTCTGTAATACCTTCCCCTTTAGGCTGACAAACAAGCGTTCTCATGTCCATCTTACCGTTCAAGGCTTCCGCTATGTCCTGAACTATCCGTTCCACCCCTCCTACCCATGGCGCGTAGAATTTATTCACCTGAAGCGCTTTTATCTTATCTTTCATGACTCGCCTTCCTTAAACGCCGCCTCGTATATGCCGCGAAGCTTTTCGGCGGACCTCTCCCAAGAGAATTGTTTTACTCTTTCCAAACCTTTCTGGCGCAAATCCGCCCGAACGTTCCTGTTGATACACATCTGTTCTAGTTTATCGTATATGTCTTGTATTGACAAGGCGTCAACAAAGCAAGCCGCGTCTCCGGCGACTTCCGCGAGCGAAGAGTTATTCGCAGTCAAAACAGGCGTTCCACAGGCGAAAGCCTCCAGAATCGGCATTCCAAAGCCCTCGTAAAGCGAAGGGAAACAAAAAAACACGGCGCCTGCAAGCAGAAACGGCTTTTCCTCCTCGGTAACATAACCCGTCCAAACGATGCTTTCCCGCGCCGCGCTCTCCTCATACGCCTGTATAATACGCTCATAACGCCAGCCCTTCTTGCCCGCAAGTACCAACGCGGGCGAGTCGGGACGCTTACGCTTCAATAGGCTATACGCCTTGATGAGACGTTCCAGATTTTTTCGGGGTTCAATGGTTCCTAGATAGAGAATATAGTTCTTCGGAATACGCCGCCGTTCACGAACGCGCTCTATGTCCCTAGTATCAAACTCGGTTCGGTAGACGCTTGCGTCAACTCCGTTATAAACGACTTCGATTCGTTCGGTCGGATAACGGTAAAATCGTAAGATTTCCTGTTTGGTCCATTCGGAAACCGCTATGATTCTATCGGCTCTTTTTATAGCTTTCGCCAGACTCCACTTAAACATGTACTTCGTCTTTACCCGCACCGTCTCCGGGAAGCGTCTGAACGCGAGGTCGTGTATGGTAACGATTTTCTTGCCTCTCACGCCGGGCGGAACGATGAAGTTGAAAAAGTGAGCGACGTCCGCTTTCGTTCTGAAAAACCACCGATACGGCAAGGGAAACAGGGCGGATATAAATCGGTAGAGTTTCCAATGGAGAAAAGCGCAAACGCTTGTTCTTACATTCTCCTTGAGATAAAGATTAACTTTTCCAGCGTTTTTTTCAAATTGGCTAAAGAACTCAAAAAAGAATGTGTCGGAAGGGTTTTGAGCTATCAGCGCTTTAACAAGACGCTCTTCCGCGTAACCAATCCCTGTTTTCGTATCGGACAGTAAGGGCTGAATATTAAAGGCAATATTCATAAAAATTCCTTTTTGCCGTGCGTTTTCAGAAACTCGACGACCTTTTTTACGTCTTGCGTGTTTTCTTTGTTGCAAACCAGCAGCGCGTCGTCTGTATCTACGACTACGACGCCCTCCAAACCCACAAGCGCTATCAGCCGCTTCTCGCTTCCGCGTACCAGGATGTCGCGACAGTCTATGTTGACTATGTTTCCTTGTAACGCGTTGTTATTCTTGTCTATAGGACGAACCCGTTCCAGGGCAAGCCAGCTCCCTATATCGTTCCACCCGAAGCTTCCCGGTATGGTGCAAACCTTGCTCAAATTCGTTATTTTCTCCATGACGCCGTAATCTATGGATTGGGGCTTAAAACCCGGATACACGGCTTCAACAATGGAATCAAAAGCTTTCGTCTGATAACAGCGTTTTATTTTCTCAAGCCCCGCCATCAAGTCGGGCATAAATTTTCGCATCTCGTTTAGGATAACGGACGTCTTCCATACGAACATACCGCTGTTCCACAAATACTCGCCCGAATCGAAATACTCCTTTGCTTTATCAAAATCAGGCTTCTCGATGAATTCCAACACCTTATAGATATTACCGCCGTTCTTGCTGAAATGGATGTACCCGTACCCGGTTTCAGGATACACAGGCATAATGCCTATAGTAACAAGGGCGTCTTTTGTTTCCGCGATATCAACAGCGTTTTTTAACGAGTCGCGAAACAGAGTATTTGACTTTATAAGATGGTCGGATGGAAGAGCCATCATAATCGCGTCGCCGTACTTCTTCTCTATCACGCTTGCGGCGAATCCGACGCACGGCGCGGTATTACGGTCTACAGGTTCGGCTAGTATGTTTTCAACGGGTATATCCGGCAACTGCTCGCGTACCAGATCCGCGTATTTCTTATTCGTTACTACAAAGATATCTTCAGTCTGTACAATATCGCCTATTCTCTCTTTTGTTAATTGAAGCAACGTCTTTTCGTCTGCTGTAAGCGAATGAAACTGCTTCGGACGTTTCTCCCTACTCGTGGGCCAAAAACGCTCTCCTCTGCCTCCCGCCATTATGACGGCCGCCGTCTTCATGCCTACTCCTCCATATAGTTACGTCCACGATCCAAGTAAGGGGATCGTTTAGAGAACGCTCTAGCGCGCCCCTGTCGGCGCTTGTAAAAAATAAACGGATAATCCGTAATTCTTTCACGCAACGCCCTCATCCCCTCTTCTAGTATCAAAAGAATTCTACGGGGGGGGGGGGCCTAAAATTAGTCATACTTTCCCCAACTATAACTACCGTCAATAGTCAGCCCTAGCACAACGCTAAAGGGTCTATTGTTCGTTTTGTAGTCGCTAGACATACCTCTATAATACGTTCCCTTTCGGCTTCCGAAAGCGAAAGGAACCATAATCGACACAGTAACGCCGGTAGACGGCGAAAACTTCGCGCCCGGCACCACCATTCCTGTGTCTTCAGCAGGCGCGTAAGCGGCCTTAATTCCCAGATTCAAGGAGCGCCACCCCGGTTTATAAACAATATTCGCCATATAATTAAATCCCTCTATAAGAGGCGAATTTTCCTCTTCCAAGTTGCCTCTTTCTGGGTCCGCTTCTCTTACCCAAAAGGCGTCTTTCTCACCGTTATAGTAGACTTCCCCGTTGATTCTGAGCTTCTTCTTAAAAAAATCTTGATAAAAGCCGAAATTCCAAGACAAAGTCCAATAATCCCACTCTCTGTGCCGAACAGACGCCATCGTTTCCGCATAGACTTCCGTGTCTTTTATGGTGCTTTTCACGGAAAGGAAGCCGCGCATAGGCAGGATCGCCTGATAGAGCGCGCCGATGTTGATATCCGCCCACTTGAAGGCGAGATTGTACTTGCCGCCGAAAGCGATAAGGTCGTCCTGCTTGTTCTGGTCGTTAAAAAAATCGTCTCGCAACCGTATCATCGCTTGTATCCCGCCTATACCTATGGGAACGTCTACTCGCGCCTTGTAAATATCGTTTTTACCGACGGTGGAACCGAAATAATCCCCAAACGGATTCGTTGTCTTGTTGTAGGTATGCGCTTGAACCCATGACCGCGACGGAAAACGCGACAGCAAGTCGGTGTAGGGATAATTAGTTGAGACGCCCCATTTATAAGTAAAACGCCCGGCGCGAAAGAAAACCTTATCCTTAACCGTATAATCAAAGTAGAAATCGCCTATGGTGAACGCAAATCTCGGAAACGAATACGAAAAGGCGCTTGTTACTTTCAGCTCGTTTGAAATCTGATAGGTGAAATTCAAAGACGCGGTCATAATAACGCCCGGATAGGTGTAATACGAATCGGCTGTAGTCGTATGAGGCGCGTTAACCTTAGTAGTTCCTCTATCCTTGTCCTGATATTCCTCTCCCCAAAACCACGGCGATTCCTCCCAACCCGTTGAGGAACCGAATGAAAAACTGTAGATGGTTTTCATAGTGAAACCTTTTTTTCTCATCACAGCGACGACGGACGGCTGTTTGGGCGGCTCTTTAGGCGGAGGTTTCTCGGTCTTTCCTGACGTTATCGACTCAGGCGGTTCCCCAAACAGGGAATCTATGTCAATGTTGCCCTCCGCCAATTCTCCGACGCTTAACGAATCAGAACGAACAGGCGCGGTTGTCTTTTGCGACTCCTTGTTCGGAACGACCGTCGACTCAGGCGGTTCCCCAAACAGGGAATCTATGTCAATGTTGCCCTCCACCAATTCTCCGTTTTCGTACAATTCTTGCCCGTATACCAAACAAACAGAAACGGCGCTCAACAACACAACGCGCAAAAATGAGCAAAAGCCGTTAAAGAAAAACTTGCTATCGTCGTACCCACAACGCGGAACGCTCACTGATTTACGTTCTCCAAGAAAGTCTTCGAGTACACGGAATCCGCGACTTTGTCAAATTTAGGCGCGCCAATGGTTACCAAAGTCTTTTCTTTTATGAAAACGTTGTTGATAGTTGCTCCAAGAAGCTCTTCAACAAAGAGTATCTGTTTCGGGACAAAACGGGCACCAATTTGATAATAATCAACCACTGCGGACGTCCGTAGAAGGCGCCGCTCAAGACTGTAGTCTTCGGTCTTGCGGACAAGCCCGTCTTCGCTTATCCAGATTTTCATTATGGGGTATTCAAGCCCCTTGGCGACGGCTTCCAAATTCAAGAGCCTGCACTTAAACTTCCCCAATGTAACGTCCTGTCCAGAGACGACCTTATAATCCTCTGACAAGGTCGAGCGGGTGAAGTCCGAATTTCTCGCATTGGTATTGCGGAACCTATCGCTACTACTCGTCGTATTGAAACGCTTACTCTCCGGGTCGTAAAACCACAAGGTTTTGCTTTGCTTCAAATAGCCCTGTCCCCTGATGACGCTAGGCTGTAGGATAATCATCACATAAGTCTCTTGAGAATCGCGGCGGAAAACCGCGGCTATCGTTGTGGAATTACCCTCTCCGGGTTTGGTCTGCACAATGGTATACTCGGCAGAGAAATCAGCGCCGTAATAACTCACCAACGCGTCCGCTTTCTTCAGAAGCTCCGCATCGGAAATCGCGGAAAGACTTCCACCATAGAGTAGCGCAAATAGTATTCCTAATCTACATTTCATATCAATCCTTATATTAGAATATAACACTTTTACAAAAAAATTCTACTTTATTTATATGAAATTCTCGTTTTTTTCATATAAATCTATGGTATCTTTTATTAGCGTCAGTAAGAACATCAACGACATCCTCCAAATGTTTATGCCGAGCGTTTCATAAATTTTTTATATTCCCAACTAATTTTACAGCTACGCGGTCTCCGTGCGGTGTCTGACGCCACAAAGCGTCTGATACCGCAAGCAGGCGGCGCCTCAATCGGTGAACATCCGTGAAATCAGTGGACAAGAATTCTTATTGACAGTGGGCAGCGCCCGCGAACCCCCGGAGTTTTGGAACAGCCTTCATAAACAAGACAAATTTTTTAAGTATTTGCCTTACATAAGCATGGTAAGTTAAAAAATTGAAAAAGACAAAAATTCGCCAAAACCTTCTTGTAATTTTTTTAGTATATCCTATACTAAAATATATGGAAAACAACAAGCGCACTGTAACGTGCGGGTCCTTACGAATGTCCGACGCTGGCAGATCCGTAACGCTGAATGGGTGGGTTCACCGGAAGCGGGATCATGGCGGCGTATCGTTCGTCAACCTACGGGACCTGTACGGCGTAACCCAAGTCGTGGCGAACGCCGAATTATCCGTAATAACCGCGGAACTACGGAATGAATACTGCATCGCCGTGGAAGGAACCGTCCACGCCCGACCTGAAAATATGGTCAACTCTGAAATGCCCACTGGTGAAATCGAGGTATACGCGGAGAAAATCATCGTCTTGAACCGGAGCGAAGTTCTGCCGTTTCAGATAGATGAAGAAACCCGCGCCAACGAAGACTTCCGCCTCAAATATCGCTACCTTGACCTGCGGTCAGTAGGCATGGCGCGTCGTATCCGCTTGCGTAGCGAAACCGCGTTTGCGGCCCGCGAGTGGCTTACCGCGCAGGGTTTTTTGGAAATAGAGACCCCTACGTTCATCAAATCAACGCCCGAGGGCGCACGCGACTACCTCGTACCTTCCCGCCTCCATGCGGGCAAGTTTTATGCCCTGCCTCAATCGCCCCAGCTCTATAAACAACTCCTCATGGTAGCAGGATTCGACAAATACTTTCAAATCGCCCGCTGTTACCGCGATGAGGACGCGCGCGGAGACCGTCAGCCCGAATTCACCCAAATTGACATCGAAATGTCCTTTGTCAATAGAGAAGACGTGCTTACGATGACCGAAGGACTGATGAGACACGTCTTCAGGAAAACTCTGAATGTACAACTGCCCGAAAGATTCACGCGCCTTACGTGGGAGGAGACGCAGGAACGCTTCGGTACCGACAAGCCCGACCTTCGGTTTGGAATGGAATTGAAAGATTTTGCGCCTTTTGTTGAGAAGAGCGATTTTTCGGCGTTTAAGAACGCCATCGCGGAAGGACGCTACGTTCAAAATGAAGCCGCATCGAAAGGCATTCGCATAGCAGGCGCAGGCGTGAAGGCGCTGGTTGTGCCTGAAGGCGCGGTATTTTCCCGCAAGCGGATAGAAGAGCTGGAAGCGTACGCCAAAATATACAAAGCCAAAGGACTTGCATGGTTCAAGGTAAGTACAGACGGTTTGCTGGAAGGCGGCGCGTCGAAATTTTTCGCGCCGCAGGCAGCGGAAATCGCCTCTGCGCTTGGCGCGAAGACGGGCGATCTTGTGCTGATAGTAGCGGACGCCAAGCGCGCAATCGCTAATACAGCCCTCGGCGCTATCCGAAGCAAGCTCGGCAAAGATTTGGGCTTATGTGATAAAGGTAAATTCGAGTTTGTGTGGATAATTGACTTTCCCCTCTTTGAATTCAACGAAGAGGAGAATCACTGGGAGGCGGCGCATCATTTGTTTTCATCGCCTAAAGAAGAATTCCTTGGCGCGATGGAGAAGGACCCGGGCGCGGTTCTTGGCGACCTCTACGATTTGGTACTGAACGGCTACGAATTAGCGTCCGGTTCCATCCGTATCCATGACCCAGCCTTGCAAAAGCGAGTATTCGCGATTACAGGCATAAACGCGGAAGCGGCGGAGCAAAAATTTGGTTTTTTGACTAACGCTTTCAAATACGGCGCTCCTCCCCACGGCGGTATCGCGCCCGGTCTGGACCGGCTCGTCATGCTTATGGCAGGGAAATCGTCTATAAAAGAAGTCGTCGCCTTCCCCAAGAATACCTTTGCCGTCAGCCCCATGGACGACTGTCCCAGCGAAGTGGAGCAAAAACAGCTCGACGAGTTACATTTAGAAATAAAAAGGAACATACATACGCTATCATAAGCGATAATAGAGACGGCAGGAGCTGGGACTACGCGAAACGTTCTTGAAATGCGGCGTTCAAGCGCTCTATAAACAAAAACCCATTCTCGAAACTCCGTGCTTCTCCGAATTTCGCTTGTCTTGGCGTTTTATCCTTTTTTTTCCCCTAGAAATAGCCGATAAATTATAAAGATTATAATTTAAGACTTTACTAAAATAAACGCTTGACATATGATGTTTTTTAGCGTATAGTTATATTAATAGAGGAGTACCGCATGATAGCAAAGACAGAAGGACTTACCTTGAGTGAAAAACAACCGGAAGGAAGAAAAGAAGATGGAACTCCGTTCCGGGTCCTGGTGGTTGACGATTCCATGTTCATAGCAAAACAGTTGGGTCAAATTTTTACGTCAGAAGGCTTTGAAGTCGCCGGAACAGCCGCGGACGGCGCTCAGGGATTAGAACGGTACAAGGAAATGTACCCCAATATTGATTTGGTCACCATGGATATTACTATGCCGGTTATGGACGGCGTTTCCGCTTTAGAGAAAATTCTGGAATTCGACAAAAACGCTGTGGTAATCATGGTGAGCGCCCTGGGAAAGGAAGATGTAGTAAAAAAATCCCTTCTTATGGGCGCAAAGAGTTATATTGTCAAACCCCTTGACCGTAAAAAAGTTTTGGAGCGCGCTCTTTCTGTTCTAAAACGGTAGGGGGTTCGCAATTTAAAATTTTTCATTTGCCGGGTTTGTCCCGGCAAAATTCGCTTATCTTTCCAAGTTTATACTTGGAAATTTTGTATTTTATAGGTATATATGAAAATTTTTCCTGTTTCTCAGTCGGTATTCTGCGCGTATGCTGACATAGATAGTTTACCGGAACTATTCGAGGGAATATGGCCCATCAAAGGTTCCGGGGTTTCCCTTAATAGTTTCGTGGTCAAGGGCGAAAAAATCGCTCTCATTGACTTAACAAGCGATTGGACGAACGCGTCGAGACAAGTTGTTTCCGCTTTGGGATCCCTTGAGCTTTCCTTGAAGGATATAGATTTTCTCATCTTGAACCACCTTGAACCGGATCATACAGGTTTTTTGCGAGAGTTCCGCTGTGAAAATCCAAGATGTGAAATAGTCTCCACAGTAAAAGGCGTCAATTTGATGAAGTCCTTCTACAACATCAGCGAAGGCGTCCGCGCCGTGAAAGACGGCGACGCGTTAGATTTGGGCGGGGGACATATCCTTAGCTTCTTTGAAACGCCCAACGTTCATTGGCCTGAAACTATGGTTACGTGGGACGCGGCGTCTGGCGTCTTGTTCTCCTGCGATGCTTTTGGTTCATTTGGTAAACTCAGCGGCAGAGTCTTCGACGACGAGTTTACCAAAGACGAACACGCGGCCTTTGAAAAAGAAAGTCTCCGCTATTATGCAACTATTGTTTCCTCTTTTTCGCTGTTCGTGGAGAAGGCGATTGAGAAACTCAAACCGCTTGATATAAAATGCATCGCGCCAAGTCACGGGATCGTTTGGCGGAAGAATCCGCGAGTCGTCATCGACCGTTACGCTAAATACGCCTCGTACGCCAAAGTCGGCGAAAAAGAAATAACTATTGTATGGAGTTCCATGTACGGCAATACAAAGGCAGGGCTTGACGCGGCGATTCGAGGCATCGAGCAAGAAGGCGTTCCTTATTCCATTCATCGGGTACCGGACGAAGATGTCTCATACATTCTTGCGGACGCCTACAAAAGCGCGGGCTTGTTGATTGCTATGCCGACCTACGAATACGCCATGTTCCCGCCTATGGCTTATGTCATCGACCTGTTTCGGCGCAAACATATATTCAATAAAACCGTTCTCCGTATCGGCTCTTTCGGCTGGGTGGGCGGCGCGAAGAAAGAATATGAAACCGCAATCACGCCGCTCAAATGGAACAGCCTCGAAAGCCATGAATGGGCCGGATTCCCTACAGAAACGGATTTATCTATTCTGGAAGAAAGGGGCCGCCAGCTTGCACGGAGAGTCTTGAGCTTTTGAAAACTTTCCTGTCGCCGATACATACTGGATTTCCACGCGTCTCCCGTTTATTCTTATCATATCGCTGTATAATACAAGTCTTCCTTCCTCTATTAAAATCCTTGTGGATTTTTGCGCCATAAAGCCCCTGTTTTTAAGCAGGAGGCTCTATGGCGCTTTTTGGCAAATGTAAAATCGCTGTTTCGCGTATAAAATTTGATGGACCATTCCTGCGTATTTCCCGTACGGCGGTTTATTTTTTTTAAAAACGCGCTATACTATAGTTATGAAACTGAATATTTTCGCGTTTTTTTTCATATTCTCTATATTATTTCCATTGTCGGTGAACGCGGAACGCTTTGTTTATAAGCAGACGCCGAATGTAAAATACCGCATCCTTTCGATCATCCACGAGGATGTCTACATTGACAGGCAATTGAGTCACACTTCGGAGATAGTCAATCGTATCGCCATAGAAACCATCAGCGCGAACGATAAGACCGCTACAAATAAGGCGATATTTCAAACGGGGGAAAGAGCTTTATTCGCGGACGCGACGCGGGGCGGCTTTCAATGGGATAAGGACTACGAATCTGTATTCGAGCGAGACAAATTCGGGTATATGACCATAGACAAACGGTACTTTATGCCTGTCGTGAGAGATGTTCCCATTTTTCCTGACCGTAATCTGAAAGAGGGCGACGTTTGGAGCGCGGAAGGTCACGAGATGCATGATTTTCGCGCCAGTTTCGGCATAGAGGAGCCTTACCGCATTCCATTTACCGCGAATTACAAGTTCTTAGGCGAAAAAGAATGGAAGAACAAACGATATCCGGCGTTTTCCATATCTTACCGTATATTCACCGAGCCTTCGGCGGTCTCTGGAGACGTCTATCCTGTTTGCATCATGGGCGCGTCCGACCAGATTGTCTATTGGGACGCCGAATCAGGTAAACCAGAGGCTTACACCGAAGATTTCCGCATGATTTTTGAACTTTCCAACGGCAGAACCTTCGAGTTCCGCGGTACCGCGGAGGCTGAGGTACTGAAATCAGAGCCTATGGATAAGCAGGACGTTTTAGAACAAATCAACCGCGACATCGAAAATTTGGGCGTAAAAGACGCTCATGCGGAGATTACAGACGAGGGCGTCTCCATTAGTCTTGAAAACATCCAGTTCAAGCCAGATTCTGCGGACCTTGTATCGTCGGAAAAAGAGAAGCTCGATAAACTTGGCATGATTCTCAAAAAGTTTCGCGATCGGGACATTCTCGTGGAAGGTCATACGGCGTATTCGGGGAGCGAAGCTAGTATGTTGCAACTCTCCGAAGAAAGGGCGGGCGCGGTCGCCGAATATCTAATTGAATATGACGTCCGCTCTCCGGAGCGGATTATAATACGCGGTCATGGCGGCGTAAAGCCCATCGCCGATAATAGCACAGAAGCGGGCAGAGTGAAAAACAGGCGCGTCGAAATAACTATACTAGAAAATTAAGGCGAAAAATAATAACCGCAAAGGCGGGAATGACGCTCGTCTTTGCGGTTAATTTCTTGCTATTTCAAGAAAAATCTCAGTATGAATATGATGAATAAAACCCATGTAACGATAGAGACGTCCTTGAATTTACCTGTGCAGGCTTTGAGAACGACATAGGACAGGAGTCCGTAAACGATGCCTTCCGATATGCTGTAGGCGAAGGGCATCATAACGATGGCGAGAAACGCGGGTATGCCTTCTGTAGGGTCCGCGAAATCTATGGCGACGACGGATTGTATCATCAAGAAACCCACGAGTATGAGAGCAGGCGCGGTCGCCGCGCTGGGGATTAAGAGAAAAACAGGCGAGAAGAACAAAGCTAATAAGAACAAGAGTCCGGTCGCGACCGAGGCGAGTCCGGTGCGTCCGCCTGTTGCGACTCCCGCGGTACTTTCCACGTAGCTGGTAACCGTGGATGTGCCTAGCATAGCGCCCGCGACCGTGCCGACCGCGTCCGCTATGAGGGCTTGTTTTACATTGGGAATTTCGCCGTTTTTCTTAATGAACCCCGCTTTTGTGGCGACGCCCACGAGGGTTCCCACTGTGTCGAATATATCGACGAAGAAGAATGTGAAAAATATGGTAAAGAATTTGAAGCTGAAGATGTTGGAAAAGTCAAATTTCCAGAACAAAGGCTCGGCGGGCATACTGATAGGAGAGAAACCGCTGTTGATGGGCGTTATTTTGAGAGGAATTCCGATGATTGTGGTAATGAGGATACCTATGAGTATGGAGCCGGGGACTTTGTTTGCAAAGAGAATAATGGTGGTGACGAGTCCGATGACGGCGAGGAGAGCCGTTCCAGACGTGATATTACCCAAGGTGACCAATGTCGCTTGGTCCCCGACGATGATGCCCGCGTTCTCAAACCCGATGAGCGCGATGAAAAGCCCAATACCCACGGATACGGCTTTCTTGAGGTTTTCTGGTATAGCCTTTATGATGGCTTCGCGGACGTTAAAAAGCGACAGAACCAGGAACAGTATCCCTTCCAAGAATACTGCGGTGAGCGCGAGTTCCCACGAGTAGCCCATACCCAAAACTACGGTAAACGCGAAGAAGGCGTTCAGCCCCATGCCTGGGGCCAGGGCGACCGGTAGATTGGCGAGGAACGCCATTACAAGAGTAGCTATGGCCGATGCAATAACCGTCGCGGTGAATACGCCGCCCGCGGGCATACCGGCGTTACTGAGCAAGGCGGGGTTGACCGCTAGGATGTAAGCCATCGTTAAAAAGGTCGTAACCCCTGCGAGAACTTCCCGACCAACGGTCGTCTTGTTCTCCTGTAAATGAAATATCTTTTCCAAGATAATCCTCCTAAAAATTGATTGAAGGCAGTATAACGAGTCTGGGGAATTTATACAAGAATAGTAGAAGATAGGTTTCTTGGCTAGAGGCGACGTGTGAGAAGGCAAGAATTCGTGAAAATCATGTAGTCAAACCTGCTTGCCGCTACCCCCTTTTCTCTTCCATCATCTAGTCTTGACACAAAGTTTAACGCTCGGTATACTAAATAATTCGGAGGAATTACGAAAGATGCCAATAAAAATACCAATAGAACTGCCAGCCTTCAACGCCTTAATTGAAGAGCGGGTATTTGTCATAACGAATGTCAGAGCTGTTCATCAAGACATTAGACCCTTAAAAGTCGCCATTCTCAACCTCATGCCGACAACTGTGGCGACAGAAGTTCAGCTTTTGCGACTTTTAGGGAATAGCCCTCTTCAAGTGGATGTTACTCTTGTCAGGATGGGGAGTCATGAATCGAAGAACGCCCCGCCGGGGCATCTGGAGAAGTTCTACCTTGATTATACGAAAATCAGAGACGAGCGCTTTGACGGTATTATCATCACAGGCGCGCCGGTTGAGACTTTGCCGTTTGAGGAAGTTGATTATTGGCGAGAACTCACCGATCTCATGGAATGGGCGAAGAATAACGTGTGGTCAACCCTGCACATCTGTTGGGGCGCGCAGGCGGGCTTGTATTACAAATATAACATCCCCAAGCGTCCCTTGACGCAGAAGCTTTTCGGCGTATTCCCGCACAGCATCAACGAACAGCGGGCGGCGTTATTCCGGGGCTTTGACGACGAATTTTTCGCGCCTCAGTCGCGGTACACCGAAAGCGATTCCGCGGCTATAGCCGCGGAATCACGTCTCAAAATACAATCCGAGACCGAAGAAACCGGCGTCTTCATCGTTACCAGCCTAAATGACAGGGAAATCTTCGTTACCGGCCACATGGAATACGATTCGTTCACTTTGGATATGGAATACAAACGAGACATTGTAAAAGGCGTCCCTATCGCCATACCAAAAAACTATTATCCTTCTGATAATCCGAAAGAGTCTCCTGTTGTCCGCTGGCGCGCGCACGCGCATCTCTTCTTTTCAAATTGGCTCAACTTCGTCTACCAAGGGACGCCATACAATTTGAAAGACCTCTAGGGGACGACGGCTTCTAAACGTCCGTTAGTTTTTCCATATCCTGGACAGACAGTATCGAGAAAAGAGTCTTTTCGGCTTTTTTCAAGATATTGGCTTCGACAATGGATAGAGAAGATTCTTCTTTTTTCAATCTGACGAACAGAGCTTTCAATTCCTGTTCGTTCAAGGGAAACTGGACATTCATGATTTTGTCCTCCTAATAATAGGATAAGTCTGCCACTCTTTCAAATACGTCTGAATTTCGCTGAATGGATGCAAGTCGCCTTTTCCCATACCCGGACATTGAGTCGCGGTTCTATTCCATGATTCTTCATCCTCAAGGACGAAGTCCCAAAACGGGAAGGTTTTGCATTGCAGAGGGCGGCTTTCGTAGACGGAACATCCATCTTTCCAGAAGATACAATCAAAGTTGCCGCCTCCCCTCGGAATTTCTTTGAGCGAGAGTTTCTCGCTGTACCCGTCTTGGGACGGGACCCACCTGCAATATGCGGCGACAAACTCCTCTACTCTCATGCCGAACGCTCCTACCAGTATGGAAAGATCGTCTTCAGCGAGAAACACGAAACCGCTTTCGTACCGACAACACATGGAACAGCGTACGCAGGAGAATCTAAGCCCGTTACGGTAAAATATTTCGTCTTTCATACAGCCGCTCTATCCCTTCACGGACCCGGATGTGATGCCCTTGATGATGTACTTTTGGCACGCGAAATAAAACGCCACTATTGGGATTATCGCAATAATGATGACCGCCATCATGTGCCCCATGTTAATAGAACCATGTCCTGTCCGTAGGTATTGAACAGCGACCGGAATGGTACGATATTCGGAGCCGATGACGAGGAATGGGAGCAAGAAATCGTTCCATATCCACATGGCGTTGATGATGGCGACCGTAATGGCGATAGGCGTAAGCATGGGCAAGATAATGTTGAAAAACATACCAATAGGCGTACAACCGTCAATGGTCGCGGCTTCTTCAATAGTAAGCGGCACGGATTTTACAAATCCGCAGAATAAAAACACCGATTGTCCCGCGCCGAACCCCAAATAGATGACGAGTATGCCAATTGGGTTATCCAAGTGAAACATATTCGCCACCTTTGTGAGAGGAAACATCACCATTTGGAACGGTACTATCATGGCGAACACGAATATATAGTAAAACCATTTGCCGAAACTTTTGTTCATACGAGTAATATACCAGCCAGTCATGCTAGAAAATAGAACGATGATTCCTACTGAAAACACGGTGATGAAAAGCGACCAGCAGAACGCGCTCGGAAACCGGGTTGTCGTTACGCCCTGGGTGTAGTTATCGAATCTGACGAAAGACGAGGTGTTTGGGACCTTGAAAGGCGCGTCAGAAATATAGAGGGTTCCCTTAAAGGAATTCACCAGCACAAGCAGAATGGGCGCCAGAAACACGGCGGCCGCGACAGACAGTATGATGTACGAGAGTACCGCCGCGCTTGTTTTTTCTTTATACATAGTATACACGATAGCCTCCTTTTCCTAGCTTTCCAATTCCCGCTTCCGGGTGATTGAAAGCTGAACGAGTGAAATAAGCACGACGATGATGAAGAATATTACCGCTTTTGCTTGTCCCACGCCTTCCCAACCGCCGCGGCTATAGAACGTGTTGTAAATATCCAGAGAAACCATAGCGGTCTGTTTGCCAGGCATTCCTGCGGTGAGAGAAAGGTTTTGGTCGAACATTCTGAACGAGTTGGTGATTGATAGGAACATGGTGATGGTGATAGACGGCATGATCAGAGGCAATGTGATACGGGTGAGTTTGGTGAATGGATTTGCCCCGTCTATTTTCGCGGCTTCGTTGAGTTCTTCAGGTATGTTTTGAATACCGGCGATAAAGATAATCATCATATAACCCACGTATTGCCAGTTATTGAGAATGACCAAGCCCCAGAACCCGTATCTTGGGTCCACGGTGATGGTAACGCCGAAATTGTGTAGGTATCCGTTAATGATGAACTGCCAGATGTAGCCAAGCACGATGCCTCCTATCAGATTCGGCATAAATATTATGGTACGGAAGGTATTCGTACCGGGTAGTCCCCGCGTCAAGAGCATGGCGAGACAAAACGCCAGCGCGTTGATAAAAATAACCGACACGATAGTAAATCTTACCGAAAACCACAGCGAATTCAAGAAGTCTGGATTTGAAAAGACTCGTTGATAATTAGCGATTCCTACCCATTGTGTGTCCAAAACGGTGGTGAACCGCGAGAATGATAGAAAGACGCCCGACAAGAACGGCAAAATAAACGCCAAGATAAACGCGATAAGAGTCGGTCCCATAAAAAAAAGAAAGTATTTTCGTAAAGTTTTTTCCATATTTTTTTGAGAGTAGGGGATCGATTCTCTGCTAGAATTGACAGGAGCGCCTATTAAACGACTTTTTAACAGGCGTGGTTTGAAAAGAAGCTCCGCTTCCTTGCTAGAATTGACCTCAATTCCCTACTCCTCCTCCTATTTCAGCAACTCTTTTTCAGCCGCCCATGCGTCTTTGAATATGATCTCCACGTCGCTCCATACCTTGTTGTCGAGCGTGTAGTCGTAAAGAGCCGCGCCGAGCGTGTCTTTGAAAGCCTGACTAGGGAAGCTGGTAAAATTCCACGAGACCGCCGCGAGAGCGGGGTTACTCATGTACCGATACGCCTCTTTTTCAAGCGGGTTGTCCGGTCTTTCGTCTGCGGAGAACGTCGAGAAGGGCGTTACAAAGCTGAGTTTCTCTACAGCCGCCTTCTTGCCCGCGGGCGTGTTGAAGAGCCATTCGAGGAGTTTTAAAGACGCCTCCTGGTCCTGTATAGACGCTTTGACATTGACGCTTATGAAGTTTTCCGTGCCGGTACAGAGCCCTTGTTTTTCCTCGCCCGCGACGCCTGTATAGATAGGTAGGTATTTGACGTCCGTGGCTTGTACGACGTTACCCGCGACGCCGGCTATCTGCCCCCAGCCCCAAGTGCCGTTCTGCACCATTGCGGCCTGTCCGAGAGCGAATTCCGCCATTGAGTCGTCGACCGACTTTGAGCCGACCATTTTTTTGTCTGTTACCGAGTTGTTTATATAGAGGTCAAATATGTTGCCGTAGTTCTTGCCGTAGGTAAGGTCAATTTTTTCCAAATCGCCTACGTTTTTGTCGCGGTATTCGTAATATATAGGAAGGTTGGCAAGGTGGGTCTGCCATCGCCAGTCTTCGCCCGGTCTGAACGACGTAGAGGCGAATACCCCATTGATACCGAGTTCCGCTTTATGCGCGGTCATGTCTTCCACTACCGCCTTGAGCTTGGCGAAGTTGTTAATTTCCCCAGCGCTTGATATATCCGTTACAGCTCGTTCTGGAAGGGCGAAGTATTTACGGAATACGGCGTCGTTATAGATGATACCGTAGGTTTCAACAGCATAAGGCAACCCATATACCCCGTTCTCTGACGATATCGCCATACTTTTATCAGAAAGCCATCCGTAAAGCGCGGTATCCTTGATGTCCGCGGTATACGTTTTCCATGTCTGATAGCCGATGGGACCATTGATATTGAAAAGGGTCGGTGGATTCGCCTTGGCAAGTTCGGAACGTAGAGTTTGCTCATAGCTGCCGCTAGCCGCGGTAACGACTTTTACCTGAATGCCCGTTTCTGCAGAAAATTGAGCGGCGACTTCCTGCCATTGAGCGTCAATTTCAGGCTTAAAGTTTAAGAGATAAATTTTTCCGACCGGGTCTTTTTTTTCACAGCCGAAAAACACGACGAGAGAAATGAATAATGCGCAAAAAATTTTATTCATATAAATATCCTCCTAAAAGATAATAGTATATACCCTTTTTTTCATAACGCAAGTCTTTTTGTGTTTTTTTAATCATAGAAATTGTTATAATGGTTTGACAAAAGTTTCATAAAACTATATATTGGAACATACGGCGGTTAGTTGCGCGTAACACGCCCGCCGAATTCCGCAAAATGCGGTTCAGATATGGAGGGGCTATGGCGGATAACAAAATAGAACAATATCTTATCGACCTTATGGTAAGTTATCGCGAAATTAGCGATAATTTTTGGTTGATTGAAGACGACGAGCATTGTCTGGAGAGCGTTGCTGTCATGCGCGTAGACTCGATTGTCGTTTTCAGGACGACGATCATGGATGTACCTAACGTAAGCGACGAAAAGAAATTCGCGTTGTTTTCCAAACTTTTGGAACTCAATGCGACTGATTTGGTTCATGGAGCTTACGCGGTTGAGGGCGGAAGAATCATCTTGATAGACACATGGGAATATGATACGCTGGACTTTCTCGAATTCAGGGCGGTTTTGGACGCCTTTGCTTTGGCGTTAATCCAGCACTATAAAATCCTTTCCGATTATCGGAAAGTCTCTTAAAGAAGGGGAAAAAAATGGGAATATTTTCAAAACTTAAAACGCTAATTTCGTCAAACGTGAACGCCCTCATCAGCAAGGCGGAAAATCCTGAAAAAATGCTGAATCAGCTCGTTATCGATATGAACGAACAGCTTATCGAGTCGAAGAAAGCGGTCGCTTTGGCTATCGCTGACGAGAAAAAGCTTGAACGCGAAATGGAGAATCAAGCGACTCAATCTCGAGAATGGGAACGCAAGGCAATGCTGGCGGTAAATGCGGGCAAAGACGACCTCGCAAAGGAAGCTTTGATACGCAAACAGGAATTTGACAACGGGTACGTTGAATACAAGAAGCAGTGGGAAGGGCAGAAAGCGGCCGTTGACAAGCTCAAACTTTCCCTGCGCGAGCTTCAAAATAAGATTGACGAGGCGAACCGTAAAAAGAATCTTCTCATAGCGCGGGCGAAGCGCGCCGAAGCCCAGGAGAAGATTCAGAATACCATGTCCACCGTGGGCGGCAACAAGAGCGCCTTTGAAGCCTTTGACCGTATGTCCGCGAAGATTGACCAGATGGAAGCCAATGCCGCGGCCACGGCGGAACTCGAAGACTTTACCTCCAACAACGACCTAGAAAAGCAGTTCGCAGCGCTAGAACATTCGGACGCTAACGAAGACGCTATGCTTCTCGCGCTTAAAGAAAAGATGAAGGCGCTTCCGCAAAACTAGGGAGTCGGGATTGGGAAAATCTATTTCCAATCCCCTAGTTTACAAAAAATGTTTTCATCAGAATCAATATCCGCTTTCAAAACCGAGGTAAACGCTTTTTTTACGCAACAGGGGCGTAGTTTTCCATGGCGGGAGAATACGACGCCCTGGGGCGTGGCAGTGTCAGAGTTTATGCTTCAGCAGACTCAGACCGAGCGAGTTACGCCGTTTTTCAAGCGGTGGATGGAACGATGGCCCACCCCCGCGGCTTTGGCGGACGCCTCTTTGGAGGATGCTTTGCGAGAGTGGGTGGGGCTTGGTTACAACAAGCGGTGCCGCTTTCTCAAAGAATGCGCCCGCGTCATTTGCGTGAAACACGGAGGAAAAGTACCTGAAACCCCCGCGGAACTGACGCAACTCCCTGGCGTCGGCGCATATACGGCCGGCGCCGTCGCATGTTTCGCCTACAATTATCCGTCCGTCTTCATTGAAACTAATATCCGCGCTACTATCCTGAACTTTTTCTTTAAAGACGCGGCGTCTGTTTCTGACAAGAAACTTGTCCCCATTTTGGAGGAGGCTCTCGACCGTGAGAACCCTCGTCAATGGTATTGGGCGCTGATGGATTACGGCGCCGCTCTGAAAAAAACGGGTGAAAACCCGTCGCGGCGAAGCGCTCATTACGCGAAACAGTCCACGTTTGACGGCTCTTTCAGGCAGTTGCGGGGCAAAGTCGTACGGTCCCTTGCCATAGACGGCAAAGCTAACGCCGAAGAGCTTGCCTTCCGCACCGGTATCGCTCCTGACGACCTCTATCGCGCCCTTTCCGCCCTGAACCGCGACTCGATAGTCGCCGAACAGGAGGGCGTTTATCAAATACGCGAGAGATGAACGCCAGACCGTGCAAGAAACGACAATCTATTCGATTTTTCGTAATTCGGCCGCTTTTAGCCGCGCTTCGGCGCGCTTGAGACTAGTCTTCGCGTTGTCAAGTTCAAACTTCGGCGCGCTTGAGGCGAGTTTCTCCTCCGCTTTATTCTTTGCTAAAGCAGCCCTCTCCGCGTCTATCTCTGACGGCCACTCGGCCGCGTCAACCATCAACACAGTCTTATGCCCTTTCACTTCAAGGACGCCTTCGCTGACAAAGGCGAAGCGTTCTCCCCCTTTTTTGTCTTTTATCTTGACGACGCCCGCGCAGACCGGCGCGATAAAGAAAGCGTGATTCGCGTAGACTCCAATGTCCCCGTCAACAAGCCGCACAACGACGCTTTCCACGCGGTCCGCGTAAAACATTCGGTAAGGCGTGTGTATTTCAAACGGATATGTTATCATAGTTCTCCTGTTATTTCTTCATCACGTCGTCGATTGTCCCCGCCATGAAGAAAGCCTGCTCTGGGAAGTCGTCGCATTCGCCGTCGAGAATCATTTTGAAGCCGCGAATGGTTTCCTTTAACGGCACATAACGCCCTGAGATACCGGTGAATTTTTCGCCCACGAAGAAAGGCTGGCTGAAAAAACGCTGGACTTTTCGGGCGCGGGCGACCGTAAGCTTGTCTGAAACGGAAAGCTCGTCCATGCCCAGAATGGCGATGATGTCCTGTAATTCTTTGTAACGTTGAAGCAGTTGCTGAACGCGGAGGGCTGTCGTGTAGTGTTCTTCGCCTACAATCGGTGGCTCTAAAATTCTGCTTGTGGAGGCGAGCGGGTCGACCGCCGGATAGATACCGAGTTCCACTATGTTCCGCGAAAGTACAGTCGTCGCGTCGAGATGAGCGAAGGTAGTTGCGGGCGCCGGGTCGGTCAGGTCGTCGGCAGGCACGTACACCGCCTGTACGCTTGTGATTGACCCGCGCGGGGTGCTTGCGATACGTTCCTGCAACGCGCCCATTTCGTTGGCAAGCGTCGGCTGGTAGCCGACCGCGCTCGGAATCCGTCCCAGTAGCGCGGACACTTCCGAACCCGCCTGAATAAAACGGAATATATTATCAATGAAGAGAAGCACGTCTTGTCCCCCCTGTTCTCGGAAATGCTCGGCCATCGTCAGCCCTGCGAGCGCGACCCGCATACGCGCGCCGGGCGGCTCGTTCATCTGCCCGAACACGAGAGCAGTCTTATCAATGACGCCTGAAGCGTTCATCTCGTTCCACAAATCCGCGCCTTCGCGGGAACGCTCGCCCACGCCGGAGAACACCGAATAGCCCGCGTGTTCCGTGGCGATGTTGCGTATCAGTTCCATGATGATGACCGTTTTGCCCACGCCTGCGCCGCCGAAAAGCCCGACTTTACCGCCTTTCGCGTAAGGCGCAATCAGATCTATGACCTTTATGCCGGTCTCCAGAATTTCGGTGGCCGGCTTCTGTTCCGCGAAACTCGGAGCCGCGCGGTGGATGGAGGCGTATTCTTTTGCGGAAAAAACGCCTTTATCGTCGATGACGTCGCCCGTTACGTTGAACATACGCCCCAACACCTCCTCGCCAACTGGCACAGTGATGGGACTGCCGCTATCAATTACTTCAAGCCCGCGGGCAAGCCCTTCGGTAGCCGACATCGCAACGCAACGCACACGATTGTCGCCGATGTGCTGAAGCGTTTCCATCACCATATTCCTGTTTCCCGCCTTAACCGTCAGCGCGTTCAGAATAGCGGGGACCTGTCCCTGTTCAAAACGTACGTCCACCACTGGACCCATGACCTGCGTGATGATTCCTTTATTCGCCATATTTACCCCTTCAATCGCTTATTATAGACGTTTTAACAATTCTCTACAAGTCTTTTCAATATAAAGGGATTGTTTTTTATATATTTGAGAAATTATTTGAGAAATTCTGAAAAACATATTGACGAGCTTTCATTTAGCGTGTATAGTATTCGTATGTTTCACGGCGGCGTACCAAATATATTCAACACAACCTATAGATACTTTCTCGCGATTGAGGGCGAGAGCGGATTCCGCCGCCCGAGCTTGATGTACCCCCCCCCCCATATTTATTAGATACCAGACAGACAAACCCGCTAACAGGCGGCTATTCTCATATCCTTTCAAGAAAAGCGGTCGTCTCTCGTTGTCGAGAAGACCGCGGTTTTTCTCTATATTATTATATCGTTTACAAGGAGATTGTCATGGCGATTAATAATAACGCCGCTGAAGTCTTACGCCGCTTCCCATTGCGGAGTCTGGCGGGACGCGGCGCGTCGGCGAGAGTAGCGTCCGGTCCCCACGCCTTGACGGCCCATCTGGAACCTCTGTCCGGGACGCGGGAGCTTAATCCCGGGAGCGACTACGGCTACGCTATCTATGGGGATTATGCCGTCTGGGGGAGCCACGTTGGAACAGGCCGCGTCGGAGAAGCGCTACTTGATGAAGGCGCCCGCGGACGGGAAGATTCTGTCGCACTACCGTTTCCGGCGACGGCGGAGGGAGAAGATACTCTTCGACGCGGAGGACGCGGGCATGACCGCGTACGTCTGTTGCCGCTACGAGAACGGCGAGGCGGACCAGTGGGGTCCGGTCGCTTCGGCGATTATTCCGTAAAGGCAAGCGTTTTCGGTGTCTGACACCGCCACCAAAGGTGTCTGACACTCTTGCGGGTTGTTAGTCGGTGGTCGCAAACGCAAACGCCGACGACCATAACGGTTGTAGTACGCGCAGTGTTGCGTACAAACAAGGCGGAAGGAGTTCCGAAAACGTCCTCGTCGAGGACGGGAAACGCCGCCGAAAAGGACGCCGTGCGAAAAGTTTGGACGGCGCGTTCGCTAAACGCCATAAAAAAAGTAAAAGGTTTTATGGATTCAAACGTTTAACGGAAAAACTTTGTTGCCAAAGTAAAGGAGAAACGAATGGCAAACAAGAAGAATTGGTTGGTAACGCTGGTTGTGGTACTGGCGTTTGGTTTGGTTCTGACGGGGTGCCCGCAGGGCGATGACGGCGGGAACGGGAACGGAACCGACAGTAGCGGTATCAAATGGAACACTGAGTCGAACGGTACTCTGACGATTATCAACAACACCTCAAAGGATATGGTCATTTTCCATGGACAGACTCCAAGCGCTTCCACCCTTTTGGGCGGCGTACTGGCTACCAGCTCTCGGGACTTCGATGTATCCGATGACGTTGACGACTTTGATGTAGGAGGCTATCTCGTCCTGCGGGGTATGTCCAAGGATGAGTATGAGAAAAACAAGACCAACTTATCTCTTGCGAAAATTGAGTATTCCGCTATGGCGACCTACAAGTCAGGGAAAAAGTACCGTACCGAGATCAGTTCCAACTATACTGGGGATTTCGGGTATAAAGTTACCAATTCAGGGCGCATCGGATTGGAATTACGGAAAAATAGCCCTGATGGGGAGAAGATAGGATACCTGCCTTCCCTGGCGACTAATGTGATCCTCTATACGGAAACTGCGGCGTCCCTTGCTATTTTCCCGGTATATGTGTATTACAGCAAAACAAGCGGGCAGGTTACCACTTTAAAACCAACCGATCACTTTGCGTCGGTAACGGCGACGCCCCGTCCGCTTGCCAACGCAAGCAGTATCCAGTCCTACTCTTTCCCCAATGATACCTCGGTAACATGGGATGCAATCAAAGCAAGCCTTAAATCGCCGGTAGCTTATTTCAGCGTATCCAATAACGTACCGAATCAAGGACTCTTCTTTACCTTAGCGGGCGGTAACGCGCTTTACGCCCAGAACGG
>JAIRKH010000033.1 GCA_031260245.1 Treponema sp. | reverse complement strand
TCCGGGTTCTTGCCCGGGTCGTCCGTAAACACGCGCTCGATGTTCGACAGATTGACCAGAGTTTTCGCGCCGAATTTTTCCGCCAAAAGTACCGCGTCGAAATCCGAAGAAAAGCCCGGCTTCCACCCTGCGGCAATCAGCGTCCTCCCTGTGAACGCTACGTCGCCGCTTGGATCAGTCGCCACATCGTCTTTGCACAAATCTCCCATGACCGCCTTCACGAGCTGGGCGTTAAGCCGCGTCGCCATGACGCCGATCCAATCCGCGTCCTCGTCAGCCAGCGGGAAAAACCCCCTACATACGTCCCGATAAGCTTTTTGCCAAGCCCGCGCCGGCCCACCGCCGCCCGTCACGAATATAAACCGCCTGTCCACGTCAGCAGTCAATAATTCCCGCGTGAGCTTCACAAAATCTCGCAGAAAAACCGCGTCAACGCCTTCCGGCGCCACGATGGAACCGCCTAAAGATATTACGGTTGTTTGCATATTTACTCCCTTTTCAAATTAATTGGAGTAGAGAGACCTTCTAAACCAGCTCCCTACCCCCTCTTACCTTCCCAACAGCTCCACTTTTGCCCCGATGTAGTCCAGAGCGTCGCTGTTGAGAACCACGCGGCGGTAGGACGTGTCTTTGAAAGACTCCACCTTATACCACCCGCGGTTAACGAATTTCATTTGCCGCCCTTCTATGAACCAGTAGACCAGACTGACGCCGCGGTTTTGACCCGTATTGTCTAGCTCGATAGCGTTGACGCCGTGCCTGCCGATGGCGCACCCCGCGTTGAAGAGACACGGTACCGGCAAATCGTCTCCATAGAGGCTCTGTCTGAGAGCGCCGCGTCGCTCAGAGCGCTTCAATTTGCTCAATTCCACGCGCAGGTTGGAAACCTCGTCCGCGATGCGCCCCTTCTCCGCCTCGGAAGCCGCGGCGTAATCGCGGCAGAGTCGCTCTATCTCGAATTTGATGTAATCAAACCTCCCCAATGACTCGAAAAGCGTCCGGTGCGTATGTCCGATGATTGAGATGCAGTTATTTTCAAGAGAGAAATCGTAAGCCTGCTTTTCCACGTAGAATCTGCGATGAGGGCTGCGCCCGGACGAAATGTTACGGATACCAAGAGGTTTCAAAAAGTATCGAACGCTCAAACTAAGCAGGCGGTTGAAACGAGAATAAACTCTTGAGGATTGATGCCCGTGAAAGACGTAGATAGGAATGCGCCCCGTATTAATCTTGACCGCACTGTAGAGCGGGTATGGATAGTCTCTTTCAAAAACCAGGGTCTCGTCGTGATTGCCCAGGGTCTTGTAAAGTCGGTTCGCCGCGTTGAAACGGTCGAACACGCGATAGAGACCTGTCCACTGCTCCTGAATCTTGTTCATACGAAATTTTTGTAGTTCCTCAATGTCGCCGTTTAGAATCAACGTCCAATCGTTCTTAAAATAGTAATTTTCAAGAATTTCTATGAGCATAGCGCCGTTGTGGGCGAGATCGTCCTGCCTGCCGACCCCCATGTGAAAATCGCCTATGATGAGAACCTTTCCGCCCTTAGAAACATCCACATTCACAGGGGAGTCGAAACGAGGATTCAGTATTTCGGCAAAAAAAGACGATAACATTTTGATTAGCGCGTTGGCGCTCCGCGCGGTTCTTTCAAGACGGTTCCCAAACGGGTATCCCTCATACGCAACTCCTTGTTCCTATGAAACAACAGGTCGTTTTTTCTATTCGTCTCTGCGGCGGCGTTCAGCTTTACAAATATAGACGTTAAAACAGCGCTTCTAAAAATGAAATCCACGCGGCAAATAACGAACGGTAATATATCCCAACCTGACATACATTCGCTCCTAAATATATTTAAGGATATAAGAAATGTTTTTTCTTGTCAAGTTAGACGTTTCTAAATTGAAAATTACGTTTTGAAACGCAATTTTCCTGAAATACGGGCTTAATATTGCGAATTTTTAGAAAATATACTTGACATACTTTAATTTACAAAGTATAATCGTTGACAGTTGCGATTTTTATGGATAAAGGCGTCTCTAAAAAACTTCCTTTTTTAGAGACGCGGTAGCGTCTTATTGCGCGAATGTTCAGCAATTCTAATGATTACTGAAAAACATTCATAAGAACGGCGCGGCGTTTACGCCGTCTTCTCCTAAAGATTGCGGCTAATAGGAATGAATCTTTGAGCGCTGTACAGAATCGCAGTTCTAAGAAAATAATGATTTTTATCTCTCTACCGATGTTAGCCGTTCTTTTTTATCGGAATACGTTTTTTCAACATTTTTTCCTATTATCTTACTTTGTCCCTTCGTTTTTCCGCGAGAAAATCTTCCTGTGGGAAGACAAAGAGCCGTCCGTGTAACGGGCGTGAATAAAACGTACCCGGCGTTTCCGGGTGAAGGAATTTTCTCAATGGCTAAGAAATTGTATGTCGGTAATCTTTCTTACAGCACTACCGAAGATGGGCTACGAAGTCTGTTCAGTCAGTTTGGAACCGTAGTTTCCACAAAAGTCGTTTTTGACCGTGACACCGGTAATTCAAAAGGTTTTGGATTTGTCGAGATGGGGTCTGATTCTGAAATTGCGGCTGCTATTGCGGGCGCCAACGGCAAAGATTTTGACGGACGTCAAATCAGAGTCAACGAAGCGATGGACAGACCGCGTCACGAGCGTCCGTCAGGCGGCGGCTACGGTAACAGCGGCGGCTGGTGACCTCGTGGAAATTGAGCCTCTCCGATAAAAAAGGAGGAAAGTCACCGGACGTCCGGTGGCTTTTTTGTTACGGCGACTCTCTTCAGTCGATAGTCCCGCCTAGCGCGAGAAAGGGCGCGTCGTTTGTCTATTGATAAGGCGGAGACTCTTTAATTGACCGCGTTCAATCCTTTCAAACCGCCAAAATGAAAGATATGTGTAAAGCGTCGTTGTCTTTTTTTATGCTTTTCCTTTGTGCTTGTTCAGGGATAAAGGGGAAGCTCCTCGTGATGGAAGGTAATTTTTATAGCTCGCGGGGTTTGTCAAACAAAGCCGTCTCCGCGTATATGAGGGCGTCCGCCTTCCATGACGCTAAAGCTTACGCGGAATTTGGACTTGGCTCAAGTTACTATGCGCTTGGCGAAACCGATGCGGCGCTTAAACGATTTAAAGACGCCGAGTCCGCGGCGTTCGAAGACGCTGAGCTGTTATACCGTATTCGCTATAACCAAGGGATTGTGCGTTTCGAGAAGGGGCTTTTCGACGAAGCGGCCGCTGATTTTAGACGGGCTTTGGAAGCGGATCCGAGTCATGTCAATGCGAAACGGAATCTGGAACTCAGCCTCCTGTCCCAAAAACGCCAGGAAGCAGGAGGGCAAAAGTCTATTGAAAGAGAAACGGAAAAAGACGCCGAAACCGAAGAGCGGTTGCAGACCTTATTCAAATTCCTAAAAGAAAAGGAAGTCGAACGATGGAAAAGTTCGGAATGGATCGAAAACGCGCCGGTATATGGACCGGATTACTAGTATCGTTGTTATTTTCCGTCTCTCTCTCCGCTCAGACGGATGCCAAAGATGAACCAGACCTTTCACAGCCTCTTTCTGAAGAGTCTACGCCGTTAGAAGAAGCCCAATCGGAGTCGGAGATTCTGGAAGCGGCCGAAACGTCGCCTGCGGCGCGACTCTTCGTTGAGGTAACTTTTTCGCCTGAACAGCCTATCGTCAATATACCGTGGACAATCTCGATACTAGTGGACTATTCTCATCCCGAATACGTGGGCGCGAACCCGCCTGAATTTCCCGAAACGTTGCGTCTTGACGAAATGCGTATAGAGCCTCTGATTCGTGAAGACAGAAGTCGGTGGACCGCGGTACGCTGGACTTTTATTCCGCAAAGCGCGGAATCTGACGAACCTGTTCATCTCGACTCTTTTCAAATCACGGCGCCGGGCAAGACTGCCTTTACCGAAGCGGTGGACGTCTCCATCCTATCCAAGTATCCTGCCGCAAAAAACTACTATCCGCGTTTGGTCTGGGACAAGATTCAGACTCCTTTTGAGACGGGAGTGGATGGTAACCTCCTCCTCCGTCTCCTCGATTGGAATCCGGCGATGGAGCGTCCCAAAATCAGTATTGCGGCGCCCGAACAGGCGATTCTCGAAGAACTCCCTTTGACGCAAGCGGACAGATCCCGTTCCGTTGTTCTCCGACTCTCCCTTATCCCGCTTTCCGGCGAGGTAACCATTCCCCGCGTGCGTTTCAAGAGCGAAGGCGTCAGTCTGGAGATTCCTAGTCTCGTCATTCCGGTTGTTCCCTCAGTTAAAGACGCGGTTTCTCCGCAGAGTCCGAAACCTGTCCCCACTGCGGATACAGTTTTTCCGTCCGCGACGGCGCAATTTCCCGAAAAGACTCCTAGAATTCCAGTAGCCTTTTCCAAAACAGCGGCCGGTATAATCTCTCAAGCTGAAACCTTGTGGGAACACGGGGAGAAAACGGAAGCTCTGGCTTTGGTCCGCAAGAACGAGCGGGACTGTGTATTCGGCTTCGCCTTTGCCCCTCTACGGAAGGACATGGAGCAAGTGTTGGGTTTACTCCCAAGCCGTGATGAAACATGGATTCCCAAAAGAGTCTGCCTTATCGCATCTTTCTGTTGCCTAACCGGGCTGATGATTGTTCTTTTAAGGAAAGGATCGAAACGAACGGGGAAAAAAGCGTTCTTCGCGTCTGTTTTAGCGACGCTTGCGATAGCCTGCCTGTTGGGTTTTTGGCGTCCTCTTCAACGGAAGCCCGCAGTGTTTCATGCGTCAGACGTCTATACGGTGCCGGAACTCAAGGGCGCAGTTATAGGGCAGGTCAGGGACGGGCAATGGGGCATGGTTCTCTCCATATCCGGACCTTGGGTTTTTGTGGAATCGGACGGCATGGGCGGCTGGATTTTGCTTGAAAAGGCGGTTTTTTATTAAATATCGGAGTTATGGTAAGGCGCTTATGATTTGACCTCTTTTTCGTATAACTACCGATTCTGAAATCATATTAAGGAACAATTATGAATTTTGGCGATATTTTAGACGCATGGGAAGAACAGACGGCGATTCCACAAGGCAGACGCCGTCAACTGGAGAAACGTGTGGAAAACAAAAAAGACGCTTCGGTTGAGAAGAAAGTGAAAGAAAAGAATAAGGCAAACGCTCTACTCGAATCGTGGCTTGATTTGCATGGAGTAGTTGATAAAGATGCGGTGAAACCTACGTCTCCGGGCGCGGAACAACGCAGATTACCAGCAAAGAATATAGACGCGGTCATAGACTTACATGGCTTGACCCAAGATGAGGCGTGGGTTTGTCTTGAGGAATTTTTTCAACAATGCGCGGCTCGTTCTTTTAAAAAAGTAACCGTCATTCACGGTAAAGGGAATCATTCCCATAGCGAGGGCGCGCTGAGGAAGCTTGTCCGCGCCTTTATTGAAAAATGTCCTCTTGTGGGTGAAAGCGGCTACCATCCGGCGCGTTTAGGCGGCGCGGGCGCGACATGGGTCATTTTGAAAAAGTAACAGATTTTATCAAGATATACTGTTGATTCTCCCAAACCCCGCTGTTCACGGCGGGGCTGCCCACAGACTTTGCTTATCAATTAATCGGGTAACAAGGCAGGATTGGTAGCACGGCTGGCGGTAGTACCAAGGTGTCCTATGGACACCCGTACACCCGCCAGCCGCAACGTTTTCTCTCTTACTCCAAAGTTTTGAAACCTGCAAACAAAACATTCAAACCGCACTCAAACTGTTCGTCAAAAGACATTTTTTCGTAACCGGTTCCGAGGATAGTATCAATAAAGGCGGGCTGGCCAGTCGGATTAGCCTTAAAAATAACCTCATCGGCGACAAAGGACAGCACATAGTTGTTGTACATACCGGCGGCGACAAGGCAATGTTTCTCCTTAATGCCGATATGCAGCAGGGAGATTAGCGCGTTTTTTATCGTTTCGCAGCGGGCGGGGGTGGACGGGTAGGAACGGAGAAAAATGGTAACGCCGTCCCGGACTTCCAGCAGTTTTTGCCGGTACACCCGGGCAAATTCATAGAGGTATTTCCGTGCGTCGCTTAAACCGCAGGA
>JAIRKH010000063.1 GCA_031260245.1 Treponema sp. | reverse complement strand
CGGTGCAAGGCATCGTATTCCTTTTGCAGGATCGACAGCATTTTCTTAAATGTAGCGGGTTTTACCCCGTACAGCCGTTTAAAAAGAACCGCTTTGGCATTCCCTGCCTTTTTTCCCTTTTCCATGCCGTCATTATATCGTCCCTGCGGTTATTAAATAAGTCTATTATATCCATCTTGTACCTTTTCTGTTGTTATTTTCCTTTTTTTTAATGTCCTTTCAAATATTTTATTTACTGTCTCCGGCAATCTTTCCTCTAGTATCTTTGTCCTCTCTTCCGTAATCCCACCTTTTGTCGCTACACGGTTTATTAAATTATCAAATGTCATGTTCTTTTCAAATAATAATTTTCCTGTTCCATACATTGTTTCTATAACCATTTTTATAATATCGGTCTTATCTATTGTCGTATGTTTTTCTGCCTCATCTGTTATTACTTTAAATATTGCCCCTATGAACCCAGGCATACAACTGGTTAATTCCGATCCCATGCCTATTTCAAGTATTTCAGTGACCGTCCCTTAAAGGCGTAGCTACAATGTAACCGCGCCTTTAAGGGGCAGGGGAGGGGACTTTGGTATATAGCATCAAATTCCTTGAGGCGCCGCGAACTAAGTTCGCTGCATTCCTCCACCGACCTTAGTTCGACAGGCGCAGGATTTGAATACCTCTATATACCATATTTTTCAAAACGTCCCAAATCACATCTTCACTCGCGCGCGAATACTGCGGGACAAGGTGAGTCGGTCTATGTATTCCAAGTCTCCGCCGACTGGAATGCCTGACGCTAAACGACTCACCTCGACGCCGACTTCCTTCAGGATTTGTTGCAAGTAAAGAGTGGTCGTGTCGCCTTCGAGCGTCGGATTCACCGCGAGGATGACTTCGCAGGCTTTGCGTCGTTTGACGCGGGAGAGAAGCCGGCCTATACTCAAGTCTCCCGGATTGACGCCGTCGAGAGGCGCTATCAGTCCGCCTAAGACGTGAAATTTACCATTGAATTCGCGGGATTCTTCTATGACGTAAACATCTTGAGGCTTTTCCACTACGCAGATAACCGAATCGTCGCGTCCTGAATCCGAACAAATAGGACACGGGTCCGTTTCAGTGAAGCTTCCACATTCGGAACAACGTTTGATTGAATCGTGAAGACAGGCGAGCTGTTCCGACAGAACGCGGGCGTAACTCGCATCTGTGTTGAGAATGTGGTACGCGAGACGAACGGCGCTCTTCTTGCCGATTCCGGGCAACTTAGCCAACAGAACGACGAGTCTGTCGATGGCGTTAAAAGTATTCACGTTACTAGTTCTCTAAAAAGGAGGAAAGTCCAGACAGATTACCGCCCAGCAACCCGCCCGCTTCCTGCCCGACTCGTCTTCTCACCTTATCCAATCCGTTGTTAAAAGCGGCGAGGATGAGTCCTTGCAAGACGTCCCGGTCGTTAGGATTCAAGAGTTCCGGCGTGATGCGGATGGCAAGCATCTCCATGCGTCCGTTTAGAACAACTTCAACCATATCGCCACCCGCGGAACCTGTTTCTTTGACGTCGTCAAGTTTTTCTTGAAGTCCGGACAATTGCTCCTGCAATTTCTGAGCGTTTTTCATAAGTTCTAATGGATTTATGTTCATATTTTTCCCCTTTATTGTTAACCCTTTTTACTTCACTATTGTTCCTCGAAACACCCGTAAAACCCGTTCTACATCAGGATGAATCGTCTGTTCCTGCGGTGGATTTCTATTTGCTATGTAGCGTCTGAAGTCTACGCTTAAAGAATTTTCTTCCGCTGTGGAAGAAAACGCCTTCTGTTGCGCCGGAACCTGAACGCCTGTAGACGCCGTTATCGCTGAGCGCGCCTGGGCGATTGCGGCGCGCAATTCCAACGGCGACACCCATTTATCAAGTATACAGAGTTTTGACACAACAGACTCAAGCTCAAACCGCGGGGACAGAGAATATCGTATGCTACGATAAAGCTCCAATAGTAGGTCCAAAGCCCGCTCTATTTGGCTCGCGTTCAACGTTTCCAGAACTTTTATAGGAAACCGTTCCAAAGCGTTCTGAAGGAGCGACTCTTTTGTTATACCCGCCTTTATGAGAAGAAGGCTGTGGTAAAAGCCCGCCAAGTCTATCGTAAACTGCTCGATGCTGACGCCGGCTTCGAGTCTTTCGTCGACAACGCCGAAGGCTTTCGCTACGTCGTTCTCCACGCAGGCTACGGCCAGCGCGTTGAGGTTGTCGATTCCCACTAAACCCAGCTTCTCCTTTATGACGTTTGCTGAAATACGTCCGTCCGAAAAGGAAACTATTTGGTCAAAGAGCGTATAGGCGTCCCGTAGACTGCCAGTGGATTCGCGGGCGACCCAGAAAAGAGCTTCGGCGTCCGCGTCAATGTCCATTTCTACGCAGGTTTTCTTTAGAATTTCAGCGATAGTTTCAATCGGAATAAGTCTGAAAGCGAATTGCTGGCAACGGCTTTTGACGGTAGCAGGCACCTTGTGGAGCTCGGTTGTGGCGAGTATAAACACAATGTAAGGGGGCGGTTCTTCAATAGTTTTGAGGAGAGCGTTGAAAGCGCTGTTCGAGAGCATATGAACTTCATCGATGATATAGACTTTGTAACGCGCAGAATTCGGGGGGAAAAGGACTTCGTCTTTAATCTGCCGTACATCATTGACGCTGGTATTTGACGCGCCGTCTATTTCTATGACGTCCATGCTCGCGCCGCGCCCAATCTCTTGACAGTTTGTACACGCTCCGCAGGGCTTTGCGGTTGGGCCCTTCTCACAGTTAAGAGAACGAGCTAAAATACGTGCCGCGCTTGTTTTCCCGCACCCGCGGGGCCCCGAAAAAAGATAAGCATGGGCGATACGTCCGCTTTCGAGAGAGCTTGTTAAGGTAGTGGCGACAAATTCTTGCCCCGCCAACTCATCAAATGTCTTCGGACGCCTCCGCGTCGCCGTTACTTCGTACTGCATTCTTTATAAATCTAAAGACGATAAAAAAACCCGCGACCGAGAGTGACACGGCGCGACAGCCTCCGCTTACCGTTGCTTCCTTCCGAACCTGGCGGAGTTGGGCGGCGCTTGTCCGCATGTTTCCCGGTTCACGGGTTTTTTACTCTATCAGAATTTCTGTATTCTTGTCAAGAGCGTAATTCATATTTCCCTTGTTTTTTATAAAAACATTCACGTTCATTGTACTTGCCGTAGACAAGCCGTCATTCGTTAACTCTTATTTATTCCCTTGGGGTTCAATACCCCCCCCCCCCCGCTCTGCCCCGCCGTTATTTATTTTTTAATAAAGTAAGAAAAACTGCTCCTAACAAGACTGCGATCCGCCGTCTTTGGAATCCGTTTGCCTATGTCAGTCGCTACGCTTCCTTCCTATGAGTTCTATGTTTACTCTACCCAATTCACAATGACTTTCGCAGAAAGCCCGTCATTGCCCAACTAATAGTGGTTTCGCGCCGTCTCTTTGCAGGTAAACAAACGGGACGTCAAAGAACGGACATTGACGAACATTCTCTCTTGAGTGTAGATTATCGTCAATTTGAAAAAGTTCTCGCATAAGAGAAATAAATTTCTTTCGGTATTCTTGCTTTTGTGGATTGTCGAGCGTCATATAGAAAGAGTTTCAATACTACCGCCATTTTAGACCTCAAAGCCGTAAGATACTCATATCATAGGGAGAAAATATATTTTTATCAAAAATTCTTATAAAATCATAGGGATATATTTTCTCAAATATCGTATGATTTAACCTATTTATCTGGAAAAACGTTGTGAATAATTTACCACTGGAGAATAAGTCAATATTATTCTTGGAAATAAAAACTGCTTGACAAATCCCTTGAACTTAAATTATGATCTCTATTCTATAATATTATTTAAGGAGGAATCATGGGCAGAACGTTAGTCGAGAAAATTTTTGACGCGCATGTCGTCGACAGGCCATTTGGGGAATGGGTTCTGCGGTTGGACGCAGTTTTTTGCCATGAAATCACCACACCCATCGCCGTGAACAGTCTCGTCTCGCGGGGCATGGACAAGGTGTTTGACCCCAGTAAAATCAAGGCAGTTATCGACCATGTAAGTCCCGCGAAAGACTCGAAGACCGCGGAACAAGGCAGGATTCTACGCGACTGGACGCGGCGGCATGGAATACGAGACTTTTTTGACGTCGGACGAAACGGCGTGTGCCATGCGCTCTTTCCAGAGAAAGGCTTCGTGCGTCCGGGTTACACCATCGTCATGGGGGACAGCCACACCTGCACCCACGGCGCGTTCGGCGCATTTGCGGCCGGAGTAGGTACGACGGACTTGGAAGTCGGTATTCTCAAAGGAGTCGCCGCGTTCAAACAGTCGAAAACTCTGCGCGTCAACCTTAACGGCAGACTTCCTCGCGGCGTCTTTGCCAAAGACGTCATTCTCGCCGTGATTGCCGAAATCGGCGTTTCTGGAGCAACCGACAAAACGCTCGAATTCAGAGGCGCAGTAACAGACGCCCTGAGTATGGAAGCCCGCATGACCTTGTGCAATATGTCCGTAGAAGCCGGCGCAACCTGCGGCGTATGCCTGCCTGACATGACCACGGTTGACTATCTTTGGCCGTTCATCAAAGACGATTATGCAGACAAAAATGCGGCGTTAGCGGATTTTTCCCAATGGCGAAGCGACGACGAAGCGGTTTATACAGGGAATGTTGACATAGATTGTTCCGCTCTTGAGCCTCTTTCTACATTCGGCTATAAGCCTGATCAGGTTCTGCCGGTCCGCGAACTCGCGGGTACAAAAATCAATCAGGTATACATCGGCTCCTGCACCAACGGGCGTATCGAAGACCTGCGCGAAGCGGCTCAAGTCCTCCACGGCAGGAAAATCGCCGACACGGTGCGTGCGGTCGTGTCGCCGGCGACGCCCGCGATTTATAGGCAAGCGCTCGACGAGGGGCTTATCGAAGTATTCATGGACGCGGGTTGTTGCGTTACCAACCCGACCTGCGGCGCGTGTCTGGGTATGTCTAACGGGGTGCTTGCGGACGGCGAGGTATGCGCTTCCACGACCAACCGTAACTTCTTCGGCAGAATGGGCAAAGGCGGCATGGTTCACTTGACGAGCCCAGCTTCCGCGGCAAAAGCCGCGCTCGCAGGGGAACTTGTCTAAAAGCCCAACGCAGACAAATACAAGCTATGTTGGTTTGTGAATTCGTCCGCGCTATGACGTCATTCCTTTTGGAATCGAAATGCGTAAACAGGGATATTGCGGAATATTAAGTCTGCCGCCCGCCGCTTCTTTTTCTCTTTTTCCGCCGAC
>JAIRKH010000070.1 GCA_031260245.1 Treponema sp. | reverse complement strand
TTCTTAATCCCTTGTTATCTCTTCAATCTTTTAGTATGATGAAGATACGAATCGCGTCGTCCGTAAAAAATAAGGAAGGTTTGAGAGGTTCGTATTATTTTGTTAAAAGGAGATTTTATGATAGACTTTGTTCATCTACATACGCACACGGACTATTCGTTGCTGGACGGCGCCGCGCCTGTGCAGGCGCTTGCGGACAAGGCGGAAAAACTCGGTATGAAGTACCTCGCTATAACTGACCATGGCAATATGTTCGGCGTCCTGCACTTCATCGCCGCTTGTAAGGAACACGCGGATAAAAACCATACGCTTCGCGCTAACCCAATCTACCCTATTATCGGGAACGAATTTTATATGGCGCCCGGTTCGCGGTTCGAGAAAGCTCATTCTGAATATGAAAACAAATACTTTCACCTGATACTCATGGCGAAAAATTTGGACGGATATAAAAACCTGCTCAAGTTAACGTCCCAGTCGTATACCGAAGGGTTCTATTATAAACCGCGCATCGACTGGGAGATTCTTGAGAAATACCACGACAATCTCGTATGCTTGTCCGCGTGTTTGGCGGGCGAGATAGCCAGTCTGATAATTGAAGGCAAACAGGACGAGGCGGAGTCGGCCGCCCGCAAATTTCACGAGCTCTTTGGCGAAGATTATTACCTGGAATTGCAAGACCACCGACTCCCCCAAGATCCTAAAGTCATAGCCGGCGTGGCCGCCATCGCTCGGAAAACAGGCATCCCCCTCGTCGCCACAAACGACATACATTACTTGGAAAAAGAAGACTGGGAGGCGCAGGATATTTTGATGTGTATCAGCACTCAAAAAAAACTGAGCGATACGAAGCGTATGCGTATGGAAACGCCGGAGTTTTATTTCAAGACCGGCGATGAAATGGCCGCTCTTTTCCCTGATTACCCCGAAGCCATAAGCAACACCGTCCGCATCGCGGAGAAATGTACCGCAAGTTTTCTAGGAGAAGTAGAAGACAAAAAGACCCATGAGAAACGTATCGAATATATCTTCCCAACGGTTGAAACCAAGGATTTGCCGAATTATCTGCCGGATTTTGACGTTCCTGACGGCTTTTCCGATACAAACGAGTATTTGCGGCGTCTCACATTCGAAGGATTGGAAAAACGTTACCCGAATTATACGGCGAGCGACCGTGGGGAAGAAATAAAAAACCGCGCCGAATACGAGCTTGATATTATCATAAAAATGGGCTTCACCGGCTATTTTTTGATTGTAGCCGACTTCATCAACTGGGCGAAGGCGCGCGACATACCCGTTGGTCCTGGTCGCGGCTCTGGCGCGGGTTCCATTGTGGCTTACGCGGTCAGGATAACGGATATAGACCCGTTGAAATACAACCTGCTCTTCGAGCGTTTTCTTAATCCGGCGCGTATATCAATGCCGGACTTCGACGTTGACTTCGCCAATGAGGGACGCGACGACGTCATCCAATACGTTACGGAAAAATACGGCAAAGACCGCGTGGGACAAATCATCACGTTTGGAACGCTAAAAGCGCGGGCGGTCATCAAGGATGTGGCGCGCGTATTGGATATCCCTCTCGCCGAAACCAACGCCATCGTCAACCTGATTCCGCAAAACCCGAAAATCACGCTGGAAAAGGCTCTAGCCGAGTCTATAGAGCTGAGAGAAAGGGCTGAAGACCCGAGGTATCAAGATTTGTTCAAATTCGCCCGTAAGCTGGAAGGCAAAAACCGCAACTCCAGCCTCCACGCCGCGGGCATCGTCATAGGCAAAACCGAACTCGTCAACTATGTGCCGCTCTACCGCGACCCCAAGACCGGCGGCGTGGCAAGCCAG
Organism: Treponema sp.; assembly: GCA_031260245.1. Lineage (GTDB taxonomy): Bacteria > Spirochaetota > Spirochaetia > Treponematales > Breznakiellaceae > JAIRKH01. Next base: position 16,629 of record JAIRKH010000070.1, on the reverse strand, counting down.
TATAGAATGGAGGTGATTGAGAGTCAGGGATTGGTCAAGATGGACTTCCTCGGCCTGAAGACTCTCGACGTGATAAAAAATACAATCAGTCTCATCCGTAAACGGGGCGAGGAGGACTTCGACGTAAACCATATACCGGAGGGCGACGGGGCGACGTATAAAATGCTCGGAGACGGCAATAGTTCCGGCGTATTCCAGTTTGAATCTGACGGCATGAAGAACATCCTAGCGCAGGCAAAGCCTGCTTCCATCGCGGAGCTCACAGCTCTGAACGCGCTCTACCGACCCGGGCCAATGGACTATATTCCGCAGTTCATCGAGTCCAAGTGGGGTCGGCAGAAAATCGTGTACCCCGACCCATGTCTTGAAGATATTCTTAAAGAAACCTACGGCGTCATTGTGTATCAGGAGCAAGTCATGCAGGTCGCGCAACGCATCGCGGGTTATACGCTTGGGCAAGCGGACGTCTTGCGCCGCGCCATGGGAAAGAAGAAAGTAGACGAAATGGCGAAAGAGAAGGATAAATTCATCGCGGGCGCGAAGAAGCAGGGTTTTAAAGAAGAAAACGCGGGGAAAATTTTTGACATTCTGGAAAAATTCGCGGGCTATGGGTTCAACAAGAGCCACGCGGCCGCGTATTCCGTCGTCGCATACCAAACCGCCTTTCTCAAGGCGAATTTCCCGGCTGAATTCATGGCCGCCACCCTTACCAACGAAATCACGGCGACCGATAGTTTACCCGTCTATATCAACGAGGCGCGAAAGATAGGGCTTGAAATCGATCCGCCGGATATCAACCGCTCGGACCGTTACTTCTCGGTAACAAACGGTAGAATCGTCTACGGCTTTTTGGGAATCAAAGGCTTGGGCGAAGGTCCCGCCGAAGAGATCATCCGCGCTCGTGAGGATCTTCCATTCAAAAGTTTCATGGATTTTCTAGAAAGAATTGATATTAAGGCGGTCGGCAAGAAAGTGATAGAACTACTCGCCAGTGTCGGCGCGTTTGACAGTTTTGGCATGAGCCGCGCCGCTCTTGTAGAAAATTTGGAGCGGGCGGTCGAATACGTATTGAAAGGCAGGGAAGACGCGAAATTCGGACAATCAGGGTTATTCGACGACGAAATGAAAGAGCAGACGCAGTTTTTCCGTTTCGTTGAAAAGCCTGAATGGTCCCGCTCTGAAAAGCTCAAAATTGAGCAGGAACTCATTGGTTTTTATTTTTCTGGTCATCCAATGGATGAATTCAAGCCTATTTGGGAAAAATATTCGACTCTAAATTTGTCAAAAATCACAGAAGCGGGCGTCGGTATATATACAATTGTGGGCGTCGTAAAAGAAGTGAAGCCGCATCAGACGAAGAACGGCGAGATTGGCTTTGCCGCAATCGCGGATTACAACGGCGAATTGGATTTAGTACTATTTGCGGATTCATGGTTGCGATACAAAAAAACGCTCGAAGTTGACCGCGTTACGGCGGTTCGAGGTAAACTAGATAATTCCGGAAATCGGGAAAAACCGAGTCTGCTCGTTGACGCTGTTTTAAACCTCGAAGAACCAAAGCCCTCTCATGATGCTATAGCGGCGTTTTTCAGCCATCCGCTTGATCCTTATCGTGAGGCGTGGGAACAGAATTGCAACTTGAATCTAGCGCGGGTAGCGGGCGTAAAGGATGGAATATATACGCTTGTCGGCGTGATTCGGAGCCTCAAGCCGTGGAACAGCAAGAACGGTGAAATGGTTTTCAGCTCCATTGAAGATTTCAACGGCGCCGTCGACCTCACCTTGTTCTCTGAGGCGTGGAAAAAATACCGGGAAGCATTCTCTGTTGATAAGGCTGTCGCCCTAAAGGGCAGGCTTGATAAATCTAAACGCCCCGACCGTCCCAGTATCATTGTCAATGAATTACTTGATTTGGAAAAAATGCAGGCTGACGCAAAGGCGAACCCAAAAGAAGCAGTAAAAAAAGCGGAAGGAGAAACATCGTCGGTCAAGAAGTTAAGGAACGAATCTGCGGCGACGCCCGTGGTTACCGCCGAGCAAATCGCCGTTATCACGAAGACGTTGCATATTCGGCTTGCCGACGCCGCCGCGGGCGATGAGGACGGGCTGTGTCTGTTAAGAGATACTTTGAACGGAAAGCCAGGGCGGTCTTCGGTTTTTATCCACATCCCTCTTCCCACAGGCGAGACGGTTGTTCGCACTACATCCCAAATCGCAGTGTCGGTCGAGCCTGACGATGTGAAGGCGTTCTCCCATTGCGCGGGCGTACGGGAAGTGTGGACCGAATAGGCGGACGGCTTATGGGGCTTCATTTGACAAAGGTATTTTTGCGCCATTGTACCTCATTATCAAGAACGTTGTAGTATATTATTTTCCTGTCCATACAAAGGCGTCCGCGTACCCGCTATTCTTGAATTCTTGCAACAATATCTGACTTTCTCTCCGATCCATGGGACCCAATAAGATACGGTAAATCGGACGCTCATTCAATTCCGCCGTCTGAATCACCAACTTGTCCCCGTTCCTCGACTTTTTTATCGCCGATACCGCACTCTCGACCAGTTCAGGGTTTCTGAACGACATGAGCTGAACATAAAATTTACCCTTTTCCATCAATGAAATCACTGGCGCAGAAAAATAACTATCAGGAGACATGGAATCCGCAGGCGAAACTTCATCGGATTTTTCTGTTTTTTCTATAGGCGCCACTACGGGTCCTTCCGGAATCATCATTTCCCCCTGAGGGGGCCGTTCTTGAGTCGGAATCAAGGACAGATCTGTATTGTCTAAGGGGAGCGGCTTGTCAAGAGTCTCTTTTTCGGACACGGTAAGCGCAGGCGCCTCTTCTGTAGCGGTCTCCTCAATGGGCGTATCGGACACGGTAAGCGCAGGCGGCGGTTCGTAATCTTCAGGCACGTCTACGACATCGTCTTCGGCAGTCGCTTCTTCCGGGCGTGTTTCTGCAAGAGGAGCGTCAGGATTCTGAGTCAGTGAAGGCGGGGTCGCGACTAGTTGAGTTATCGGGTCATGGTCAGGGTCCCCAGACGAGATTTTTCCCTCGGTAAGCTCGGAGAGAGCTAAAGGCGCGTCCACAGCCTGTATTACACGCACTCTGCCCGTGTATTGACTCGAAAGCTCTATCGCAGTGGCCGCTTCCTTTGAAAGGAGAATCAAAAAGCTTGGATTATCGAGTCCGGCTCTCACTGTAACTTCTACGGCTTTTTCATTCTCTAAATTGATAACACGGATTATTGTATTTTGTGGAAAAGAATTGGTCGCCGCGTAAAAACCTGTCTCAGGCAAAATATTTGCAGGCGCAATAGCCGCGGTTCCTTCCCAAATAGAAGCGTTTATGAGAAGAAAAAAAACCATCGCAATAGGAAATGTCTTGAGTATAGACTTCATATTACTTTTTATCGGCAAAAATAGAAGATTTCTAAAGGGGAAGCCGTCTCAGAAGAAAGTATGATGCAAAAGAGGAGGACGGGAAATCAAGAGTGTTACTATGCGAGCAAATATCTCCGAACACGCATTATGAATTTTTAAAATTCATAATGCACGATCCTTCCGCGCGCTTGACGACTTCAATATGGCTGGGGATGCGAGAACGCAAGGCTTCCACATGGGAGATAAGCCCCACCGTTCTGCTATCGTGCAATTCGTCCAATATGTCCATAGCCTTATCGAGACTCGCTTCGTCCAGACTGCCGAAGCCTTCGTCAATGAAAACAGCGTCTAAACGCACTCCGCCAGAACGAAATTGGATAGAATCAGCAAGCCCCAGCGCCAAGCTGATTGACGCCATGAAACTTTCGCCACCGGAAAGCGTGGCGCAGGGACGAGTTTTGCCCGTGTAAGCATCGAATACCTCAAGTTCAAGCCCAGAAAACGCTCTACCCGCGGTCCGTTCACTGTCTATGAGCAGAGAATAACGCCCTTCACTCATCTTTTGGAGCCGTTTGCTGGCAAAAGCCACAACTTCCGCGAGGTATTTGCCCAAAAGCCACGCTTCAAACGAGCGTTTTTTGGGATTCTTGCCCTCAAGGTCGTCTTTTAAGCGAGTCAAAACCTCGCTCTCTTTGTTCAAAGCCGCCCATTGCATTTGTTTTTCACGCAAAAAAGCGCCGTCTCGTTCAATCGACGCGATATCTACTTGAACGTTATCTCGTTCTATCTCCAATTTTTCTCGTTCTGTTGCGATTTTCTCCAATTTTGCGGTTATCTCCGTTTCATCAATAGCTTCACTTGTTTGAAAAACCGCTAAACGACTCTCTAACTCGTCTTTAAGCGACAAAAATTGTATCCGACTTTGCTTCCACGATCCGATTTCCCGCTCAAAATCCGCTTCTTTTTCCGAACCTAAAACCATAGCTTTAACCTCGCTCGCAAAAGCGAACGGGGAATCCGCGAGGGCTTTTCCTAGAGAGGCGGCGGACTCTTTGAGGCGTTCTTCGGCAGACTCTTTCGCATAAAACGCGGAATTTTCCCGCGCCTTTGAGTCTGAAAGTCGGTCTCTCGTCTGATCTTGCTCATGGTGAAAGGCAAGTACCGCTACTTCGGCGCGATTCAAGCGCGTTTCCGCGTCCTTCAGAGCCTGCTCCGCATTAACCGCCCCGCGTCTTTGCACAATTGCCGCTACTTCCTCGTTAAGCGACCTTTGCTTTTCCACTGAAAGCGCTAGTCGTTTCTCAATATCCGCCGCTTGCGTTTGAAGCGCGATTTTTTCCTTGTAAAGAAAAGGTAGTTTTTCACTCGATTGTCTTGCCGACCGGCGCTTATCCGTAACCGCGTTGAGTTCCATTACTTGTCTCTTCAAAAGCGCGTCTATTTCATTTTTGTCAGTTTTTTTGAATCTTTCAAATTCCGCGCTATCCAATCCTTCATATTTAAAAAATCCTAAATCAGAGGATTTTTTGAAAAAGGTAAAAATTTGTTTTTGTATACGATCTAATTCCTGTTTTTTGCTTCCCAAAGCGTTTTTACGAACAGCCAAATCCTGTTCCTTATCTTTCAGAGAACGACGGCATATTTCTATCCGCTCATCAACGCCGAAGACGCGTTCCGCGGCGGCCGCTGGACGTGGATGTTCACAGTTGCCGCACACCGGACATGGTTCCCCTTTTTTAAGCGTTGCGGCCAGATGCGCCGCCCTATCAGCGTTTTCCACGGCGGTTTTTTCCGCTTCAAGGCGTTTCAATTCACTAATAAGCGCAGGGACATCCCGCTCAAGCTCGTTGAGGCGCTTCTCCATATCCTGAACCGCGTTCTGAAATATTCCTTCATCTCGAAGAAGAAGTTCCATGTCTTGAACGATGTCTTTTAAGTGCATGAAATTGTCCTTTCGCGTCCGTGCAACGTCATAAAGCGCGTCAAGGCTCTCGGTTTGAGAGCTGAATGATTGAAGCATCTGAATTTCCCCGTCTTTATCGGTGATTCTTTGTTCTAAAACGCCTTTTTGGGCGGTTAAACAGCTTGTTTGCTTCTCTTCAGCGATGATTTCATTTTTTTTTGCGGAGATTACTTTCTCTTCCTCGCGCATTTTCCGTAAAAATGGTAGTTTTTCCCGCAAAACATGACTTTCTTCTTCAAGAGCGGCTATTTTGGCGGAATGTAACTCAAGTTCGTCAGATTTTTGACGGGCAAGGGCGGCGTTTTTATGCGCCGTTTCCCATTCTTCGGAACAACGATTGAAAATTTGCCGCGCCGCCTCTTCGAGGACGATGAATTGTATCAGAGGCTGGGCTTTTCGAGATAGGACAAGAGCGTTTTCCTTCTCTTTAATAGCGGATTCTTCGTCTTCAAGGGATAAAAGTTTTTGTTTTATCGCCGAAAACCTATCTTCAAGCCGTTTCTCTTCCTGTTTTTTCTCAAGCTTATTATTAAGAGCGGCGTAATTTTCAGAAAATTGTCTAATTTTTGTTTTTAGGAAGGATAATTTCTCTGCATAGCGGGCTTTTATGTCGTCCAAATCGTCTAAAGGCAGGCGTTTAGCCGCTTCTTCAATGAAAAGGCGGATTTGACGGGCTTGGTCCGTCGCGTCTTTGGCTCTCTCCGCCGCTGCGTCCCGTATTCTTGCGGCATCGTCCACAGGAAAGAGCTTACCAAGTAGGTCTTTTCGTTGCGTACTGTTTTGACGAAGAAATTCGGCGAATTCGCCTTGGGGCAACAGTACAATTTTGAAAAATTCCTTCGCGTCAAGTCCGATAATTTTCCTGATTTTATCGTCTATTTCGGATTTTCTTGCGTTTACGCTCTCCCATTCCCCTTTTTTTCTTTCGGAAAGAGTCGCGCTTTCCTCAACGACGGCGACGCCTGTTCCTCGTTTCTTGGGTTTTTCCTGTTTGGGACTACGTTCTATGCGAAAAAGTCTTTCTCCAACCATAAATTCTAGTTTAACGGCGCATTCACCGCCGTACTCGGTACCGAAGTCGGATTTGAGCCTTTGGAGATGCTCATTGCGTCCGCCGGGGACTTTTCCGTAAAGAGCAAAGCATATCGCATCAAAGATAGTAGTTTTGCCAGCGCCTGTCTTCCCTGTTATGAGGAATATGTCGTCCAATGCCGTGAAGTCAATAGACGTTTTTCCTACGAACGGCCCGAAATTTTCAAGTTCCAGTTTGAGCGGTTTCATAAAATTTCATTATATTATAGATCATACAAACGCGTCTATAACATGGAAGAAGTTGGGATCGAAGACTTGTTAATTCATAGTTTACCAGCAAAAATACTTCGTTTCACGTGGACGTCAGCTTCCTTGCAACCTCGACTATCTCGAATATTTCGAGCTGATCTCCGACTTGCACGTCGTTGAAGCCTTCAATACCCAGACCGCACTCAAAGCCGGCCGCTACTTCTTTCACGTCGTCTTTGAAACGCCGCAGAGAGGCGATTTTTCCTGAATAAACTTCCACATTGTCGCGGATAACATGGGCGCTGGCGCTTCGTTTTATTGTACCGGTAAGCGCATAACATCCTGCAATGACGCCAGATTTCGGAGTCTTGAATGTGTTTCGTACTTCGACCGTTGCGATGGTTTCCTCTTTCGTGTCAGGCTTAAGCATTCCCTCCATTGCCTGTTGCATCTCTTCGGTAGCTTTGAAGATGATATTGTATTTGCGGATGTCGACTTTCTCTTGGTCCGCCAAAATTTTCGCCTTAGGTACAGGGCGCACGTTAAAGCCGATAATGACGGCTTTGGACGCGGCCGCAAGTTCCACGTCGCCTTCATTGATTGCCCCGGGCAAAGCTTGTATCACATTGAGGCGCACTTCTTTTGTGGAGAGTTTTTCAAGACTGGACCGGAGGGCTTCCGCGGAGCCTTGCACGTCGGCCTTGACGATGACCTTGAGTTCCTGAACGCCGCCTTCGGAAATAGTATCGTGAAGGTTTTCAAGGGTGATTTTTTTGACGTTCTTTGCGTCTTCAATACGCTTGAGCTCCCTCCGTTTAGCGGAGATTCCACGAGCGAATTTTTCATCTTCAACCACTTGGAACGGGTCCCCCGCGTTGGGGATGCCTTCGTCAAAGCCGATGACTTCAACCGGCGTTGCGGGGGTCGCTTCTTTGACGCGGACGCCTTTATCATTAAACAGAGCGCGTACTTTTCCGGGCCAAATGCCCGCAACAAACGAATCGCCTATCTTGAGCGTACCCTTTTCAATGATGACGGTTGCCACAGTTCCCCGTCCCGGGTCAATGCGCGACTCAAGCACTTTGGCTTCCGCATTGCGGCGGTAATTCGCCCGCAATTCCTGAATTTCCGCCTCGAGGAGGATGTTTTCAATAAGTTTATCAAGGCCCAGTTTTTTTAGCGCGGAAATTTCCACGAACATCGTCTGTCCTCCCCATTCTTCGGGCTGTAAGCCCAACTCCGAGAGCTGGGTCTTCACGCGGTCGATGTTTGCATTCGGCTTGTCGATTTTGTTGATCGCCACGATAATGGGAACATTCGCCTCGTTTGCATGGTTGATTGCCTCGACGGTCTGAGGCATAACCCCATCGTCAGCCGCAACCACCAGCACCACGATGTCTGTCACTTGCGCGCCCCGCGCCCGCATCCGCGTGAACGCCTCGTGTCCGGGCGTATCCAGAAAAGTGATCCTGCCGCGCTCGGTTTCCACCATATACGCGCCGATATGCTGGGTGATGCCGCCGAACTCGCCGGCGACCACATCTGAACTGCGAATGGCGTCCAAAAGCTTGGTCTTGCCATGGTCGACGTGTCCCATGACCGTGACAACCGGCGGACGAGGCGCCATATTGACTATTTCGTCTGATGGAGTTTCAATAACGGTCTCATCAAAAAGACTAACGATTTTCACATCCGCGCCGTATTCTAACGCAAGCAATCTAGCGGTGTCCGCATCTATCTGCTGATTGATACTTACAAGCTGTCCCATGGATAGGAGTTTGGCGATAAGATCCGCCGCGCGGAGGTTCATTTTCTTTGCTAGTTCCGCCACCGAAATTACTTCCATTATCTCGATAGTCTTAGGTACTGGATTGGTGGAACGGATTATCTTCTTTTTGATCTGACGGAGTTTTTCCTCTCGTTCGTCTTCTTTTTCCCTGCGCGTGTAAACCGGTTTTTTCGCCTTAAACGAACGCTTTGATGGAGATTTCGCATCTGAAGGGGGAGGCGCCTGCGGAATTACGCCGGGCGCGATTCTGGCGACAAAGGGACGCTGCGGTCTCTGCCCCCCGAAGTTTCTGCCCTGACGGTTGTCGGACGCGCCCTGCTGTCTCGGATAACGCGGACCGTTGTCGCGGGTGTTCCCCAAAGAAGAATTAGGCTTTCCTCCGCGCTCTTGAGGCGCTTCAGACGAGGCGCCGCCTCGTCCGCCCTGACGCTGGTCGGGACGTTGACCCGCCTGTCTCCCGCCATTCCTGTTTCGTTGATGAGATTTGCTCTCTTGATACGGCCTCGGTCCAACGTTTCGTCCGCCAACCTTGCCCGCGACGACATGAGGGCGTTCCTTTATTTGAAAGACGCGGATTGCTTTCGGATCAATTTTAACCGTGTCCTCCGCGACTGGCGGCGTTTCCGACGGTTTTTCTACCGATCCAGATTTTATTTTTTTCAGTCTTCTTTCGGATTTTTCTATTTTTACCGCTTCTTGTGAATGTTCCGGCCGTTTTTCCGTCGCAGATTCAGCCGCGGCCGGCGCCGCAACGTTAGCCGTCGTAACGACTATCTTAGGTTGAGGTTTCTTAGTCAAAGGCTTCTTCTTTACCACAATCACCTTCCGACGTTCAATACGTTCATTTTTCCTTGTTTCTTCCCTATCGATAGACCTATCCCCTTCGCGTTCCTCTTTGTTTTTTTTCTCGGGGGGATGCCGTTTAATGAGTTCTGTCTTGGGCTCTTGCGTCTTTTCTACTTCCTCCGTCATAAACCACCTTTTCAAAGCAGGGAATAGAAAGCGGGGAAACGCAGTATGAAAGTTTTATCAAAAAACTTGCTAACAACGTCCCTATTCTCTATTCCTCATCTTCGTATTCAAAACTTAAACCGATGCCGCAATTCGGGCAACTGGTCATATTGAGCGTTATTTTAGCGCCGCATTTTGGACATTCGTATTCTTCGGTTTCAATCTCTTCGGTTGGAGGCTCTTCAACCTCCTCTTCAATAATGTCCACATATTCCTCTATCAGTTTGTTCAACGTATCGAGCTGTTCTTGAGACAGGTTGAATTTTTCGATCTGTTCATGAGGGCTCAACGCGATGAAGTCTTCGATATAATCCGCTCCCTTGTTCTTAATTTCCGCGGAGACCTGCGCGTCCACGCCGGGCAGTTCTGAAATGCGGGAATATTCTTCGACTTCACTGAACAATTCTGACACAGCGCGCCGCGATTCGGAGGCGACGTCCATCTGGGAGAACTGAGTTTCGGTCTTGACGTCGATGCTCCAGTCAACGAGCTTGTTGGCGAGCTTCACGTTGTTGCCTTGTTTGCCGATGGCGAGGGACAGTTGAGAATCGTTCACAACCGCCAAGGCTTGATGTTTGTTTTCATCAAGGATGACGACCTCTCGCACTTCCGCGGGCGACAGCGCGTTCTTTATAAAAAGCGAAGGATCCGTCTCATATTTAAGAACGTCTATCTTCTCTCCTTCCAGCTCCTTGATGATGGATTGTATCCTCACGCCTTTGAGACCCACACACGCGCCCACCGGGTCGACGTCTTCTTTATTTGAATAGACCGCAATTTTCGTTCTGTATCCGGGCTGTCTGACGATGCGATGAATCTCGACGGTTTTGTCGTAGATTTCCGGTATTTCGAGCGTCAGAACCGCCCGCACAAAATCCGTATGGGTACGCGAGAGAGTCACCTGCAAGTCCGAGGCAATCTTCTTCACGTCGTATATCAAAGCCTTGATGCGGTCGTCTCCGTGGAAGTACTCTCGCGGAGACTGGAAGCGTCTGGGAAGCACTCCTTCAACTTTGCCCAAATTAACATAAATGTCGCCGTTTTTTTCTCTTTGATAATACCCGATAATAATTTCGCCCACTTTGGACTTGAATTCATCATAAAGGCTGGAGTTTTGAATGTTCCGTATGGAATGCCGCGCGGTCTGTTTCGCGCTGAGAATCGCGGCTCTGTCGAAGCCGCTCGGATCGATTTCAATGAGAAGCTCGTCTCCGATTTCCGCTTCGGGATTTGATTTTTTGGCTTCCTCCAGAGATATTTCAAGCACAGGATTCACAGTCTCGCCTTCCGCGACTATCTTTTTTTTCGCAAAAATAGAAACCTCATGGGCGTCCGTAAAACGAATCACCGCGTTAGTCGGATTAGGCTCCGATTTTCCGTTTATCGTCCGCTTTTCGGCTATCTTATATCTACGCCGATACGCTGTTATGAGAATCTCCTCTATCGTCTGTAGAATGTGTTCTTCAGACATACCACGTTCTTGTTTGAGTCGAAAGATTGCCTCAGATATATCTATTGCCAAAATTCATCCTCCTATTCCTAAGAATAGTCCAATTTCGCCTTTGCGATGATGTCATAACTTATTCTCTGCGGTTCTACCCCATCATCGTTCTTTGCTATCACGACGCCTTCTTCGTCTGCGGCAAGCAGTACGCCGCTAGTCCAATCGGAGACGTCCGAGCGATAGCATCGGATACCGCGTCCCAGATAGTGGACTAATTCGGCGCCGTTCTTTATGTTTCTGTCTATACCCGGAGACGACACCTCAAGCGAATAATCATTAGGAAAAACCAAATCCAATCGAGGGATGATAGCGCGATGAACGCGGGAACAGTCGTCAACGCTTACGGTTCCTTTCTTGTCAATCGTCGCGTGAATTTGAACCGACGTTTTATGTCTCGAAACAACAAGGTCCACCAGGGACATATCAAGTCCATTAACGACTTCTTTCAAAGAATCGAACAGCGGGTCTGATTCCCGCGGGATAAACCGCAATTTCCCCTCTCCATAAGTTACTAAGTAAAAAAAAAGGCCGCCTGACGACCCTTTTAACAATCATCAATATATTAAAAATACTATAAATGAATTCGTAATTTTTGTCAAGTAGGAGGAAATCAATAAAAAATTCCAAAAAACTGAAATTTTAGACGTTTTTCTATGATTAATGGCGCATGACGTATTTATTCACAAAACCAGCGGGGCGGTAGGTCATTTTCGCCTGTCGCAAGCCCTCGTCTCCCAAGTCTTGCTCGCGGTTTATGAAAACGAAATGTTCCGGCAGGGAAGCCGCGAATTCCTGGTTGATGTATTGATAGACGCCCTTGTAATCATCAATGCCTTTCTCGAAATGTACGACGAACATCGTATTTCTCGCAAGCCCTTCCCCCAGACACCATCCGACTGGTCTTCTATTTATATAATAAATACTTCCGGTCATGCCAAGAGCGCCGATGAGTTCCAGAGCGTCCTTTGAAGCGAGATAATCGCCCTCTTCGCCCTTGTCTTGGAGCCAATGATCGAGAACCTTCATTGCATCGGGAACGCGATCCTCGGTCAGGGGAAACGCCTGCGGGATATAGCTGTTGAGAAACGCGTTTACCAGATTCCGTTTCTTATGAAATCTCTTGCCGGAAAGTTCCGCAAGGTCGATTCTGTTATAGAGGTAATCAAAATTATCACGATCTTCAACTATTTCAACGCCGTTTCGCCGACAAAATTCATCTTGACTACAAAACGCCCTTGCCTTTTCCAAAAGGGAAGCGGGTATGCCTTTCCAATAGTCGCGGTTTTGAAAAAGGACGGATAAGACGTCGATTGGCGGCAAAGCGTAAGGCGTTTCAAAGAATTTCTCGCCCTCTTTCTCGCCGTGAACAATGAGAGAGCCGCTTGATACAGAAACCATATACGCGTACTTTCGCCGAAACAGGTAAAGATTGGAAAACGTATATTCTGAAACACCGTCTGGAGCGTCTGAAAGCAGGTTCTGAATTTCAGATTGAAACTCAAGTCCTATCGGAGCGAATTCGGGATAACGAGGTAATTCCATTTTTCTAATATAATGTTTTTGCCTTTCATAGACAAGAGAATATTTAGCGTTCCGTAAGCGCCCTTTCGCTATAAGCCGCAAACACCGCCAGAGACGTTTTTCCTTATCGACTCTCGAAGTCAATACGCGGGTCAATAATCGTATACATTAAGTCGCTTAAAAGCGACAAAAGCAAGCCTATGAGCGTAAATATGTAGAGCGTGGCGAAGATTACCGGGTAATCTCGGTTCATTGTAGACTCAAAGCCCAAAAGTCCTAGACCATCGAGGGAGAAAATCACCTCGATCAACACAGAACCTGTGAAAAACATAGAGATAAACGCGGATGGGAATCCCGCGATAACGATGAGCATAGCGTTGCGGAACACGTGATGGAGCAGAATTTTCTTTTCGGAAAGCCCTTTCGCGCGGGCGGTCAGCACGTATTGTTTGCTGATTTCGTCCAGGAACGAGTTCTTTGTGAGCATCGTCAGACTGGCGAACCCGCCGACGACCATAGAAGCGATAGGCAGTACCAGATGCCAGAAGTAGTCCAACACTTTGCGTCCTAAGCTGAACGTCGCCGCGTCCGCGGAGAAAAGCCCTCTCAAGGGGAAGATTTTCAAGAAGCTACCGCCAGAAAACAGCACGACGAGCAGAACCGCGAACAGGAACGAAGGGACGGCGTTTCCTACGACGACGACCATGCTTGTCCACGTATCAAAGCGGGTACCGTTTTTCACTGCTTTGCGTATACCGAGAGGGATGGACGTCAGATAGACGATAAGAGTTGACCACAGACCCAGGGAGATGGAAACCGGCAAGCGCTCTGTGATGAGCTTCAGCACGGAACGGCCGCGGAAGAGACTGTCCCCGAAGTTGAAGGCGATGTAATTTTTCAACAGTAACAAGTAACGCTCCCATACGGGCTTATCAAAGCCATAGCGTTTCTCAATTTCCGCGACGACTTCCGGGTCAAGCCCTCGCGCTCCGCGGTAGGTGGACGCGCCTTTCGCGCCGACTTCTCCTGCGCCGCCCTCGCCGCCTGTTCCGGCGATGCGTTCAAGGCTCATATTGCCGTCCAAGCCCTGCATATTTGCGATAGCCTGATCGACGGGTCCGCCAGGCGCTATTTGTATAATGAAGAAATTGATAGTGATAATCGCCCATAGGGTCGGGATTATCAGCAACAGGCGCCGCGCAATGTACGCTATCATTTAAATCTCCTTATCTTCAATCTCATAGACTTTAATCAATTCGGCGAACAGCTTATCCATGACCGCTCGAATCGCGGCGCGTTTGTCCTTCTTATAAGCGGGTAGGTTTTCCGACAGGTTAATAGGGTTTGCCGACATCCACACAACGCGCCGCGGATGGATGCTGACGCGATTGCTGAGGGTTCCGCCCATGGTCCGATTGGTAAAATCCCATAGGTTCTGCACATGGTCTATTTGTTCATACAAAGGGCTTGCCTCTGTGAGTATTGGAGCAGAGGGCAACCGCCATATAAAATCAACCAGTTCCAGATGACGAGCCGCGTACCACGCCTCGCCCGCGCGTATATCCGCGGTCGCTCGTTCCAGTTGAGTAAAGTCCTTGAAAGACGTTTTATTCGGCAGGTAAGTACGGTCCCAGTAGATTTGCCGCAGACGGTGGAATCGCGTGGATCGTTCTCCGTCATAGCGCTTCTCTCCCAAAATTTGTTCCGCGCGGTCCATCGCGGCTTTCATAAGTCGGCTCACCCGTTCTTCCAAATCACCCTTGTGTGTAAGTCCGTAACGTTCCTCGTTCTTCTCAAGCAAGAAATTGCGGCATTTTTCCAGTCTCTTTTCAAATCTTTCGCCCGTATTTTGCAAACCGAGATATTTTTCGGTTTTCTTGAGTAATTGGAGCATAGAGCGTCTGGTTTTTTCGTCGAATTCGTATCGGACGCCCATCGGCAGTATCTCGACGGGCGGGGCGTTTGGAGCGCCGTCTGCGGCGAGGCGTTTCGCGGCGGTGAAGCCTATACGGACCGCGCCTTGTTCCAAGCGGGACGTAGTTCTGGAGAAGTACGAGACCGTGCCTTCCGGCGCGATGGCGATGGGAAAGGGCCCGTCTATGATCGCGCGGTAAATCTGTTCCATGCTGACCGAGTCGATTTTCGCGTGGTAGACTGGCAACCCTCCAATGCGGGGCAGAACGAGCCGCGCCGCAGGTCCTCCCCATCGCAGAACCTCGTAGCCGTGAATGAATCTAACGAGGGGCGGTAACACGAAAGAGAACCCCGCTTTCTTCGCGGCTCGCTTGAGCCTGAACAGGATGAACCACATGAGTATCTGGGGTTCTTGTCCGTAAGGATGGCTGAACGCGAGAATGAGTCGGCTTTTTCCGCTTAACGCGCGTTCAAAGGCCGAAAACAGGCGCTCCTCGTTTTCAAGCTCAATTTTCGCGACGCCGCCTATAAACAGTGAAAGATAAGGACGGCTCAAAGCATGGAGGATGAGTCTTACGAGTTTTGAGATTCTTTTATTTCTTTCAAAGCCAGAGTCTCCGTTTGTCTGTATAGCCGGAAACGCCCGCGTAACAGGTTTAATGTATTGCTTCATTTTATAGAGTTTTGTAACAAGAATTACCACAAAACGCTATGAGCATACGCCATGACAGGCGTTTAGTCAAGCCCTTGACGCGAAAAGAGTTTGAAAAAGTTCGACAAAATCCACAGACTTCGTCTGTTTAAAGACTTCTCAATGGGCGTCGTCTGAAAGGGGTCGCGCCGTCAGGCAAGTATGGCCGTCAAGTCGGGGACAAACCATATAACAAACCAATCTTGTTGAGAAGTTGTTTAAAAAATGTACTCTTGACAGCTAAAAGACCGTATGATAGTATAAAATCATGGAAAAAGCTAAAACTGCGGCAAAGCCGTTCGTAAAATGGGTCGGCGGGAAAGGCAAGCTTTTAGAGCAATTTGAACGCTATTATCCTGCCGGACTTAAAGACGGCACGATACATAATTATGTTGAGCCCTTTCTCGGCGGCGGCGCGTTGTATTTTTCCATACTAGAAAAATACAAAATTAAAAACGCCTGTCTTTTTGATTTGAATCGCGACCTTGTATTAACGTATAATGTCATTCAACAAAAGCATGATATTTTGCTTGACTTCCTGGAACAGTATCAAAAACAGTATGATAAAACAGCGCAAGACAAACGCTATGATTTGTTTCTTTCAGTTCGTAAACATTTTAATGAACAGCGTTTTGAAATAAATTATAAAAAGTTATCAGAAAATTGGGCGCCTAGGGCCGCGCAATTTATCTTTTTAAACAAAACTTGTTTTAACGGGCTTTTTAGACTGAACTCAAAAGGCGAATTTAACGTGCCTTTTGGGAAATATAAAACTGCTAATATATTTGACCTGAGTAATATTACCGCAGTTTCTTTTGCGTTGCAAAATGCCGAAATAACGGCGGCGGAGTATTCCGCTTGTTATGCAAAAGTTAATAGCAAGACATTTGTTTACTTTGACCCGCCCTATCGCCCGATAACGCAAACATCAAGTTTTACAACGTACACGGGCGCGGAATTTACGGATAAACAGCAAATTGAATTGGCGAAATTCTATCAAAAACTCGATAAAGCAAAGAACGCAAAACTCATGCTCTCAAATTCAGATCCGTCAAACATGAATCCCAATGACGTTTTTTTTGAAAAAGCGTATCCCGATTATAATTTCTTCAAAGTAACGGCTGCCAGAGCTGTAAATTGCAAGGGCTCAGGACGCGGTAAAATCAACGAATTGCTTATTACAAATTACAGGAACGAGTGATGAACCATAAACCATGGCAGGCAATTTTTGATAAGTATGAAATTGAGAAACATGATTTTTCAAAAGAGCCGTACATTTTAACAGCCGAACAAATTAAACAGGCAACCGCGCATTTTTCGACAACAAACGAGCGTGAAGTTCGTGTTTTGTGCAAACAGGACACGAGGGAGTCCCGCCCTGAAGTTTTTGTAACGAACAACTTATTTCTGCTCCCAATGAAGAATGGAACGTATGCCATTTTAGAAGGCGAGGGTTACATTGATATACCTGAAATAACAACAAACCCCATACTTTACAAATCGAAACTTGATTTTGAGCTTGAAACATCAAAATTTGGAAATTCGGAGATGCAGCATCTTGATTTTGC
>JAIRKH010000056.1 GCA_031260245.1 Treponema sp. | reverse complement strand
ATATAGTGTTTTTGTTCAGCGAAAAAATCGGCAACAAAAGCGTATTATGAAAAAAAGTATTACGGAGTTAAATTTCCTGAGTTTCTGAACAAAGGCAAAAGTCGCATATGCCGCAGGTTACCAAACGGCTCATTCACGATTCCTTCTTTGCCGGCGTGAAAACCCCGGAACTTGCGGCAGGCTGGGGGGGGGGGGGGTTGAACGATACCCCTGTCAATTAATCCCTTTAAGGGGTGAACGATTCGCTGGTTATTGACACCGCCATTTGGCGGTTGTTATCCGCGCCCCGGCGATAAGGCAATGAGGGACGGCGGCAAATTTTCCCGCCGTCCCTGTTTTCTATTGTAACGCCTCCTTTAGATTCGGCACGTTAGCATTTTGTATTTCCAAAAAAGTTACGCCGTTATCAACATCCCGCTTGGAAATGTTATGAGCGGCGTGTAGCAAGCGTTTTTTTGCGCCGGTTTCCTCCGCTATCGTGTCCGCCATTTTTTCGTTGGACAGCTCAATGTGAAACACCACCGGGATTTTTTCCGCTTTAATCTTGCCGATTAAAAAGGCGACGGTTGCCGCGCTCGGTTCGGTCTCGGTGGAGCAGCCGGGGAAGGCGGCGAAATACGTTAGCCCATAAGCGTCCGCAAAATAACGGAAGGGGAAGCGGTCGCCAAAGACAATGGTTTTGCGTTTGGCGTTATTCACCACCGCCTGAAACTCTTTGTCCAGTTCATCAAGCTGAACACTATACGCATCCGCGTTCCGGCGGAAAAACGCCGCGTCAGCGGCATCCGCTTCGCAAAGCGCCTCCGCTATGACCCGCACAATGCGTTGCGCGTTTTTGGGAGAAGTCCAGACGTGTTCGTCATAAGCAGCTTCTTCCTCGTCTTCATGGTCATGGCCGTGGTCATCCTCGTCGTCTTCCATGCCCTCGACAATTTCTTCTTCCACCACATCAACCGCATCCATCATTCGGATGATTTTTTTCTTTGAGGTGTCCATTGATTCAAAAATCCGGTCAACCCAGACATCGGTTTCGCCGCCGGTGTAGATGAATACATCGCAGTCTTGAATCTTGATAATGTCTCTGGGCGTAGGCTCAAAGGAATGGCTTTCCGCGCCGGGGGGCAATAGCATGGTAAGGTTTACCCGGTCCCCGGCGATCTGCCGCGCAAAATCATAAGCCGGAAAATTGACTGCAACCACATCCGGCTTTCCGTTATTAGCCGTCTCTTCTTTTTCCCCGCCCGCGAACAGGGCGCATACAGACAAAGACAGCGTTATCATCATAAACAAAAAACGTTTCACGTTATACCTCTAAAATAAAACTTTCACGTTTCCCCTGTAAATTGAGATTTGAGGAAACGACGTCGATCGTAAACAATCGGCGACGCAATTATTCAGCATTATTCAGCTGCAAGACTTACAAAATTGCGATTTTCATTGAAATAAATTTGTCGTTAAAGCGAGTTTTGGAGGGTTGTATCAACAATTAAGTCGGACTCTTAATTCGATGGGCGTTCTTGGATAAAAAAGCATCCGCGGTTTTATCCAAGAACCGGAGCGCAAGAAGAAACCTGTAACGGCTATACTTACGCCTAGCCGTCCAAAGGCTTCTATCAGCCGCTGGGCGATTTGTATTTCAAGGCAGATATGGCAATTTTCACCGACACAGTCATGATCATGCTCTTCAATGATGAAAAGTCCCGCAAAGATGACGGCTAACGCCAGCCAAGCGGTGGTTAAAGCGGTAAAAAAGTCTGTTTTCCCCGGAACATTTGCCATAAAGTAAGTCTATCATAAGAAAAAAATTTGTTCAAGACGACTCAAGAAGACATGTTTTTGACTTTTTCGGCGAAGATATTCAAGTAATGCTAAAATTATTATTATCTTATTGTTTTTATCAAATTCAATAATTGAAACTCCATCATTGGAATTTTAAGTTTTGATTTAACCATTTTATATATTAAATTATTAATTCTTTAGCCTTAATAATTTCTTCTCTCGTTTCCAATTTGGACATTTAAGCGCAATTTTATCGGCATGACGATTCCGTACTTTTTCCGTATCAATAATTTAACCGCTTCCCGGATCCACGGGGCAAAATCCAGTTTCAATTTCGTTTATACGAACTGCAACATTTGGTTTTACTAAAAAAGACCGTGAAGATTTCCTGAATAATATCGCCGGAATATCCGAAGAAAAACGCGTGTATGTTGATACGAGCGTCTTCAGCGCGAATACGGGCGCGCCTTGCGGGGGAAAAGATTGAAGACAGCAAACACGACTGTAAGTTTCACCTCAGGTTTTTTACGTATGCGGGAGAACAAATCCTCCGCACCCCTTCCCCAGTTTTAACCGCCCCAGAGAGGGACGGGGAATTAAACCCCCAGGAGATTAAAAAAATGGAATAAAAATCGTTTGATAAAAAGACCTTCGCCGTCCATGGCGAAGGCTAAAAAATTATTCGCTTCGCAACATCTGCGCGGGCGTTTCCTTTGACAGCAAATGAGCGGGCGCCCCCAAAGCGGGTAACAACACACAAAATACCGCGAAAGCGTTAAATAACACGGTTCGAGGGTTGAATAAGGCGAACAGCTCCCCGTTTTTCATAAAAATTTCAAAGCTAGGGATTTGCGTGAAAGGGAGGAAGGAGAATAATCTAACCAAGAGAAGGGAAAAGAAAAATCCTACGACTATCGAAACGGCGGCAAGGCATACGGCTTCCATTACCAGAACCCAAGCGACATCCTCTTCTTGGAACCCGATGATGCGCATGGTTCCCAATTCTTTGGTGCGCTCGTAAAGTATCAATCGGTAGGTAACGAAGGCGCTCACGAAGATGATGACGAGCATCATCAAAAAAAGCAGATAGGAAAGGATATTCATTGCGTTTAGTAAGTCGGACAATTCCGAGAGATATATCCCAAGGGTAAGCACAAAAGCCCGCAAGTCCGTGAAGGGCGCCGCGGTTTCCGCGGAGAAGTCGTCTCGATTATGCAGCATTGGTCCCATGTTTATACGCCTCGCAAGCGCCGTTTGGAGAAGCGCCTGTTTTTGCGCGATATTCTTTCGGTCTTGAAAGAAGAGTCCAATCATGGAACAGTCTCCGTCGTCGAATCCGATTAGGCGGTTGAGCGCTGTCATTGCGATATAGGATTTGAAATAACCGAATATGCTTTTGTCGTTGATAACGCCCGCGACCGTGAAGGAGCCTGTATTTCGCTGTCCCCAGTAATCGTATACTTCTAAAACAAGGCTGTCGCCCGGTTCGATTCCGAGCTGCCTCGCGGTAGGCGATGATATAAGTATGCTGTCTTCCTCCAGTCGCTCTGGTTTCGCGGACCAATTAATCCCGTTAAAATAAGCGGACTCGTCGTTCCAATCAACGCCGGTAACATATTTGAGATGGACGGTTCGTCCATTGAAGTAAAGGGAAGCGTTATTCATGAAATTAGTGCGGACGACGATGCGGTCGGGTTGAAGTTGCATCTCTTGAACGGCTTCGAAGACCGCGTCCGCGTCCGACTTTCGCAAGTGGAGCGTTTGTCCGACGGAGGCGTTATCATAGCCCAACACCATAACATCTCCCGCGTAATGGGCTTGCGCGGTCTGGTAAAGCATTTCTACCATGCCTTCTTTGAGCGACGTTATGGCGGTTATGACGCCGAATCCAAAAACCAGCGCCAGAAAAAGAAAGAAATACCTCCGTTGATAACGGAGAAGGTATTTTAGAGCGATTTGAAAAAGCGTTAATAGTTTCATAACTCCTTCCTATTTATCCCGCAATGCGTCGACAGGTCTGATGCGGACGGCCGCCTCGACCGGGTACAGGGAAGCGGCGATCCCAACCGCGACGGCGAGGGTGAAAGAAGCGACGGCGCTTTGTAGGGACACGCCGATGGTCAAGGTCTGACCGCCCAGAAGAGACGCCAAGAGGCGATTCGGTATGCTTATATGTATATTGTTTATACTGGTCAGCAACAGCGCGCCGATGGATATGCCGAAAAACCCCGCGACGCAGGACAGCGCGAGGTTTTCGCCCAAGATAAGGTTGCGGATGTTCCAGTCCGAAGCGCCGATGGAACGAAGGGCGCCTATCTCACGTTTGCGTTTGAATACGGAAATGAGAAGTATGTTGATAATCGCCATGACTCCCACGATGATGACCAAGGTCAGTCCGCTGTTGAAGAGCGTCTGAATGATGATGAGGGTTGCGGCCGACTCGCCCGCCGCGGTCTGCCAGTCAATCGCCGTTGCCCCGTATTCCGCAATTTTACGGTTCAAGTCCGCCATGAACCACGGCGCCGGGACGGTTTCTTTAAGGCGCAGTATAAGAAAATTCCATCCCGTGTCCGAATACGCGGTTTGCGTAACGTTTGTCTTGTCTCTTAAAAGGGATTGCACGGTATCGGGCGAGATTTCGGCGCTTGTTTCTGATTCGATTTGGAGCGAGTCGTCTCCGAAAAGGGAGTCAACGTCGGCGGTCTCCAGAATCGTCGCGGCTTGCTGGGAAGTTTCGACGTCTGAGACCGCGGTCTGTATGGCGGAAAGCGCGCGCGCGGTTCGTGGGTCCGTGATGACGACTTCGTTCATAAACTGCCCCGCGTTCTTGTATTGGAATATACCGACGAGGGGCGCTTCTCGTATTTTGAACCCGATGGCTCCGCCGGAGGTGAGGAGTATCTCCGCGCCTATTTCGGGAAACCTGCCTATGGTTTTTTCAATAGAGCGGGCTTTTTCCAGGGAAATCATGGCGCCGAATTCGCCGTCTTTCAAGAACTCGCCTTGAACCAGCTCGATGGACGGAAGGAGGGGAAAGTAGGAGTCCGCCGAAACGCCGCAAATCAGGACTGGTTCCCGGTAATTTTCCACGTCCAGAAACGCCTTGCTCGAAACTTGACTGGCGAAGCCGACGACGCGGGGGTCTTTTGCGAGAATATCTGTTATTTCGTCGTAGGCGGGGAGGTCTGGAATGGTAAAAAATTCGTCGACAACCGCGATATTCGCGCCGAAGAGGTTCATGGTAACGTCGGAGGACCTTTCAATCACCACGTCGCCTGTAACGCCGTTGATATAAACCTCGCGCAAGCCTTGTACGGTTCTACTGATGATGCTGTTGCCGATGAAGAACACGAAAGTTATGATAAGGACGAGCAGGAAAATGATGAGGCTACTCTTTCTATTTCGCCAAACGTTACGTAGGATGAGTTGTTCTATCACCGATGTTCCTCCGATTCTACGGCGCCGTCGCGTAGGAAAACGATGTGGTTCGCCATGGCCCAGATATCCGGGTCGTGGGTGGAAAATATAAACGTCGTACCTTGCTGTCGGTTTATATTTTTCATAAATTCGAGGATTTTTTCGCCGGTTACAGAGTCCAAATTGGCCGTCGGCTCGTCCGCAAGCACGATCTTCGGGTTTGTTACCAAAGCCCGCGCTATGGCCACTCTCTGCTGTTGCCCGCCTGAAAGCTCCATCGGCAAATGTCCGCTTCTATCCGTGAGTTCCATAAGATCCAGAAGATGTCCCACGCGCTCCTTGCGTTCCGCCCTTGAGACCGCGCCCTTGTTCAGAACGAGGGGCAATTCCACGTTTTCAAACACGTTGAGAACGGGCAGAAGATTGAACGATTGAAAGATAAAGCCGATATATTCACGCCTGAACCGCGTGAGTTCGCGCCTACTGAGCTTTCCCGTTTCGTTGCCGCCGATGAAAACGTCGCCTTGAGTGGGAACGTCGATAAGCCCGATGATGTTCATAAGAGTCGTCTTGCCTGAACCTGACGGCCCAGCGACCGCGATAAAATCGCCTTTTTTAAATTCAAGACTAACGCCTTTAAGAGCGTCAACTGACATTTTACCCATCGGGTAAATTTTGGAAACGTCTTTTAACGTTATCATAGATTCTCCTTATAATATATTTTGTAAAAAGAAACCTTATTTATTACTAAACAGAAATCGTTCTACTCCAAACCTCGATGGTTCGCCTCCGACAGAATCCTTTCCTCTCCGAATGTAACTCGCCTGCCCCCAACGCTTTTCCTACGCCTTGTTAGGGAGATACATCATTCTACGAGAAAATCGGGAATAATACAAGCGGAATCCCGCCAGAAATTTTCCGTTTTCCCTGCCGACGCGCCGCAAAATCATCCGCAATCCGTTCTTTACGTCCCGTCCGCCATTCTCTTGAAAGTTTCGTTTCTTTCATAAAGGTCTTCATAACTCCCCCGGTCCACTAGAACGCCCTTGTCCATCATATAGATGATGTCGCAAGCCTTCACTGTGGTGATGCGGTGCGCTATCATAATTATCGTCTTCTTGCGCCCGATTGTCTTTATGGCGTCCATGATGGCCGTTTCGGTGAGACCGTCGAGCGCGCTCGTGGCTTCGTCGAGAATCAGTACGGACGGGTTGTGGTATACGGCCCGCGCAATGCCGATGCGCTGGCGTTGACCGCCTGAAAGCCGCACCCCTCGCTCGCCGATGACCGCGTCGTAACCAAGGGGCAGTTCGTTGACGACAAAATCGTGTATGCTGGCTATCTTCGCCGCGTTCTTAACCTGCTTGTCGTCTATTTTTTGCGGGTCAACGCCGAAGGCGATGTTGTTGCGAATGGTGTCGTCCGTCAGATAGATGCTCTGCGGCACGTATCCAAGATTTTTTTGCCACATCTTACGATTATCATTGGTAATTTTAACGCCGTCAATGAAAATTTCGCCGCTTTGCGCTTCCAACAAGCCCAAAATCACGTCAATCAGCGTGGTTTTGCCGCAACCGGTGGCCCCGACGAAGGCGATAGACGTGTTCGCCTTGATGACAAGGCTTTGCCCTTTTATGACTTCTTTCGCGGAGCCGGGGTAGGAGAAGACGATGTTTTCAAGGCGGATGGTCTTCTTGAAGGGCAGCCTTGAAATATCGCCGCTAGGCAGTTCGTCTCCCTGAGGCAGGTTGACGAATACGTCGTGGAACTTGTCAATCGTAGCGCGGTAATACCTGAGGTTCGTGAAACAGCGGTATATTTTTTGCAACCCGGGCATGAGGCGGTACGCGCCGAAGGCGTAAATGGTAAGAGACGGCAGGAATTCGTCTATTTTCGCGCCGCCTTTCATCAAGACGACGATGACGCCGATGATTCCGGTAAACGCTATGGTCTCAAGCAGGAATTTCGGAACGTCGCCCACCGTTTCGCTTACAGCGTTGTTCCGCGCGACTCGCCGCGCCGGGTTCTTAAAAAGATTCAAGAAGACCCTCTCCTTACCTAGTATCTTCACGTCCTTAACGCCGCCAAACGTCTCATTGACGTATTTGGCTTTAAGCGTGTTGAACGAGTACCGCTCTTTTCCTTTCTTGTCGAGGAATTTGCGTACCGTGTAGAAAATAAAAATGTATAACAGAGAAAATACTAAACTTATCACCAGCGCCAGAACAGGCTGGACCATGAAAAGCAGGACGATAATCGCCGCGGCTATGATACCGCTTGAGATAAGGTTGAGGAAATTGAGCAGAACGCCGTTTACCAAAGAATTTATTTCGTTTAATATGTTGTTGGAAAGAGTCGTCGTGTTCGTATTCAGGAAGAAGATGTAGGGTTGGCGGAGGTATTTCTCAAAAAGCCGCATCGAGATTGAATAGTTGCGCTTGCCCGTATACGAATAGAGGAGATAATTGATAAACGCAAGGCATATATTACTCACCGCAAGCATAATCGCCACGGCGACGCCGAAGGTTATAATAAAATTGGTATCCGACGAGAAGTTAAAGAAGTCAAACGCCTTTTGTAAATACGGATTCGTGTGAATCATATTCGCGTTTGACACAATCGACACAAAGGGTCCGATAGACCCAACGCCGACAAGTTCGATGAAACCCATGACAAGTAAAATAAAGACGACGAAAACAAGCTGTCTCTTCTCGCGTTTATCTAATAAAGAAAGAATTTTTCCAAAATCAGGCACTTTTTCTCCTTAACTATTGCCGCGGCTTTCAGGCGGCTATTCGCCATACGCTAAATCCGTCAATTTTGCCGCCAGACGGTCGTTGTCCGCCGCGCCGCGCACCGCGACGCGAATAAACGAGCCGTCTGGAACGCCTTTTTTCCCGGTTAAGTCTTTGATAAAGATGTCGTCTTGGTCGAGCAGTCTTTCGGCGAGCTCGCCCGCGCCGACCCCTTCTAGTTTGCCCATAACGTAATTCGCTTGAGACGGGAATGGTTTCAAATACGGAATCCGCGACAACCGCTCTTGAAAACGCTTGCGTTCTTCAGCTATATTCTTGCACGCGCTCTGGTAGTCCTTGACGTATTTCCCAATGATTTGCAAGAAGTATTCGGCGAAAGAATTGACGTTCCAAATCGGAATATTCTTCCGTATCTTTGCGATAAGCTCTTGGTCCCCGCACGCCAAAACCCCAAGCCGTAGTCCGGGTATCCCATAACTCTTGCTCAAGCTCTTTATGACGATTAAATTCGGATATTCCTCCAGAAGCTCCTGTTTCAAGAGGCTGGGATTCTCTTCATAATCCGAAAAGTCAATAAACGATTCGTCCAGAATCAGCCTTTTGTCCGTATTCTTTGTTTTCTCCAAAAACGCCATAACGGACGCTTTGGGCGTGTAATCCCCCGAAGGGTTGTCCGGATTGATTAACAGCAAATTATCGCATCGGTCAAAGGCGTCCGGGGTCTTTTCTTTAATCTGACCGCCGACGATGGAGTCGAAGGCGACGATTTCATTGTTCAAGAAACTCTCCGGGTATTCGTTGAATGTCGGGTAGAAAACGCCGACGCTTCCCTTTAACTCCGACGCAAGCGCCCGAATTAGTTCAGCCGCGCCGTTACCGACTAAAATATTTTTCTCGTCAATAGAGAAGAGTTTACCTGCGAGCGTATTTTGCGTATTTAAACCAGAGGGATACGCGGTAAGCAAATCGCGAAAGGACGCCTTGAGTTCGTTCAAGAGCTGTCGCGTCGGGAAATAGGGGTTGACTAAATAACAAAAATCCAAGACGCCGGGGAAACGCCAATACCCGCCGTAGCGTCTTTGTATTTTTGCGAGCTTCTCCTTAGGCGCGGCGCTAAAGATAATCTCCGCGATTTGTTTGTCCTGAACGTCGTCGATTTCATACCATTTTTGCCCGTTCAAGACGAAAGCTTTGAGCTCGTGTTTGTCGAGCGTCGCGATAACGCGCAAAACCTGCTCGTAATATTCGTTGTTACCCATGGTCTTACAATAGGCTTCCAAAAACGGAATATAAGTGTTTTGCGAAAATTCTTTTGAGAATTTGTAAATGTTGACGGTCTTGTAATACGTTTTCTTTTCGTTATAATTAAAAAACTTCTTTGGTATGAAATTAGCTATGACGTTTCCTTGCGCCAACTGCACGACCGTGCCGTCCATCCACGGCTCATAAGCCGCGACCGCGGCTATGGTAGGTTCCGGGCTTGCCAGCATATCGGCAATGAGGCGTTCCTCGAAAATCAAATCGCTTTCCAAGAGCAAGGTATCGTCGTTAATTAAGAAATCCTTCGCCAAATACAGCGAGTATATATTATTCGTCTTGTTATAAACGTCGTTGGAAACGTAACGGACATTAATGTTTTTGTAACGGTTACCCAAGAACGCGATAACGTTTTCTTTTTTATACCCGACGACCATCACGCACTCGCGGACGCCGGCCGCGTCGAGCGCGTCGAGCGCCCGTTCAATCAAGGTCTTTCCGTTTACCGGCAACATACATTTAGTGTTGTCCGCCGTGTACTTACCGAGTCGATTCCCCATCCCGGCCGCTAAAATGATCGCTTGCATTATTTACTCCTTTTAATAATTATATTCGAGCTAATACTCATGTCCCACTCCGATGAAAACTTCGTCATAAGGAACCATGTCTTGCTCTTCAATACGTTTGTTTATGTTGTACCCGATACTTACGCGCAGGTAAAAACTCCGCCACGTCAGCGGAAACACGACGGCTTCCAAACCCGCGGCTAAAAGCGGGGAAAAGTCCGCGTCTTTGGCGGGCGGCGTTTGGTAAAAGCCGTTTTTCCAGTCCACGTCTTTCTTGCCGTTGGTAAAGGCCGCGTCTATGAAAGGCGAAATGTGGAAGTCAAAATTGAAAAAGCGGAGACTCCGCGCGTGAAACCATTCTGAAGGCACAAAATGTAGAACTTGCAAGGGAAAGTCGGCGCTAAACGCGAATAAAACGTCGCCGTCTTCCGCGATAACCGTGTTGTCTTTCACTCCGCGGAGGAAACCTCCCACGCTGCTATAAGCGGGATATTTACCATCTTTGAAAGAATTGGTGAAGAACCACTGCTTGAATACCGCGCGTCCGGACACGCCAAAGCCGAAAATCCCGAAAATATCCGTGATTTTTTTATAACCAGAGGCGGTCGCGCCCCAACTCACAGACCAGTCGCCTCGGTAAAAATTGAATGAATTGGAGTTGTCCAGAGACGCCGTAAGCCCTTCGCGGTGGTTTTCAATCCAATTCGCCTTTCCGAAAGCGAGGGAATGTTCCATAATAGCGGAAGTTCCCCTGTGCAAATCGTCTACGCCGTCGGGCGCGTAGTTGATTTTCCCTGAAATCTTCGGCGTGTAAGACAATTCGCCGAAGGGCCCCACGTCAAAGCCGAAGGGGATTTTCCACGCCGTATAAAGCTCGCTGGACATATAAAAAAGGACAATATCGCCGAAATCCGGCTTATAGGCGTCCTCGTTTTCCTCGTTAAAGATAAAATTTTCCTCAAAGCCGAAGGTAAACGTCGTGTGTTTCCACGGGACGTTCATTGAAATGCCGCTGATATTCTTGTAGTAGAGGGGCTCTTTGCCAAAGGTGTATTTGAAATCATGGTCAAAGTTGAAATCCCAGTCAAGACCTAAGGCGCGAAAAGGCAGACCAGAATCAATAGAAAGAGTCAACGCTCCTTTCTCCCAGTTCCACAAATCGTCCGCTTCAAGCGCATAACCCAAATCAAAACGCAAAGGGGTCATGGAGCCGAGAAGGTTGTAATCGCGCGCTTTAAGTTCAGCCTCAAGCCCGCTGCTTGTGCTGAATTTCGGCTCCGGCAGGATGATGAAGTTGCGGGTGTCGACGGTTTTAACCAAAATCGTTATCGGAACCCTATCTCCCGCAGGCTCTTTCAGTTCATAGCTAATTTCAACGCTCTCCAAGACGCGCTGATTCTTGAGAAGCTGTTCCTTATCCTTGACGTATTTCTCCAACTTTGTTATGCCGACGAACTCCTCGCCTTTTTTTAGTTCGCCCACGCGGAGCAGGGCGGTCTCAAGAGTTCTGCCAGTTATGTCAAACCGAATGTCTCCTATATAATAAACGGTTTGCGTTTCTTCAGGCTCTTCCCTATCCTGCGCGAAAACAAGAGCGGGAAATAATAAAAATAACAATAATAAACGTAATTTCAAAATCTCTTCCTTATTTTATTGATTATTTTAAGGGGCGGCGTCAATCAAGTCCTCAATCGATCCCAGGTTATCCACCGACGCCAGCGCGGCTCCGCGCTCTGTCGGAACGACAAAGGACGGCCTACCGGTTCTTTTCTTTTTATCATGAAGAAGCGAGCGCATAAACAACGCCTTATCGCGCAGGAGCGGGTGGGACGCGCCCGTTTCGTAACCGAGGTTACGGAGCAGGGCGGTTATCCGTTCCGCTCTCGCCGAAGGAGTAAGCCCCAGCCTTTGCCCCAAGGCGCAAGCGCGGGAGACGCCCCAGGCAACCGCTTCGCCGTGCGTAAGCGTTCCCAGTCCGACCGCCGCTTCCAAGGCGTGTCCAAAAGTATGTCCCAAGTTCAACAGCGCCCGCTTCTTACCGGTTTCACGCGGATCTTCCTCCACGATACGCCCCTTTATTTCTATGGAGCGGACTATCAACGCGACGAGGTCCATTCCTTTACCTTCTATTTTTATTAGAAAGTCGTCGTTCTCGTCCAGAATCGCGGTCTTGACGAGTTCCGCCATGCCGGACTTAAACTCTTTGGGCGGCAGGGTTTTTAGAGCGTCCACAGGCATAACGACGAGAGACGCGGGGTAAAACGTCCCCACGAGATTCTTCACGCCGAAGAGATCGAAGCCTGTTTTGCCGCCGACCGCCGCGTCGACCATTGCGAGCAAGGTTGTGGGCATGAGCGCCAGCCTTGCGCCGCGCATATAGACGCTTGCGGCGAAGGCGGTCGCGTCGCCCACGACTCCGCCACCCACGCCCACGAAAGCGCCGTCCCTGCCGAGTCCCGCGTCCATCGCGGCGCGGAGAATCGTCTCTACGCTCGCCCAATTCTTGCGCTCTTCTCCGCTTTTCAAGACGCAACGGGGCGGATTCCACCCGCCCGCCGCTCTTTCGGCGATATACCGCGTGTTCTCGTCGCAAACGATAAGAACTTGCCGCGTATCTTCTAAAAGCGTTTCTATAAGGGGAATTTCTTCCTGTATACAGACTTTTGACGCAATAGTTCCAAAAGTAAAAATTTGTTCTGGCATTTTCCTACGAATCTTTCCCTCAGCGCGCGGAGACGACCGAAACACGCGCTATTTAAATAATAACATAAATAATACGTTTTAACAAGGGGATTTTCGTTCAATCGGCTCAAGCGGGATTCTTGTATGCAATATAGATTTCATTAGCGATCGTTAGATAGCGGGGCGGTGTCTGGCACTGAGCAGACGGCGATAATAAACGTATTATGACACGCAACAAACTATTCTCTCGCGGGGCGGATAATAGCAAGACCGCTTTCGAGGCGATGACCGCGAAGATGCGGGAGGTGAAGAAGCGGTACTTCTACGTGCCGCCCTCGCGCGGAGGCGTATCTTGTCAGTCTGGGGCTTCACTCGCACGACTCGACGCCGACGGCGCAGGCGACGGTAGAGACGTATCTTGTGGAGCGGCATGAATTGGGTATCAAAATCGCCTACGCTCCCGCTAAGTTAAGTAAGCGGATTTGCCCGCCAAAATGGGCGCCCAAATCGAGGCCATGTTGGTAGGTATCTTCATGCTCTTCGTCGTTTGACTTTAGCCGCTATTCGGTGTATAATTCTCCCAATGGACTACGACAGCATTGTAATCGGCGGGGGACACGCGGGGATAGAAGCCGCGCTCGCCGTCAGCCGACTGGGGTTCAGCGTCCTTCTCGTAACGCAGAACCCGGACCGTA
The DNA here is from genome assembly GCA_031260245.1 of Treponema sp. GTDB lineage: Bacteria > Spirochaetota > Spirochaetia > Treponematales > Breznakiellaceae > JAIRKH01. Next base: position 61,083 of record JAIRKH010000056.1, on the reverse strand, counting down.
TCGGCGCGATGTCTTGCAACCCGGCCGTCGGCGGGCTGGCTAAAGGCAACCTCGTGCGCGAAGTGGACGCGCTCGGCGGGGAAATGGCGCGTCTCATAGACAAAAGTATGATTCAATACCGGGTGCTGAACCGCTCCCGCGGCCCCGCGGTGCAGGCGCCCCGCGCCCAAGCGGATAAGGCGGTCTACCAAGCCGCAGCCCGATCTTCGCTGGAACGCCAGCCCAACCTCCATATCTTCATGGATACCGTAGTAGACCTCCTGACTCGGGACGGCGCTGTTCAAGGCGTCGTTACCGAAAGAGGACGCAACGTCTCCGCAAGGACAGTGATTCTTACGGCCGGCACTTTTTTAGAAGGACGAATCTTCATCGGCGCGTTCGACGCGCCCCAAGGGAGGATGGGCGAACCGTCCGCGCTCGGCTTGGGTCGGCGCTTGCGCGAGCTGGGTTTCCCTATGGCGCGCCTCAAAACCGGCACGCCCGCGCGCGTCGACGGCTCTTCCATTGACTTCTCGGTTCTGGAACGCCAAGACGGCGAACAGCCTGAACCTTTTTCTTTCTGGGGACCCGACGCCCTCGGAAACGAGTCCGGGGTTTTAGGGGGCGCAAGCCTCCTAGGAGAGGGGGGAACGGAAGACACGCGCAAGCGGGGCTGGAGCGAGGGGGAGACTTCCCCCTCCTTGTTTCCTCGACTCCCCCTGGTCCCTTGCTGGATTACCTATACCAACGAGCGGACGCACGAAATCATCCGCGCCAATATCGGCCGCTCACCGCTTTACACAGGCAAGATTAAAGGCGCGGGTCCGCGTTACTGCCCTTCTATCGAGGATAAGGTAACGCGGTTCCCCGAAAGGGACAGACACCACGTCTTTATCGAGCCGGAAGGTCTGTCCACGAATGAAATGTACTTGAACGGCCTGTCTTCGTCCCTCCCGGAAGACGTTCAGCGCGATTTCATCCACGCGATTCCCGGGCTGGAACGTGCGCGGATTGTGCGTCCCGCTTACGCGGTTGAATACGACTACATGGACCCGCTCGACTTATTTCCTACGCTCGAATCTAAACGCCTGCGCGGGCTTTTCTCCGCGGGTCAGACCAATGGGACTTCCGGTTACGAGGAAGCGGCCGCGCAAGGGCTTATGGCGGGCGTCAACGCGGCGCTCAAAATGCGGGGCGAGCCGCCCTTCGTACTCGGCAGGGACCAAGCCTATATCGGCGTGTTGATAGACGACTTGTCTACGCTTGGGACCAAAGAACCTTACCGTATGTTCACAAGCCGCGCCGAGTACCGGCTTCTGCTCCGCCACGACGCCGCGGACGCGCGGCTTACGCCTAAAGGCAGGGACTTGGGCTTGATAGACGACAGCAGATGGGAACGGTTTCAGGAGAAGACACGGGGCGTCGAAGCCGTCCGCGAATTGCTGCGCGTCTGTAAGCGCGATAACAAATCCCTTGAACGAGGCTTAATAGACGGTTCGGTTCTTATAGAAGAGATTTACGCCTGTCTAGGCGAGCCGCGGGATTTCCCGCCAGAATGGGCGGCTCGCGCCGCTCTCGACGCGAGGTACGAGGGTTATATTGAAAAGGAACGCCGGGTAGCGGAACGTTCCGCTAAAATGGAAAACGTCAGGCTTGCGCCGGATTTTGATTACCGCGCGGCGACAGGGCTTTCCGTCGAAGCTAGGGAGAAGCTGTCGGTCGTCCGTCCTTTGAATCTGGGGCAGGCGGCGCGGACGCCGGGCGTGCGCCAGGGGGACGTCGCTTTGTTAATGGCGCTGTTGCGGAAAGAAGCGGTCTTAAAAAAGACGCGGTTCGTTTCTAACGATTAGATTATTGTTTTATATGCGTCTTTATGGTATAATATAGGTAATGAAGAAGTTTTTGTTTTTTGTATGTATATTAGCGTTTGCGCTGAGTCAGAGCGGCGTTTATACGCAAGAGCTGGACAACGACTCGGCTGTTATCGTCTACAGCCATCACGGTGAAGAGAATACTCCGCCGGAGCTTCGACCAGAAGTTGAAAAAACCGCCTACATCGTTGACGCCGCGTTTTGGAACAGGGGTATACAGGTTCAAGTTCCTTATATTAACGACAAGACGGAAAATTTTTCTTCAGAGGAGCTGAAGCGGCTGTGCGTTGAAAACGGGGTTCGTTGGGCTATTACCGTGTGGACCGTATACAGCGGCGGGAGGCTCTCATGGCGTTTTGGTATGTTCGACGCGGTGGAGAATAGGACGCGGGCGAGCGAGACGTTCTTCACGCCGCTTATGGCGGTCGGCGGCGGCGTGTCCATAGACGATACGGTTGAAATTTCCGCGGCGCGGTTGTTGCAAAAATACGACAAGTCTTTTCCCGCGATGGAGTTTAACCAGGATTTCGCTGTGAGCGTTCCGCAACGTTTCTTCTGCGTCCAAGACGGCGTTGAAATTCGCTACGGCGGTGAAAACGGCGTCAGCGCGGGCGTCGTCAAAAACGGCGAGCTGACGACCGATTCCGTGTTCCTTTTCGTCAAAAACGCGACGGTTTTCGGAACCGCGACTAAAGAAGGCTACTGGTCCCGTTCCTTCACCTTGCCTAACGGCGTAACCGACGAGCCTTTCACCATAAAACCGCTGTTGGCGAAGAACAGGCAGAGCTTCGTCCTCACGACGGAATTGCGCGACCTTGCGACGTATTCCGCGGTCGTGGAATACAGGTTCTTCCTTTATCCGGACCGTTGGTTTCTCAAACTCGATTACGGGATGTGGAACGCGAGCGACGCCTTGTCTTCGTTTAAAGACAAAGCCCACGGCGAGTTACGGTTCGGGACTGGGCTTTCCCTACTCCCGAAAAACAGGTGGCCCCTGCGAATCATAGCGGGCACGGGCGCGTCTCTCGTTTTTTCAGATACTCAATACGATATTCTGGCTGACCCGCTCTGGCTCGGCTTGGAATATCATTTCTCAAGATGGGCCCTCGTGGGCGAATTCAGGTCCCCGAAAGTTTTTTGGTACGAAAGGGATACTTTCGGAGAAGACAGAACCGATTTCGGTATGTGCGTTTCCTTTGGAGCGATGATAAAATGGTAATAAGACTTCAAATCGCTAAATTGACTTCTTCGCTATTCAAACAATTTGTTTTTATATGGTTGACGGTTTCCGCTCTTTCTCTTCACGCCCAGCAACTTCCTGACTATCAGAAAGCGAGCATGAACGTGTTGTTTCGATTCAACATCGACGAGGAATTCTTCCTTTTGGCGCGGGAAGCGGGCGACGTTCTCTGGCGGGACTACACGGGTCCCTTTCCTGACAAGGAATTTTGGAATTATTCTATAGAGGCCTCTTTGAGCGGCGTGGAAAACGCGGCTCAGATTCTCCGTTACGAAGACGGGGCGGCGGGCGGGGACCCCATCGCCGAAGCGACGGATCAGAAGATACCGATTTTTATCGATATTCATGTAACAGGCGATATTAATAACGGCAAGCTGACGGTTCGTTATTCTATCCGCGAGCTTTTCTCCGAATTGAACGTGCTTGAGAAGGTCTTTTCGGAACGCGCCCCGCGAGAAGAGGACTTGCTCGTCTATTTTTGGCTGCCTATAGCGACCGATTTGAGGGATTTCATCAGAGGCGCTTTGAAACCGCAATTCGTCGTCAACGGACCTCCGGGGCTTCAAGTCTACGGCGTTTTTAAGACGCCGTTCACCATACCGGATTCGGGAACCATTGGTTTTGATATATCTATGCCCGCGACGTTTTACTGGGAGACCTTCCACAAAAAATACGCGAGACGCAGAGGCGTTTCCTATGTGGACAAGGACAATAACGTTTTAGACTTGCCGCGCCAGCGTTTCTTCCCGACAAGTATTGACGTCGGGCTTCTTCAGGGCTGTTTCCCGGAATTCTGGATTTCAAAGTACGCGCAAAATGGATGGTTCTTCAGCATAGGAGTTCAACAGCAGATTTTCGGACTGTTCTCCGTTAATAGCGACGGTCGACCGCTCGAGACGAGTTTCAATAGCCAGAGACTCGTCATGCCCGGGCTTGCAGTTGGGTGGCGCGCTCTTTCGCTGGAAAAACCTTACATCCCGCAATTTTACTTTCAGTTCACCGCTATGATGCGTCTCAATCTTGATGGAATCGGCGAAAACAATGTCGCTTCCCCGCCGTCTTTTAGAAATTCATGGAACGGTTACTGGAAAGGCTGGGGGAAAACGTTTGAAACTATGTTTGAAACGAGCTGGTTTGGCGATTTTAGTCCGTTCAGTTTCGCTCTTGCTCTGGGTTATGAATGGGAAACGCCTCTATATCTTAAATTCTTTGTCGAGGCGGGCGTTTCCGCCTTTATCTTGACCAATTATTACGAAAAATCCACATCAAAGGGACTGAAAGACACTGGTTTTATTCAGGAAATAGTCGGCGATTCCGTATATTTTGAATTGCCGGTCTTCAAAGTCGGCGTACGGCTTATGTTACCCTTCTAAACAAGGCGCGGAAGGAAAGGCCGTTACGCTTCGCTCTTTTCGCCGCGGACGGTCTTTCCTTAAAGGCGCGGAAGGCGAAAAAGATAGGAAATTTGAGAGCTATCGTCTGTCTCTTTGGCATTCGGTGGGGTCGGGGCGCGATACGGGCGTCAGACACCGCACATTCCTAATATCGGGTAGGCTCCGCTTAAACGGAGCCTACCTGTCGGGGTCAACGGCGACCTTTTTCGTACAACGCCCGTTTGCGAAGTCGTTAAACAGGCTTTGCCTGCGTCCGAAAAACCTTTGGCAGGATTAAGAGAACAGCGCTCAATACGACCAGAGACGAGAGGAGCGTTATCGCTACGCTTACAGCGAAGCCCAACGCCGCGGTGAAGCCCGCGACGATGTAGCCCGCGAAGCAGACGCACGCCACCGTAACCGCGTAAGGGATCTGGGTTGACACATGGGCGATGTGGTTGCAACGCGCTCCCGTCGAAGAAAGTATCGTCGTGTCGGAAATCGGGGAGCAGTGGTCGCCGAAGACCGACCCCGCAAGCACCGCGGAGAGAGCGGTTATGGAAAGGTACGGCGCCACGATGTCGCAGATATTGATAGTGATGGGGATGAGGATGCCGAAGGTTCCCCACGCCGTGCCTGTGGCGAAGGAGAGCGCGGCCGCGACTATGAACATAATCGCCGGTATTAAGGCGACCGGAAGCGACGAAGCCTGCACAACGCCCGCCACATATACTCCGGTTCCGAGGAGGTCCCGGCATACCCCGCTTATAGTCCACGCAAGGGTCAAAATCACAATCGCCGTAAACATGGATTTGGCGCCCTGGATTATGCAGGCGAAAAATTCGGAAAAAGAAAAGAGCTTCCGCGGCGTGAAGAGGAAGAATGCCACGAAAAGAGCGCCAAACCCGCCAAGCGCCAGCGCGAAGCCCGCGGAAGTGTCCCCAAAAGCCTGGAACAGAGACTTGCGTGCGCCGTCCTCGCCCGCTTGCCAGTAACCGCCGTACCAGAGCATCGCCAGCACCGAGAAGATAACGAGAAAGGCGACCGGCAAGAGTAAGTCTAGTACTTTGCCCTTATTGGAGACGTCGAGCTTGCTTAATTCGTCGTCGGCGGATGCGGGCTGAGTATCGGCGATTTCCGATTCTAACGCGCGGCGTTGAGCCGCAGACATGGGGCCGAAGTCGCCGTTTTTCCGCACCGCGAGGGAGACGACCATGAAGATGGTGAGAATCGCGTAAAGATTCATAGGAATGGAACCGATAAACGCCTCCATTCCGGTAACGCCGGTTTCTGTCGGATAATAAGAGATGACGGACGCGGCCCATGAGGAAATCGGCGCTATGACGCAGATGGGCGCGGCCGTGGCGTCTATGAAATACGCCAACTTCTCGCGGGACATTTTTTGCCTGTCCGTTATCGGACGCATAACCGTGCCGACGGTGAGGCAGTTGAAATAGTCGTCGATGAAAATCAACACGCCGAGCAACGCGGTTACCAACCCCGCGCTTCGCTGGGTCTTGATTCTCCGCGACGCCCATACGCCGTAAGCCCGCGAGCCGCCCGCCCGCGTAATGAGCGCGACCAAAGCGCCTAGCAAGGCGAGAAAGATTATCATCGCCGCGTTGTCGCTGTCCGCTACCTTATGTATCATAAGGTCAATAGTCGTAGTGAATACGCCGACAACGCCAAGCCCCAAAGCCGCGCTATAGATGACCGCCCCGGCGACGATGCCGAAAAGCAACGAGAATATCACCTCTTTAGTAATAAGCGCCAACGCAATAGCGATAACAGGCGGCAAAACCGACCAAATTCCAACATCAATACTTTCCATATCTACTCCTTTTAGCAGTATATAGCACAAAAATTGTCTATGATAAAAAAATAGAAATTTAGAACTGTTGGTTGAGACTCATCACCTGGTCGACCGGCAGGGAAAACACTACGCCTTCGGCTTTTGACGATGCGCCAAAAGCGCCCGCCGCGGCTTGCATTATGGGAACCTTCTTTTCCCTATCCGCTAAAATGATGATGATTTCTTTTTCATCCTGTACGGATATTCCCAAAAATTTCTTGACCTTTTTTTGGGAAAGCCCGCGCGCGCTGATGACTGTGCCGCCCCGCGCGCCCGCGTCGCGGGCGGTCGCCATAAAATCGTCGCTATACCCGTGGTTCAATATCGCCACAATCAAGTCGTTCTTGATTTCTACTTTTTCTTCCATTGTTTCATCCTTTTCTTCAATGGTGATTGATTCGATGAAGAGTTGCATAACCGGCGCGTTAATACCGGAAAGCGGCGCAGTAAACGCGATGCCCGCGCCCGCGCTCCGCGCTCCAAGCTTCGCCCGCACCGCGTCTACCAGCTCCGTAGACTTACCTTCCTCAAGGCAAAGAATCACCGCCTTGTCAGAACTGCCCAACCCCAAAAGGTCGAGTATCTCCGAACTCGCAGTTCCCAATCCCTTGCTCATAAACACAAAACGCCGTTCTCCGAACACATCCGAGACTGCCTTCGCCTTGTCCCAATCTATGATGAAGAACAAAAGCTTCAAAAACGGTTTTTGCATAAAACCTCCTTTAAAAAGCGCTACTCTATTAGAATTTGTTCCTTAAAAACAATAAAAAAATAGTCGCTGCTTAAAATACGCCCGGTCAAAATACAGGCGAGCCTACGGCAATAACGACGTCCATCTTTTTATCAAAAGCCGTCGACGGTACTTCGTCAACAATACGTTCCGTGGAACAGAGCCCAACGGACAAGTAAGACAACCCTCTTTGGTCGATTTCCGCAAAGAAACGGTCGTAATAACCCTTGCCCCGCCCCAAACGCCTACCGTTTCTGTCAAAGGCAAGCCCCGGCGTAACAATATACACGGGGAAATCTTTATCCGTTAGCTCAACGCCGCCCCTTGGCTCCCTGACGTCAAAAGCGCCTGTTTCAAGGCTGTTCAAATCGGCTATCCTAAAAAAATGTAGACTATTTCCAATGATTTTGGGGACAAAAACGGCTTTTTTATCTTCAAAAGCCGCCTTGACAAGCGGTTCCGTGTCAATTTCGTCCTTCATTGAAAGAAAAAGGAGAACTGTTTTGTAACACGCCCACTGTTTCCGCATTGTAACATACGCAACACGGAATTGAACTTCCGCGTCCGCCGCAGGAGGCGGAGGTAGCTTCATTCTTCGCCGTAACTGATTCTTTACTTCTTCTATATTTAAATACGCCGCGTTCCTCCAGCTTTGAGTCCTGCTTCATAGAGTTTGCCGCACGCTATGAACATAGGCAGTTTTGTGCTCGCTAGGATGATGTCCGACTCTTGAGCCATATCTATCATGTCGCGGCTCGGAATTTTTCCGCGGACAAAAATGATGCAGTGAATGTCTAAAAGTTCGGCGGTTCTAATGACTTGCGGATTCACCAAGCCCGTGAGAAGCGCCACTCGGTCTTTTACGAAAGCCATCACGTCGCTCATTAGATCCGCGCCGCAGGCGGAAGCTATTTCCATAGAGGCGTCTGATTCGCCCGAAAAGAACTGTCCTTCAAGTATTGTTACCGCGTCGTTTACGGTCATATTTTCCCTCCATATTTCAAAACAAGATTTTCTGATTTGCGATTAGAGCGCCTACAGGTTTATAGAGACGTCTATTATTTGTAATAATACCACACAATCAATTTTGTTTCAAGAGGGCTTGAAAAGCGAACTGACAACAAATTAGGAGTAGGAAGTTGAGGTCCTTGGAACAACGTCTGAACGCCGTAAAACCCTTTCTCCTACTCCTCCAATTACGCGATACGGATATGAATAATTACTTCACAAACTGAATATCCCAGATTTTGAACTTGACGTTTCCCGGGGAACCGTTGTTGGTTGACTGAAACTGCAACTGGGTCGCGTTGGCTTGATTGAAGGGCCTCTTTTCGCCCCAATATTGGGGTTGCCGCAAATCGTTCGGTATTTTTACCGTGATTTGCCGCGCCTGCTTGGGGAATGGCACCTCTTTCTGATAGAACGCGGAATCTGTAATGTCGGCGGGCGTACATATTGACAGTCCAAAACGCGGGAACGCGGAACCGAGGTCCTGCGCCCAGAAAGTAACGGCTTTGGCTGTTTTAAGAGCCTCGGTCGTGGCGTCGTCGGCGGGAATGAATACGGCGCCGGCAAAGCCGTATTGGTACTTGTTCGTTACCCTACCGTCAAACGTGTAGGTCGTTACCGCCTTCCCTGCGATGGTCTCCTGAGCTTCGGTCAATTTAAGCTCCGAAGTTCCTCCTTGACTTGCGCGGTCGTCAAAAGTCGACGCGCTGAACTTGGTCTGAGCGAACAACCCAGTTCCCAATAACAGCGCAAGCGCCGTCAAAGCCAGTTTTTTCATAAACACCTCCAAACAAAATAAAAATTGTGGTTTTCCTTCCCACATCCGTATGAAAGCGGGAAACGGTTTGAAAAAGACTATTTAGAGTATAACGATTCCCAAAAAAAATCAAGCTGTATTCGTTATGATTATTTTGCTTTCACGTTTTGCCGTGATATTATTTCTCCCACTTGACTATTTTTCAAAAGCGATATATAGTATTTTTATGGTAATCGCCATTGACGGCCCGGCCGGAGCGGGGAAAAGCACTATCGCGCGGCTTCTCGCGGAACGGCTTCATTTGACCTATATCAATTCTGGAAACATCTACCGCGCTCTTACACTTGGCTGTTTGAAAAAAGGCGTGGATATAAAGAACTCCGAGGCGGTCGTTATGTTCGCAGAACAGGCAAACATAACATACGGCGACGGAGAAATATTTCTTGACCGGGAAAACGTCGACGCCCTACTCCACTCCGATGAAATCGATAAAAATTCTCCCCTACTGTCGGCTATCATTCCGATTCGGCGCGTAGTCAACGAGCTCGTCCGTAAGATATCGAAGGATATAGACGTCGTTGTTGAAGGGCGAGACATGACGAGCGTGGTTTTTCCGAACGCGGACCACCGTTTTTACCTTGACGCTTCGATTGAAACGCGGGCAAGGCGGCGGTTTGAACAGAGCGTATCCGGGCTTTCCCTTGAGGAAATCGCCGCCGCCATACAGAAACGGGACGAAATCGACCGAAACAAAGCTGAAGGCAGTCTGAAAATCGTGGACGGAGTAATAGTTTTGGATACAGCGGACTTGACTATCGAGCAAACTTATGACAAATTATTAGCGTATATTAGACTGTAAAATAAAGACGGTCTTTAAAAAAGGAATTAATATGGATAAGATGGAAGTGGAAGCGGGCTTGGAACCGCAGGACACCAATCAGGGGACTCTGGCGGTCGAACAAAAAGCCGACCAGATGCAGTTACAGGAGGAGTATCTAAAATCTCTCGATTTGGCTGAAGAGGGACAACTCGTCGAAGGAGAAGTCATTCAGATAGCGAATGATCATGTTTTCGTTGACGTTAACCTCAAGTCCGAGGGCAAGATACCCGTATCGGAGTTTACCGCCCCTCCTCAGGTAGGGGATAAGGTAATGGTCATTCTCGTGGCGAAAGAAGATAGGCACGGAGAAGTTATCATCTCGAAGCAGAAGGCTGACGTGAAGCTCTTTTGGAAGAATTTACGCCAGGCGTTTCAGGAACATCTGCCTGTCGAAGCGGTAATTGAAAAAACCGTCAAAGGAGGATTTGACGTTTATATGGGACAGGACACTCACGCCTTCCTTCCCATTAGCCAATCCGACCTACAGAAAGTTGATAAGCCGGAAAAACTTCTCGGCTTGAAGACCAATGTCTACGTGGAACGTCTCTACTCCGAGGGGAAGCAAAATATCGTGGTAAATCGCCGTAAATGGCTTGAAGAAGAAATAGAGAAAAAACGAGACGCTTTTTTTGAGAATACGCCTATAGGCGCGGACGTGGTCGGGGTCGTCAAAAGTTTTACTTCCTTCGGCGCTTTCATAGACTTGGGCGGATTCGACGGACTTCTTCACCTTAACGATATGAGCTGGGGTCATGTAAACCGCCCCAAGGACTTCGTGAAGCGGGGTCAAGAAATCAAACTCAAAGTTATCCGTCTTGACCCGGTTGAAAAACGTATCAATCTTTCCATAAAACACTTCATGGACGACCCGTGGGTGCACTTCGAGGAAAAATTCCATGTCAACGACGTCGTGAAGGGCAAGGTAACGAAGAACACCGATTTCGGCACGTTCATCGAGCTCGAAGAAGGTATTGAGGGACTTGCTCATATCTCCGAGTTTTCATGGGTGAAAAAGGTGCCGAAGCCCGAAGACATGGTGACCATAGGCTCTGAAGTCGAGTGCATGATACTGGGCTACGACCTCCAGGCCGGCAGGGTTTCCCTGGGTTTGAAGCAGGTAACGGTAAATCCCTGGTCAACGGTCGGGGAGCGGTATCCTGTTGGGACGCGGCTTACGCGTAAAGTGGTGAAGGTCACTAATGCGGGCGCGTTCATCGAGCTGGAGGAGGGCATCGACGGATTCCTCCATGCGGACGATATTTCATGGAACAAGAAGGTGAAGCACCCGGGAAGCGAATTGCAGCTGGGACAGGAAGTCGATATTATGGTCATCGAGGTGGAAAAAGACAAGCGGAACATCAGGCTCGGTATGAAACAACTCACCGACGACCCATGGCGGGTTTTTGCGTCCGCTTATCGGCAAGGATCGTTCGTGGAAGGAGAAGTTTCCTCTATCACCGATTTCGGTATTTTCGTCAAGACACTGGGCGGTATTGAAGGATTGATTCACAAATCTAATCTCCCCGAAAACTCAAATGAAACACAGGACGAAGCTATAAAGAAGTACAAGATTGGCGACAGAATCAAAGCGGTCGTCATTGAAATGCAACCTGATAGGCAGAAAGCCGCATTCTCCATTCGAGATTACCAACGTAAGCTCCATCGCGACGAAGTTTCGCAATATATGGCCACCGACGAAAGAGACGGCTCGACCTACAACCCCTTCGGAGAGCTTTTGAAACAGAAGGAGGAATAGGAAGCGGGGGAATAGGGAGTAGGTTTTTGTTATAGGTGCCGTCTGAACGGACTCCATTTGCCAACAAGAATCTCACCTCCCAATTTCCTATTCCTGAAAAGAAATGCAGACTGTTGATATTCAGAAATTCAATACACTTGTTGACATTAATACACGTATTAATTCAAGTATTCAGGACCTTACTGGTCTGCTGACTGAAATTATCGACTCCGCGGCAAAACTCTGCGATGCGGAAGCAGCCAGTCTTCTCCTGCTCGACAGAAAAACTAATTTACTCTACTTTGAAGTCGCCCTTGGTCCAAAAGGTATGGACGTGAAGCGGTTTCAGATTGACAAGGACGAAGGCATCGCGGGCTGGGTCGTCAAACACAACGAACCAGTGGCGCTGACCGACGCAGAAAACGATGAGCGCCATATCGACTCCATTTCCAACGAAATCGGCTATTTTTGTAAAACCATGCTTGCCGTCCCCATGCAAGTCAAGAATGAATGTATCGGGGTTATCGAAATCATCAACAAGAAAAACGGACAGTCTTTTTCCGGAGACGACATGGATTGGCTCTTGATACTGGCGAATCAAGCCGCGCTTGCTATCATCAACGCCCAAAACATCAAGAAGGCGCGGAACGAAATCCGGCAACTACAAGTCGCGATGATAGAAAAAATCGACAAGCGGGAGATCGAAGACGGCTATCACACATTCATTGCGAAGAGTCCGGTCATCTTGGAGAAACTGGAGTTGATTGACCGCATCGCTCAGACTAATTCTTCAGTGTTGATTTTGGGGGAGAGCGGCGTGGGGAAGGAGCTTTTCGCGGAACAGATACACCTCCGCGGCCCACGTAAGAAAGCTCCTTTTGTGCGGGTGAACTGCGCGGCTCTACCGGATAACCTCTTTGAGAGCGAACTTTTCGGACACAAAAAGGGCGCTTTTACCGGCGCGGTTTCTGACCGGAAGGGACGTTTTGAAACGGCTAACGGCGGTACCGTATTCCTAGACGAAATTGGGGAATTATCTCTGTCCATGCAGGCTAAACTCCTGCGCGTGCTACAAGACAAGACCTTTGAAAGGGTAGGAGACTCGACTCCCATAACGGTGGACGTCCGCGTCTTGGCCGCGACGAACCGCGACATCGAAGTCATGGTGAAAAAGGGCGAATTCCGGAACGATCTCTACTACCGGATTAGCGTCTTCCCTCTGCTCATTCCGCCCCTTCGTCAGAGACTAGAAGACATCACAGAACTGGCGAATTTCTTTTTGAAAAAAACCATGATGGAAACGAAGAAGATATTTGAGGGTTTTTCTATGGGCGCTATTGAGGCAATGCTTGCGTACCCGTGGCCCGGTAACATTCGGGAACTAGAGAACTGCATTGAGCGCGCGTGCGTCTTGACGACCATACCAGGCGACGGCACCCGCTTCTTGAGCGAAAACGACCTCTTCCTAAAGCCCGCTCAAAACGAAGAGAAAACCCGCAATCTCAAAGCCGCGATTACCGTTTTCAAAACTCGTTTCATCAAAAAAGCGCTGGACGAAAACAACTGGAACCAGACAGAAACGGCAAAAATTCTGGACATTCAACGGACGTATTTATCTAAACTGATTCAAGAATTGGGAATAAGAGAGTAAATCTATCGTTATAAGCGAAGACAAACTCTGTTCGCTAACAAAAAACCAACGTCCAAAACAATTAAGGAGATCTATATGACTAAAGAAAAATTGGAGACAATGAAACCTGTGGAAATGGAAGACAAAGGAGGATTCGCCCAACAGTTGAGCGACTTCATCCAGAAGAACCGTATGGGATTTCTCATTGGGTTGATTGTCATTATTGTGGGGATAATAGCTTTCAGCATCGTGAACGGCGTCGCCGGAACGCTGAAAACGAAAGCTATCGCACAGGTAGAGGATTTTTCAAGCCGCTTTGACGCCTTGCAGATTGATATTAACAGCGAAGAGAAAGCCGCGGACGTGCAGACGCTTTTGGATGAATTGGCGGCTTTCGCTCCGAAATACAAAGGCTATGCGGGAGCAAGGGCTTTCTCCATCATGGCGAATATCTACGTGGATAAGAATAACTGGGTAGAGGCTGAAAAAGCGTGGAATAACGCGGCGGTCGCGGGGGCGGGCGCTTATATTGAGCCTGTCGCGCTCTACAACGCGGCGGTCGCGGTTGAGGAACAGGGCGACCTCCCCCGCGCCATAGAGATTTACGCCCAAGCCGCTGATTTTGACTTTCCCGCCGCTTCCCGCGCCCAGTTCGCCATAGGCCGACTCAATGAGTCTCAGAACAATAAAGACGCGGCGCTCGAAGCTTATCGCGTCCTCTTGAGTAAGTGGCCCAACGACCAAGTGTGGTCCAACCTCGCTCAATCCCGTATCATAAGCCTATCAGTGAAGTAGCATAAAACTCTATAAACGATAGACGACGCGTTCTTTAACAGACCGCTCTATCAAGACGGCTATGTCAAGTTTCTCAAAAAGAGATAGAGCTTCCTTAACGTCTCCCCGTAAAACAGGATGTTTAGGGCTGAAAAGCGTACAGCAGTCTTCGTAAGGGAGAATAGACGTCCTATAGGCGCCGATTTTCTCCGAGATACGGATGATAGCTTCCTTATCCATCCCAATGAGCGGGCGGAGAATCGGCGTAGCGACGACGCTTTGAGTACAAGCTATGTTTTCCGCGGTTTGACTCGCCACTTGCGAAAGACTTTCTCCGGTTATGAGACATTTAGCCTTGCATTGGAGAGCGATATTTTCAGACGCCTTCATCATCGCCATACGCAAAAGAACCGTTGCCCACGGGAATGGGGCGCGTTCCTTTATACGCATCTGGACGTCTGTAAATCTGACGATGTGCAAACGGACGCCTATCGTGTAGCGGCCTAGTATTTCCGCTAATTTGGCAACCTTTTGTTGCGCCTCGTCAGACGTAAAAGGATACGCGTGGAAATGCGCGGCGTCGATACTCATACCACGCCCCGCCATAAGAAATCCCGCGACTGGCGAGTCGATGCCGCCCGACAGAAGCAATAAGCCGCGCCCGGCCACGCTGACAGGCAGTCCGCGCAACCCCTTGACGTTGTTACTATAGACATAGATCCTCTCGCGAATCTCCACATTAATAACCGCTGACGGCGTTTTAACGTCAACTTTTAGGGTGGGAACGCTTTCCAGTACGCTCCGACCCGCGTTCGCCATGACGCCGTAACTGTCCAGAGGAAAGCTCTTATCGGTTCGGCGGGCTTCAATCTTGAAGGTCTTTACATCTTTTTGTTCAAGAACGCGGGCTTCTGCTATGCACGCGGCGAGCATAGCGTCGACGGTTTTCTCGCAAACCCGCGTCGACGCCCACCCTGTTATGCCAAAGAGCCGAGAGAACGCGTTCTCCGCTTGTTTCACGCATTCTTCAGGAACATCCACAAAGTAGCGTCCGTTTGTAACTCTTATCTCCGCGGCCGCGCCTTTTAAAAGCGCTTTGAGGTTGCGTTTCAAGACTTTCTCAAACTCGCCGCGATTCCCGCCTTTGAGGGTAAGCTCGCCTAGTTTTAGAAGATATACCATACCTTTATGGTTCCACTCGTTTTCTGTCTCTGGGGAAGAGGCTCGCTTCTTTCACGTTAGAGACGCCGAGGATACGGGCGGTCAGGCGTTCACAGCCCACCGCGAACCCGCCGTGGGGTGGACAGCCGTATTTGAGCAAGGAAAGGTAGCTGCCGAAACTTTCCGCTTGCAGTCCGAATTTCGGCAGTACGTCTAAAAAAGCATGGTAGTCGTGTTGCCGCCTACCGCCGGTGGTGATTTCCAAGCCGCGAAAGAGCGCGTCGAAACTCATGGTTCTACTTGCGTCCAGCGGGTACGTGTAGAAGGGGCGGTAGCGGCGGGGGAATTCGTTGACGAACACGAGGTCCGAGCCGTATTCGCGTTTTGACCACTCGCACAAGTAACGTTCCGCTTCAGGCGTTACGTCAAAAATACGCGCGCCGCCAGCCTTTGCGGACTCGGCGCTTGCGAGCTTCACCGCGGCTTCATAACCTATGGTAGGCGATTTCGCTACCGCGTCCGCGCTTGGGACGACCGCGTCCCACAGCTTGAGTTCCGCGGCGTTCTTGAACGCGACTTGTTCAAAGATATGCGTCAAAAGCCCTTTCTCAAGCTCTATTAGTTCTTTCTCCGACTCGATGAAGCCCATTTCCACATCCATAGACACGTATTCGTTCAAATGCCGCGGAGTGTCGTGCTTTTCGGCGCGGTATGCGGGCGCAATCTCGAAAACCCGCTCCATGCCGCTCGCCACCATAACTTCTTTATAGAATTGAGGGGACTGGGCCAGGTAGACTTTGCGATCAAAGTAATCAACCTCGAATAGTTCCGTGCCGCCTTCGGTGCCGCTTCCAACGAGCTTGCTAGTTTTGATTTCGGTGAAGTCTTGAGAGCGCAGGTATGCGGTGAACGCCTCAATGATAGTTGATTGAATGTGGAAAATCGCCCGTATTTTAGGATTGCGAACTGATAGGACGCGGTTATCCAACGTGGCTTCAACGCCGATTTTGTTTATGTCGCCGTTCACCTGATAAGGCAGTTCGTGTTCCGCGCGCGACAAGCAGGTTAGTTTCGCAACGCGCAGTTCCGCGCGGCCCGGCGCCTTTTCGTTAAGCGCGGGTTTTCCTTTGGCTGAAACGACCGATTCCAGCGTTATATTCGGCTTGTTTTCCAACACAAGCTGAACGATACCAGACCTATCCCGTACGACGACGAATGTAACGCCGCCCATATCCCGAATACGATGTACCCATCCGAAAACCTCCACATCTTTCTCTGGGTTCTCCCGCGCTGCTCGCGCTATATCTTTTGCTAAAACACGCATTTTTATCGTCTCCCTCCTTATTCTACAGTGTTTTTCCGTCTTTTTTCAAGGACGTTCTTCTCGCGCTTTTTGCATATAGAGAGCGACGGCCGTTCCCATGAGCGCGTGTATATAGGGCGGCTTGCCCATGTTGTTCAGCGCTTCGTTAATCGGTACTATTTCCACGTCAACGTATTCGTCTTTATCAAGGCGTTGCGCGGGCAGTTTTTCCAGCTCTTCCGCCAAGAAAAAATAAGTATGGTTTGACATGATGGCTGGATTCGGACTCATCATCCCTAGACTAGTGATTTTCCTCGCGGTATAGGCGGTTTCCTCTTCCAACTCCCGCAGAGCCGCGGACGTTGGCGTCTCGCCGCTTTCAAAGACTCCACCGGGGAATTCGAGGCTCATTTCCTGCGCCCCGTGTCGCCACTGTCTCACCATGACGAAAGCCTTGCCTTGTTCCGTTTCCATCACTGGCAGGATAATCGCCCAGTCCGCGGAGTCGATAGCCACAAAGACGCCTGTGTCTGTATTGTCCGGCGACCGACATACGCTTTCGTGTATTGAAAACACGCGGCATTGGAAGACGTCTCTCCGCGACTCCTCTTCCCATTTCAGCAGGCTTCGCCTGTTAGAGGACTTCTCAATAGACGCTGTTTGCAAGGGGGCGCCACTGTCCTCGCAGACTTCGTCTGTTCTAGAACTTCCCAACGAGCGCTGTATGAAAGGAGACTCCGCTGTCCCTGTCAGGCGCGGATTAAAGTCCGCGTTAAGCGATGATTTCAAGGGACCACCTTTCGCAAGTCATATTCCACTATATCCGTCGCGCCGAACTTCTTCAGGAGAGGGATGATTTCTGGTACTTCGTCTTTCTTAACCGCAACTTTGACAGCGAACCCGCCTTTTTCACCGTAGAGGGGAGAAACCGTAGGACTTCGCATACAGGGGAGCGCGGCGACCAGTTCTTCAAAGAGAGATTCCGCGACGTTCATTTCAAGCATAACCTTGTCCCGTCCGTCGAGAACGGCTTTGAAGAGCATAGCGAGTTCTTGGATGCGCCCGCGTTTTTCGGGGTTCGCGAGAGCGGCTTTAGACGCGACGAAATGGGTAGACGACTCAAGAAGAGTTCCTGTTATCTTCAAACCGTTATCCTTCAATGTTTGTCCTGACGAAGTATTATCTATAATCATATCCGCGTCGTCGGGGGGGAACACTTCAGTCGCGCCGTAAGTGCGAAGGATATGGTAGTTATAGCCCTGAGCGGACAGCCATTTACCCGCGATGTTCACGTATTCGGTGGCTACGGTGAGCTTTTTTTCTTTCAAGCCATTCATATCAAAGTCAGCGGGGACCGCGGACACGATACGAACCTTGTCGAGTCCCAAGTCCATCACTTTCTCCACGTCCGCGCCGCTCTCCTCAAGCCAATCAAACCCAGTAAAACCCGCGTCGTGCCGCCCAAGCTCCAAGAGAGAGCCCACGTTCTGGGGCTTCATTATCTTCGCGTCCAGCCAATCAGCCTTGAGCGTCGGTCTATATGTCCTGTCCGCAAGGTTTATAGGAAAGCCGGCGGAGCTAAAAAGAAGGGCGATATTGTCAAAAATCCTGCCCTTGGGTATCAATATGCGTAATTTTTCCACTTCTTGAGTATACTTCATGCAAAAGAAAACGTCTAGGCTCGAACGTTCGTTTGACAGCCCAAACTTGATTACAGAACGTAATCCTTCACGGTATTCATTTTTCTTTATTTTCCCTTCAAACATGGTTGACAGAATTTTTGAAATAGTTTATACTATGAAAATAGGTTGTAAATTATTAGCGCAACGCCGAACTTGGCGTTTTCCATGGGAAATTTGCAAAACATACATTAATATTATTTTCTGACAGGACATTATATTTGTTTGAACGTTTTATAATTATTCTGGAACAAGCGTAGAACTTGTAATAGCCGATACGACGCCGCTCAGCGTGCTTGCAATTTGTTTTGAAATTATAATCTATAGAAATGGACTATTAAAGATGATTTTTGTCATTTATTTGTCGTCTCTGCGGAAACCTGGGTGGGTTATGGCGGTACCTAATCTATACAGGTTACGGTAGTTGCTTCTCTTGTTTTTATTATTCCTGTTTCGTTGGGACTCGCCGTTATTTTACTTTCTTGTCGGCGCTTTATGTCTTGGAAGCTTTGAGGGAAAGATAATCGTTTCCTTCTAAACTTTTCGATAATACGACACTCGGCGCTAAAATCGTCATCCCTCTTACAGTATTCAATCAAACGGGCGGCGCGTGAGACGCTTCACGCGTCCACTACGTTTATTAAGGAGAACTATATGAACGTGAATCACGTAAACATACGAAACATCA
Organism: Treponema sp.; assembly: GCA_031260245.1. Taxonomy (GTDB): domain Bacteria; phylum Spirochaetota; class Spirochaetia; order Treponematales; family Breznakiellaceae; genus JAIRKH01. Next base: position 42,423 of record JAIRKH010000056.1, on the reverse strand, counting down.
TCACAAAAACGAAGATCCCAAACGCGGATTACACGGTGAACCCCTATATCGGTTGCACACACGGATGCGTGTACTGTTGTGCGGAATATATGGCGCGTTTCAGCGGACATAAAGGCGAAAAGTGGTGTAGTTTTCTTGATGTAAAAGAAAATTATACCTTCCCATCCGACAAATTCCAAGATAAAACTATCTTAATAAGCTCGGCAACCGACCCTTACAACCACTTTGAAAAACAGTTTGAGAAAACCCGAGCCATCCTGCTACAGTTGACGGACAGCTCGGCTCACATAGAAATTCTTACCAAATCTCCTATGGTTTTGCGAGACATAGACGTTTTAAAGCGGATAAAAGACATAGTCGTAGGATTCTCCCTATCCTCAAGTGACGAAATCGCCCGCCTTACCGAACCATTTGCCCCGCCTCCTTCGGAACGAATAGAAGCTATGCGCGTCCTCCATTCGGCGGGTATTGTGGTTTCCGCTTTAATCTCCCCGATTATTCCTTTTTTCTCGGATTATCAGCCTATCGTCAAAGCAGTTGGAAAATATGCCGCATATGTCGGATTTGAAAACCTGAATCTACGCGGCGGTTTCAGGGCAGAGGTGCTTGCCCTCATCAAGGAACATTTCCCTCGTATGTTCCTACGCTTCGCCTCCATATATAATTCAAGGCGAGCTTTCTACAAGTATTGGCATACGCGAGAACTGGAAATTCACGAATTTATGCGGACAATGGGAAATCTCCCGTATAAAATGTACTTCTTCCACGGCGATGAAAAGAAAGTATGACAGGTTTCTGCAAGCGGCTCATTTATACATAAAGAGGAGGAAGCATCCTCCTCGCTCCAGCCCGTCGCTACAAATGCGGGTGTCTGACACCAAAGTAAATGAAGAAAAAGGTCCACAGATTACATAGATTACACTTGGTTTTATTTTATGATATTACCCGTCTTGTCCATTGACAAAACTTCCAAAAAGAGACATACTTTTTCCTAAACTTGTTAAACATAGGAAAAAAAGATATGGAAAAAACGCTAATTATTGTAGAATCGCCTGCAAAGGCAAAAACCATTGAAAAATATCTTGGACCCGATTTTGAGGTACGAGCGTCGATGGGGCATCTTATTGATTTACCCAAATCGCGGACCGCTATAGACACGGAACACGACTTCACGCCTGAATATATCACAGTTCGCGGTAAGGCGAAGCTCTTGAAAGAATTGCAGTCCGAAGCGAAGAAAGCAGGGCGCGTCTTGCTGGCCAGCGACAACGACCGCGAGGGCGAAGCTATAGCTTGGCACCTGTCCAACGCCATCGCGCCTAAGACCAACGCGCAGATACAACGTATCAGTTTCAACGAAATCACCCCGCAGGCAATCAGGAACGCGGTTGCCAACCCAGGAACCATCGACGAAGCGAAGGTCAACGCCCAAAAAGCGCGGCGTGTGCTTGATAGACTCGTGGGCTATAACTTATCTCCGCTTCTCTGGAAAAAGGTGAAAAACGGGCTTTCCGCAGGCAGAGTGCAGTCTGTAGCGTTGCGCCTCATCTGCGAGCGGGAGAAAGAAGTCGAGGCTTTTGTTCCTCAGGAATACTGGTCTTTGAACGTGGATTGTAAAGTAGGAAAAACCGCGTTTACCGCGCAACTCGTCCAGTGGAAAGGTGAAAAGTCTAACCTCAAGAAAGAGGCGGACGTTCAAGCAATCATAGACGCAATAAAAGGCCTCGACGGACAGGTAACAAACGTCCGCGAAACTGAGAAGACTATAAGACCTAAACCGCCTTTCACGACGTCTCAACTTCAGCAGACTGCGGCGAATAGACTCGGCTTTACCAGCAAAAAAACCATGCAAATAGCTCAGATGCTCTACGAAGGCGTCAATATCGGCTCGTCCCGCATTGGGCTTATTACCTACATGAGAACCGACTCGGTGCGTATCGCCAAATCCGCAATGGACGAGGCGCGGGAATGGCTCGGCGAACATTACCCTGAAGATTTTCCGCCTCAACCCATTGTATACGCTGTAGGCGGTAAGGCGCAGGACGCGCACGAAGCTATCCGCCCGACCTACACAGCTTATACGCCGGACAGCATGAAAGGCTATCTGTCCCATGACCAGTTCAGGCTTTATTCAATCATTTGGGAGCGCTTTGTTTCGAGTCAGATGAATAACGCCAAGACAAAGACTGTGAATATAGATATTCAGGCGGGCGAAGCGCTTTTCCGCGTGTCGGGCGCAAAGGTTATCCAAAAAGGTTTTCTGAAAGCTCTGAAATTCCTTGCGTCAACCGAAGATAAAGACGCTTTTTATCCGCGTCTGAAGCTCGGAGAGGCTGTGGCGCTTATTGACTTTCACAAGGAACAGCACTGGACCCAAGGACCGTCCCGCTATACGGACGCCTCAATCGTTAAAACCCTTGAGGAAAAGGGTATAGGCAGACCCTCAACCTATGCGCCCATCATTTCCGTCCTGCTCGACCGTTACTATGTAACGCGTTCCACCAAACAGCTCGCGCCGACCGTGCTGGGGCGGCTCATTAACGATATGATGGTGGAGTATTTCTTCGACGTTGTAAACGCGGAGTTTACGGCGGACATGGAGAACAAGCTTGACACAGTCGAAGAGGATAAACTGCAATGGTCCGACATGATTCGGGATTTCTGGTTTCCGTTCAAGAAAAGGATTGACGAAGTGTCCAAGACGCTCGAATCGTACAAAGGCTCGCTCGACGAACCGACGGGCGAGTTTTGCGAGAAGTGCGGCAAGCCTCTGGTAAAGAAATTGGGCAGGTTCGGTTATTTTATAGCTTGCTCCGGCTTCCCCGCCTGCCACAACGCTAAATCTATTCCTGTGGGTAAATGTCCAAAATGCGGCGGCAATCTCGTACGGCGTAGAACGCGAGGTAGGGGACGCGAATTCTACGGCTGTTTAAATTATCCTAAATGCGAGTATCTCACATACACAAAGCCCAAAGAATAATTACAAAGAGGACGTGAAACGTCCGATAATACAGCTATCATTCTTTTCAAAATCTTTTATAAACTTTTTAGCGTTTTTTCCTTTGCCCTACTTGACATTTTTTCTGAATTATTATATATTGTATAAAATAATTAAAGAGCCGCTGTAGCTCAGTTGGTAGAGCAAAGGACTGAAAATCCTTGTGGCAAGGGTTCAATTCCCTTTGGCGGCAATGGTAATGAAGAATCGGCGTTTACCGCGCTCGCAAAGAGTTCGCTAAACACTGATTCTTTTTGCGGCGAAAGCATGACGCTAGCTGTTACAACGCCGCGCTACCGCAACGTCCAAGAATTGTTTTCCAAAATGTACGTCCCCGCTTTACTATCGTAATTCTGTTGATAAAATTTTGCAAAATCATCGTCGAACGCGTTCTTTTCAATAGCGACATTATTGTAAATAGTTATACTTGAGAGTCTGTTTTGCGCGAAAGCGTTCTGTTTGACGACTTTAACGCTACTGGGAATGTTAATCTTTGTCAGTCTATTTCGCGCAAACGCCCATGCGCCGATAGTCTCCACGCCCGAAGAGATTGTTACCGAGACAAGGTTGTTTTTCGCAAAAGTCCAATCCTCTATGGTTGCGACAGGCGGAACGACGACTGAGGTAAGGCGGTTGTCGTAAAAAGCCCGCTTTTCAATCTTTATACCGTCCGGAATATCGACGCTTGTTAGCTGTTTCTTCTCAAACGCCCCTTCTCGTACTACGGTAACGGGCGAATCGTTTAATATTCTCGGTATAATGACGTTTTTAGTCTCGCCTGTATATTCGATTATTTCTCCCTTTTTATTTGCATCGAGCTTTAATCCACGTCTGCTCTGTTCCCTATCGGTTAATAACGCATCCCTTTTAATATTTATTTTACCCGAAGCCAGAATATTTTCTGTATATTCGCCGTTTACCATGGTAATTTTAACGAAGAGCGAATTGGTCACATCGGATGTATTTATGTCTTTAAATAAAACCTCCTTAATTTCTTCTTTCGGAGCGCTGATAGTTTTATCGCCGCGCTTAAATTGTATATTGTTTTTAAGGTTGATTTTTTCCCTCGCGACGCTTTTCCCCTTTTCATTTATGATTTCAATGGATATATCATACTCAAATTGCCTCTTCCCGTCTAAAACAAGGTATTCCTTGTCCATATCATAAAACGGCCATCCATCGAATCCCCACGGCGAACGATGTTTCGTTTTCTCTAAATCTGAGAGTAAAAGGTCCAGCAAGTTGAAGTGGGCGGGAGACGGCGACAGCATTATCAGCGCCTTTAAATTCAGACGCCCATTTTCTTTCCCGCCGCTTATTTTCCCATCCCACGAGAGTTTCGAGTCATAGACTATTTCAAACGGGGCGATGTCATTAAATATACTCGCGCAAGATTTAAATTTATTGAACCAATCTTCTCTTTCCTGAATATTTCTTAATATTTCAGAATCTGTTCCATTTTTGGATAGTTCTTGTCTTGATGAGGCGGCGGCGACATATCCATAAAAAGCGGCTTTTACATCGTCGTTGGCTTCCTTCGCCTCGTTGCTGATTCTCCGCGCGAACGCTGCGGTCGTCTCCATAAGCTTTTTCTTCTCGTCTTCGCTGAGCGTTATTTTCAATTTTTCAAAGAGGTCCAACGTCCCCTCGTTTACGACGCTTCCTGATTTTAATTCTTCTAGGGTCGTCGTCTTTCTGAAAGACGTGCGCGACACCCCTTCGGCAGCGGTATTAAGACGAAAATCTATTATAAATTGAGCGTCGTCGATTCTGGTGATTGTTGGAAATAAGACGTACTCAAAATTTTTGATATTTCCCTTACTTACAAAATCATCGTCTGAAAAATAGCCCGAACCCGCCAGTTCTTGCGCGCCCCTTATGCCTTCTAAATTTTGGAGGTCAATAACGGTATAATCCGAATAATTTATCCAATTATCGTATAACCTTCCTCTGATAGACGATAAAAACCCTTTATCATTGACGTCAATAGCGCCTTCGGGTTCTACTTTTATCTCCCAGATAGCAAGAGTCGGTCTATTTTTCAGCCTCTCGTTCATCTCATTCACGGCGTTTTTTGCCGCGTCCTCAGCCGCTTTCTCGGCGTCTTGTGCGAAAACAGACAGTGTGGACATAAGAAAAATAAATACTACCTTTTTCATCTCTTCTCCTTTTTCATCAAGAAATAGATACTTCCATACATCGCCAGAATCAAGACGCAATGCAGAACGGCGATCTTAGCGCCCTCGGTAATTTTTCCGATATTTGACATGAAGACTATCAGTTCCGGCGTCACAGCTCTCATCACTTTGGAAAACACGTTCTCAAAACTTAAAACCGAACCGGTCCCAAAATAATCCAAAAACTGGTTAAGCTGAAGACAATATGCGGTAAAAAATTGCAATACGCAGATAAACAGAAAATTTTCCACGAAAATACGCTTGATATTTTGAACGCCGTATTTCCGCGTTATAACGTTGAATATGTCCTGCTTATTCATTCCGATATTGTTCAGATAACTTATTTCAGAAGAATGTACCAGTTCTTTTATGGAACTAGATAAATCCTCTATCATTCCGGGCAGAATGTACAGCAGGAGAACTGCAATAAAACAACAGTATGAAAAAATACTATTGATAAAAAGACTATTTGAAACAGGCGGAAACGCGGCTAACGTTTCTATGTGGGAAACCATGTTGCCGTCCGGGAAAAACGTTCTTAAAACCGAAAGCGCAATGACAAACGGAGTCGCAAAAATAAAACTTTTTAGCCAGTTTCCAAGGGCAGTGGCTGCCTTGTATTCTTTGCCGTGAAGAATCAGCGCGTAAACAAAGACAACCACCAGATAAACCACAGCGATTAACAAGCATAGATAAAATAGATAAAAAACAAATACAGGAAAAAATAACTTATTCGGATTGTCTGGACCCGAACCAGAGCTTCTTTCAAGGTCAAAAGGAATGAAAGGAATAAACGAATCAAAAATGCTTGGAACCGCAACGGCGTTACCGAAAGTTACGTTTTTAAGCGTTGATTGTACGAGATGAACGCCTCCTTCCTCGACCTTACCGCCTTGTATGACGCGGATGTTCGGACGAGGATTATCGGGATTATTAACGTTTGTATGCATGGTCGGTATGACTTTCATACATTCCCCGTCAAAGGTAACTATAGAGAATTCCGCAACGGAATAAATATTCCATAAGCCCTTTTTCTCCCTGACGCAGAGCTTCTTGTCCATATCCTCCGTCGTCGTTACGGTCATAAAAGCCTGGTCCGCGACATCGCGTACCGTAAAATTCCGACTCGTGTCATACCCATAATGCTGTAAGAAAACATAGAAGGGCGCGTAATAGAAACAGCCCCAAAGCAGAGCCGCGACAAATGCGGTAAATATTGCGGCGGTTATCTTTCCGCCAATAGTTTTCTTATTAAAGAATCGCTCCGCAACCAACGCGCTTATTGTTTTGAGAATATTGCTTGAACCGTGAAATTTAACATTCTTTTCATTTTCTTGTTTTTGAGAATCTTTTTCAAGAGAATTTTTGTCAATAATAATATCAAATACCGTGTTTATAATAAATAGTAGAAGATATATGACGATAAATACCGGGAAAATATTGTTGAGTTGCTGATTTTCGGCTTGTATGTTAATCCGTTGTCCTATCGAGTCAAAAACGCTGTTGTCCATCTCAAATAGAATAATGAACGAAATAAGCCACGAGAGAAACATCTTTATTTTTTTGAGAATCATCGGAAGGCTCGTTCTCACAATATACCACAGTCGACGGAGCGCGCTTTCGTGGTATAAGAAATAAGCCTTTACATGAGATTTTTTTATTTCAATATTCAAAATCGAAACGATGTATTCTATACTGAGATAATTTACGCTGTTAAAAATAACGATGAAAAACAATCGCGCGTACCAGCCCGAAGTATGGTCTATATTGAAACGAAGAAAAGGCAGAGACATTAAGGGAGTACAACTTACTATAAATAAAACAGCGATAAAGAGCAGGATTTCGCATATCAAGTCCGCGGCAAAAACAAGCGCCTTTCTCTTGAGCAAATTCCACAGTCTCATGGCGAATCTTTTCTTTACCGCCGCGTGAAACACGAAACTTAAGACGAGATAGCCTGTAACGAGGACGACTGTTTGGTCGCGGAATCCGGCGATAAGACAACGCGATACGACAACAGGCGGAACGATGCTCACCGCATACAGACCCATTTTCGGCAGTTCCGTGTTTGAGAAATACCGCTGACTGCTTAAGGCTATCCCGCCGCCTATGGTCAAAAGAAAACAGAGGTAGACGAGCATCGCCACAAGTATAAAAAAGAAGCTCGTCATAGACTCGAATATTATCTGCGTCTGCATTGAAAAAACTGAAAATTCCGAGTCTTTTATGTAGAGCAGAATACCAATAACAACGAGAAACGAAAGGTACATAAAAAAATTCTTGACGATTCTCTTAACAATCAACATAATGTAATCCTTTAAGAACACCCCCGTCACTTTCCCCAATAATATGGATACATAATGGCAGGCGGACCGAGATCTTTCAGCGTCGGGACTTCGGCTTTCTCTTTGTCGTATAGTAGGTAATTTTTTACAGCGAAGAGCGTCGATATTATTTCACTTCTGACTATCTTGTCCGCTATTTCAAACATCCTATCGGGTACCGATTTCTTGCCTATTTCTTTGAGAAATTCGTCGTAATCCGCGTAAAGGTCCGAAGATATGAAACCGCCCGCGTTTTTATCGAGGAAGCTCATAAATTCGCCCAAGAAGTCAAACCGGTAATTCCACCCGTAGACGGCTATATCAAACGCTTTTTTGTCGACGTCGGAGATTCTTCCTTTCTTAGTTTTGGATAATATTACAGGTTCCGCCTTGATTCTTGTCTTAAAACCATGCCTTTCTAAATATTGCCCCACTTTATTTATATTAATCACATATCTATCGCAAATGAGCTTCGCTATCTTATCGTTATCGTCGTAGAGTATCCTGACGTTCCAGACGCCTTCTTTTATCTGGGACGGCAGTTTTTGGGCAAGATGTTTTAGCATCGCTTCGGGTAATTCTCCCGCTAGATAACCCCGTATGGCGGCTTGGCGGGCTTGGCGGTCGCCGGTCAGGGTCTCAAAGTTCTTTATGTCTTTAGAAAGATTAATATCAGACTGGTAACTGACGTCCTTCTCGCGGAGCTCTCGGTAAAGTCTGTCGAGTTTATCTTGGGACGATGCTTCCGGTTCCTTACCCGCGAAGAACGGGTAGTACAGCGGAACAATCTCCACCTTATCTTCTATCAATTCCTTATACGCGGCCGGTCTATTTTCGAGGATGGCAGGATCTACCTTTAGACTTTCCATGAGAGCGGAACGATTGAGACATTCTCTGAAGAAAGTCCTGACTTCGGTTGTATCAAACAGATATTTGTTTTGGGCGCTTGATGAATACAAAAGCCCATAGAGCTTGTAGGAAATAAACATCTGTTCAACGGCTATTTTCCTATAGTTGCCGCTCATATTAAAGAAATTGACATTAGACATATAATCATTCACGGTCAATGGATAGTTTACCAGTAAAGTTGAAGTGCCTACGACGTTTGTTACGAGGATACTCTGATTCGTCTTGCTAACGACTATGGAACTGTCGTTTTGGTAATCCTTATGAATCGTCTCCCACGTCTCAATAGCTTTAGAGGAGCGTCCGTCCTTGGCATAATCTTTGTTGAGGTTCCAGTCTCTATTTCTTCTTAATTTGACCGCGCCGGTTTTAAGCGGCGCCCCTTTTTTATTTGAGGAATACACTATTTTATCAGACACATAAAACTGACCGTAACTTGCAGGCAAAGTCTCAAAATCGTAAACGGTCTTGTACTGCCGTATGTCGTAATCTTTACTGTCGCCAGTTTTACCGAAAATGTAAGAATTTCTCTCCTGTTCTTTTGCGCCGCGGAGCTGATTCACCGAAAGAATCGGGGTGTAGACGAGAAAATTGATGAAGTCCTTGGTGTTCCGCGGAGTCTTGAACACGAACTCAATGGTTCTCTCGTTTATATATTTTATTTGCTCCATGTCCGCTAACTGGGCCCTGAGTATCGCGTTGGTGTAATTATCATAGGCGCCTTGTCTCGTCTTGATACTCAAGGTTGTTTGCGCGACTCTGTAGGAAAACACGACATCCTCCGCCGTAACCTTGCCGTTGTATTTAGAGTCGCCGCATTTGAAGCTCATATCGTCTCGTAGCTGCGCGCGATAAATCCGCGTGGGATCTTCGAAAGGCGCTTGGAGGTTGTATATTTCGGCGAACTGCTTACTCTTTTCAGAGAAATATTCACCTTTGTCAATCATGGATACCGATATGTCGTAGCTGAAGTTCGGGTCAATAAGCGGGTCCGTTGTAGGCATGACCAAGGGCGAGAATATCATCCTTTGGACGAAACGCGAATCCGAGTCGCTTTCCTCGCCGGTTATGCCGATGACGGGGTCGAGCGAAAAGTCGTTCTTTACCGGTATGCTAATATTAAGCGCATACCCGCACAGCGCCGCAAAACAAAATACGCCCGCAATAATTTTTTCTTTCATTTATTCGCCTCCTTTTTGGCTTTTCCTTTCTTCGTCATTTTTTTTTTGCTCTTTGATTTCCTCGTAAATTTTCTTGTCAATTTTCTTGTATATTCCCGCATAGACGTAGCGGAGTAACGTTTTTTCCATTTCGAGATAGGCGTCTTCTGTTCGAGCAACCTCCCAACATTTATCTTTTATATCTTTTTCTTCCGCGGACTCGTTAAACTCCGGCTTCTTTCCTATATCTTTGTCTAGTTCTTCGAACGATTTATCAGCCGCTTTAAAGAGCGCTAGAAACACTTCGTTGACAGAGGGGTCGCTCTTCCTGTCTTTATATTTATTGACAAATTCCGCTAATTTTGGTTCCGCAGATTCTATAAGCTCCGCGTATTCTTTGTTCTTATAGTCCTTTAATTCATTGTATTTCCTGACAAATTCGTCATAATCTTTCGCTTTGCCTGCGGCTTTCACTTTCTTGTCGGCAGATGCAAGCCAATCGTTATATCTTTCGTTATATCTTTCTTTCCGATTACCTAATTCTTCTTGAAGTAATTTCTTATAATCTCCCTTTCCATCCAACGCGGAATAAAAAGCCGTACGGTTCTTGGAATCGTCTCTGACAAGGAAAGCTTTAATGTCGTCCCATACAGCCTTAACGATAGAATATTCCTTCTCTGTAACGGCGGTATGCCACCGTTTATAGCTATCGTCATATTTTTTATCTAAGTCCTTGGTATTGGGACTTCTGGGCATTGTAAGCTGAAACGATTTTATAAATTCTTCAAACCCTTGCATCTTTTTTATTTTATCCCATTGCTTTGAGGATAAATCGTTCACCACAACGTCTAAAAAAGAGACTATCGGCATTCCTTTCGTCCTGCTTTCTGGTTTGACGCCGCTGATTTTTTCGCCGAGTATCTTTTTCGCTGTTGTTTCATAGAATTCAGAGCGATTCGCGGGCGTTAAATTGTTAATATCTACTCCAAATTGAAAAACCTCGTCAAAAAACTCTTTAATTTCCGTCTCCGCAAACGCGGAGCATAAAAACAGCAAGAAGAATACAACAAAAAATACGTTCTTCATGTTAATTCCCTCCTTTAGTTAATTGAGTCTAAATTAAATCTGTCGCCGTCTTTACGGATAGACAGGATTGTGTTCCCGCCTGCTTTGACGGAAAGAATATTTACGTCCCGACCGTCTTTTATGTTTACAATGTCGTCTTCACCAGCGCATACTATTGCGTCTAACGTTGTGTAGAGAATGCCGTTCCACCGTTCCCGCGTTCCGAGAATCGCGCTTTTTGAAAACAGACGCGTAAAACTTTGACTATTGAAGACGTCATACTCATCATCAGTCCAGCTCTTCTTGACAGCATACACATCGTCTCCTTGCCGGAAAAGGGCAAATTCGTCATCTGACCTAAAACCGAAATCACCGGTCGAAATCATTTTCTTTTCCCGCGGCTTAAACAGAACCGGCGAAATAACCTGCCCGAATGGGAAGAACTTCGAATACATCGGTAGATAGTCGTCAAACCACTGCGACTTCAGCGGTATATCCATCGACGGGGTTTCTCTTTCCATAGATACGGTTATTTCGTCAAACCTTTCTTTCGCTATATAGATGATTGGGGACGATTCCGCGGGTCTGTTTTTTCCAAGCTCAAGCTCTGTCTTAAACATGGCGGCGTATGCCCGTAAAACTGCTCGCTCCGCTAGTATCGCATCCGCTTCCGCCTGCAAATAAGGGGTTAGAATATTATAAAATTCGGTTTCCGCCGCGTCTTGCTTAAAAGATAAATTGGTATTAATATATGGTTTTAAGTCTTCATTGGACTCTATTTTACTCTTGATTTCGGTATAAATCCCGGTAAATTTTTTTTTGTCTAAAAGAAGGTCTCTCGTTTTTTCCAAACCAGCTTTGATTATTACGTTATCTTTATTCTTCTTGTATAAGCCGTTCAAGTCTTTCGCCATATCTTTTTCCACGTTGTTAATGAAGTCAAAATCCATAAGCAATTTGTCATAATCAGTTGTAGATTTACTATATTTCCCATATATCCCATTTGCTTTTGTAAGAGCGTCAAGCGTCTTTATTGAGGAATAAGGCGTTCCCTGCGTTTTGGTTTCAACGATACGGTCAACTTCTCCCCGCCATATTTCCTCTTTTTTTTGTTTAAAAAGATTTAAGGCGCTTATTTTCCTTTTCGTCTGGTTCTTTTTAAGTTCCTCCGTTTTAGACAAATTGCTTAATTCGCCGGTATAGTTCGCAAGAATTTCACTGGCTATGGTCTTATATTCGCCTTCTCTCGCATCTCTCTCTTTAACCTTACTGTCATACGCGGTACGTAGCTTCGCTACGGCGGACTCCGTTGTCGGGCTACCCTCTATCGTGGGAATGTCCCTCCCAAGCAGAGCCGTTTCCTCGAAGTAATCCGCATATTTTCTCTTTACCTCTTGAGCTTTATTCTTGATTTTGTCAAGAACATCTTCATTGTTGCTGTCGAGGGTAAAGCCAAAAACGTCTTTCATTTGTCGGTCAATTTGTCTATTTTTTTTGAGAGCGTCTATTGCGGTAAACGCGCTTTTGACGTCATTTAAAAACTCAGAGAAAGCCTTGTTCTCTTCTTCCCATTTTGCGCTCTGTTCTATGACGGCGAAGAAATCAATCTTTTTCCCTTTCGGCGGCGCTATATCTTTTGTTTTACCGTCTTTAATATCGACGAGGCGTTTCACTATGTTTCCTGTCAAAAAATAGACGGAACCGTCAGCCGTAATGACCTGTTTAACGTCTTTAAATTGTTGTTTACGCTTACTGAGAACGTCTTTGACTTCAAAAAGATTATTCGTGGGATTTAACTTGAAAAGTTCTTCAACGTCGTAGTAATCCAGGACGCTGCTCAAGTAATTATACCTGAATAGATAGTTTTCCAAGAAGAAGAACCCATAGAATTCACAGGACGCAAGCGCGAATTCCTTGACGCGCGGGGCGCCGTTTTTCCGCCATAGCGTAATTCCGCCCGGTTTTCCGTCATGCACGCCGTTGTAAACGAATACGGCGTAGATATTGTTTCCACTGGCAGACGCCGCGACTCGCGGCGTATAAGAAACGCTTTCAGCGAATAGGGGCGCTATGACGGGGAATAAAAAAAGAAAGACGATTGATTTCTTATGCATAATTTACCTTTTCTAACTTTCTCCTAAATAAAGTTCCACAGACTTTATCTCGTTGAAGACCTGCAGCTTTTCACCCGAAACGAAAGGCAGTCCTGAAATTTTTTTGCCGGTTACTTTGATTCGGTATTCAATCCTCGTCCAAGGCGAAATCTCTAACTCGCGACTGTTCAATTTTATGAAGCCTTTATTATTCCCTTGAAGTCGAACCTTTGTGGAATATGTTTTGAAATTCCCAGTGTCGTTGTTTCCCTCATTGTCATTAGGTCGGTAAAAAAACGTTACGTCAACGTCGGCGTTGTTTTGAAACGTATCTTTATCGCCGTTATAATCAATGGAAAACTCGACTGTAACCTCCTTGTTTCGTAGATTGAATTCAACCGGTATGGGAGACGAAGGGCGGACAGCCGGTACCGTCACAAACTGTACGTATCCGCTTCTGTTGTCGGGGGGTTCCACTAAAAGAAAGAACAGCGTGTCGTTAAGCCCTATTCCTCCTTTAATAAGGTTTCCTCCGATAATAGGACGCGACAACTCGCCAATGCTTTCTCTGGCGTTTCTGATCAATTTATTCATCTCGCTTTCGCCGTTAATGACGCCGGAAGCCCCCGCCTCCGTTACCGTTCCAACCAGAATCCGTCCATAGGGAATCGGACCGGTCGTCTGGTCGCGTATCACAAAGGAAATCGGTACTGTTGGAGTCGACTCCTGCCATCGCGCGTACAGGGTAACGCTACTGGACGGCGCGTAAGACGCGCCCGCATCGCCCGCTCTGGTACCGCCGCTCGTATACCAGCCGTTAAAGGTATAGCCGCTCCGTGTTGTCGCTGGTAGTATCGCTGTCGCGCCCGCGTTCACCTCTTTGGACGCGCAGGCTGTTCCGCCCTCGGCGTTGAACGCAACGGTGTAAACAGTAGGAGAAACCGCGGAGGAATTATCGGTCCATCGCGCGTACAAGGTAACGCTACTGGACGGCGTGTAATACGCGCCCGCATCGCCCGCTTTAGTACCGTCGCTTGTATACCAGCCGTTAAAGATATAATCGTTCTGTGTTGTCGCTGGTAGTACCGCTGCCACGCCCGCGTTCACCTCTTGAGATGCGCAGGCTGTTCCGCCCTCGGCGTTGAACGCAACGGTGTACTTTTTTTCACACATAATAAGCGCCGCGCACATAATACCTATGGCGACTATTTTTCTCATGTTTCTTTTTGAAGTCCCGCCTCTACTAAAAGCGTCCTGTTTGCCTGTCATATTTCTTCTCCAAAAAATACTATATACAAATCTTTTTTCTCTTTATCTGAGACTTTTCCGGATTCCATATATTCACGCATCTTCATGCCAGTAACGCTCCCTCTGGAAAAACGGAAATCAGGGCGCTCCTCTTCGCTTTTTTTCCGAATAGTTAATAGCGCGCCCCGCGGTCCTATGGGACTCCAGTTCCGTAGAACCGCAATATCCCGCTTAACTTTCGGAGGCAACGACTTATTCGCCTCTTCATACTTATTCAAGAATTCCGAAGTCTTTGCTCGATTCCCAAAATAACACAACACTTTCGCCATGTTGACCCATTCTTTCTCCATCTCCGTCATTGTAGAAAAGATAGCGCTGATTCCGTCAATGGTTTCTTTAGACATACCCGCGTTTTCGGAACGAACGTCCTTTAACGCGACAACAGCGTTATCGGGAATGGCGTCATGGCGAAAGGTCAACGCTATGAACCAATCAGCTTTCTCCACATCTATGTCTTCCGCGCCTAATTCTACCGCAATTCCGTCATTCATCACAGACTTAAGTTCCGTGAGTAGATCTTCTCGACTTGCGCCGCTGTTATCGGCTATCGCCTCTCGTACGTATGAATTTCTACTCTCTATCAACGAAACGGTCATATCAAATTGCTTTGATTCGGAAAAATCAATATTCCCCCTATTCTCATTCATAAATTTCGCCATATCCTTATTTATGAGGATATACAGAATCAATTTTTCACGGATTCTTCCACGCGGAGCGTCGCCTCCTATCCCGAAAGCGTCAATATCGTAGATAAGAATATCGCTATCGCTATAGGCGACGGATATTCCATTCTCATCAACCGTTACTTTATCGGCGAAAAATCGGTATTCAGGCAAAGGGCGGACCGTGTAGGTTTTTTCTACTGGCGGCGCGAGCGCAAAAGTATAATCTCCTTTTATTCCTGTCTCGGGAACAAAAGAATAACGCGTTCGATATTCCCGCTCCTCATCTATTCCCGCTTTGAGAGAAACCTTATCGCCTTTCGGCGCCCATTCTCCGTTTTCAAAAACGGCGATTTGCGGTTTGAGCGAGTCAAGGTAGTCTTGTATTTCAGGCGAAAAGCTTGAATAATCGCCGCTGAATTCCTCTTTTTCAACGTTATAAGAGTACGGCGCAACTACGAATTCACCGCCGTTGTAGCTTTCCTTTATTTCAAAACCCGATACGCCAACTGCCGTATCCAGCGTGTTCCATGCAGAAATTTGGTCGGGGAAGACGAATTTCGGCGTAATCGTTACCGCGATTTTTACCGCGCCTCTCTCCAAATTCATGGAATTTATCCTTTGCCGCACCGCATCTTCTTTAAACTCTCCGTTATCAAGCATATATTCACCGATTAACTGTTTTTGAAGAAAAGAAATCAGAGAATCTTTCCGCTCAAAATCAAACGATATACCGTCAAACAAAAATTCATTTTCTTCATTACGAGGTTTGATAATCATCTTGAGTATAAAATCCGTTGTCCTCTCTTGAGAGAGCGTGAACGAAAAGTAATACACTTTATTCTCACGCGGGACATATTTGGTTATGTCTATAAATATATCTCCAAACGCTTTTTTCAGAGCGGCTTGAATAGCTCTGTTAAGCTCGTCCGTTAATTCTTGAAAAGCAGGAGCTTTTATTTCCTCAAATTTGACGAAAGTCTGTTGCGCCGGCAGAATCGCGCATATTAAAATAAGAACCGCCGTAAATATTTTTCTCATGGTTTCCGTATTACCTCCTTTAGCTTAAAATGGTAAACCGTACCAGTTCCTGATTCCTCGTAGTCGTTAAATTTATTATCTAAAATATTGTCCCAATATTGCTTAAAAGAGGGAGTTTTAACGCGATACAGTTTTTTATTGAATAATTCATAATGTTCAAACAAGTCCGTTCTTTTGACATTGTGTAAATTTTGACAGATTACGCCTATATCGCGCAAGTCATGGGTAATAAATAAAACGGCGAAGTTCTCTTCTACAAAAAGTCTCTCAACGACGAACTTAATCAGAATATCTTTTGTCACGCAGTCGAGGCTAGAGACGCTTTCGTCAAATACGAGCAGTTTCGGTTTTTTTTCGGGAGGTATATCTTCGAGTAGAGTGATTCGAGCGAACCAATAGCGTTGTAATTCTCCGCCGGAAAGCGAGAATATAGGTTTTTGTAAAAACGCCTCAAATTTTTGAAACAATTCCACATCGCGGAAATGGCGGCTGATTCTCTCTTTCTCATCGCGGACGTCTTTTATATGGTTGTAGAACCCATAGATGGTACGCAAGTCTTCTTCAACGCGTACCTGAGACCCAAAAGACAGGGCTTCACGAGTACGAGAAGGGAAATAGCGGTATTTCCACTTTTCTTCTTGCGGTATGGTTTCAATTAACTGTTTGCAGAATGTGCTTTTTCCACATCCGGAAAAACCGGTCAGGATAATGAAACGATTTTCTTTGATTTCAAAATGTAGGTTTTCGTAGACGCATTCCGTCTTTCCGGGATACGTGTAGGACTCGTATATGTTTTTTTCAAAAACAGGCGCCGAAGGGGGTTGATTTTTTGGATTGATTATATAATCACCGGACAAAGACTGATAACTCTGTCTGAATCGAAAAAAAGGACTGTCCTGTGGCAGGTCTTCGGACCAAAAGTCCCGCAAAGGAATGGTCCTAACCGCGATGGTTTTATTCTGGCTTGCGGCTTTACTTTCCGGCGTTTCTTCAAGCAACATGACGCGGGCGTTGACGTCGTCTTTTTGCTGACGGATACACGGATAGGACAAGTCGTGAAAGACGAATGCCGCGGTCGCCTGCCCGGTTTCTTTTCTCTCCTTAAACGCTTCAATGAGACCATCCAGCACCTTGTTTCCTTCGAGAAAGGAAAAGTTCACCAGGAATTCATCTCCGAACAAAACATTCGCGGTCTCAAATTGGATGAGCGCCTTTAAAACAAGAAGCCGCTGTAATTGTCCGCTGGATAATTCGCCTTCAAGAACGACGGTCCGCCCCTCCGCGCCGCCTATATCAACGATGGTACAAGGCTCGCCTTCTTTGTCTTCGTACTCTTTTTTATCCCAAATTTTAAGGGTTGAAAGATCTTCGGATACCTCGACGCGCGTAAATCCCGCTCTTTCACCGAGTCTTTTAACCAAATCCCTGAACGGTTTAGAGTCTACAGGTTCGTCGACTTTCTTAACCCAATTCTGTAAGCGTTGGAATTTACTGGGGGAAGGGGCGATAGCCGCCGCCTCAAAAGTTTCTTTCAACTGTTCAAGGATGGGAATCGACGGATGAAAAGAATCCGTCATCTGCGGAATGAAGGCGAGGGTATTTCTCAGATAGGCGAAATACGCCTTTTCAAGCTTTTTAGATTTTGCGGTTGAGTTTTCAATTTTTATTGTATTGTTTTCTTCTTTTTTTAATGGAAGGGCAACAGCGTCAAAATGTATCGCGCCGTTTTTTATAGGATCTTCTGAAAAGGGAGACGTCAAAAAACTCAACAGAGTCGATTTTCCAACGCCCGATTCGCCTATGATAAAATAGAGCGTGTTATTCTCAAAGCGGATACTCTCAAGCGGCTTATTTTTCTCATCAAAAGCTTGAAATCTCAAAAGAGGCTCAATTCGTGATTTTTTTTCGGTATCGCACTTGACATCTTGTAAACTAAACATTTGACCATCCTTTGCTAACAAGAATTGTCAATAAGACGTTCACAAAGACGTTCACACCCAGGGAAATACAATGGGGGGGGGGGGACCTCCCCCCGCTTATAATTTAAGACATTCACGCCCCTGTGATTTCTATATACGGTTATCTTTATATACATTTATCGTTTTTCCTAATTCTCTTCCGCTATGGAGATCTATTTTTATGGCGTCAAGAACTATTCATAAAAATAAGAAACATCGTTTTTGATAGTCATAATTTCCTCTTGTCGACGCTACGGCAGGTTTTTTTTACCGTGTTTGACGGCCGCTTTACATATCTTGCAGACCTTGACGGATTTGTCCGCGGTTTTTTCCTCGTAAAGAACTTTCGCTGTTCTGTTGCAGAGCGGACACACTGCCCTTCCATGAGAGGGCAAGTCTTTTATCCCCTTGCCTCTATGCGCCTTCGACATCATTCGCCTCCTTATTTTTTATTACCTACGGCTTTTTCTTTTTTCGCCGTCTTTTTTTCGGTCTTCTTTTTCGAGCCTTCCGTGTCCAGTTTGAAATCAACCAGTTCCATCATGACGATTTCCGCCGCGTCTCCTCCTCTCAAACCGAGCTTGAGGACGCGTGTGTACCCTCCCTTCCGTTCCTTCATACGCGGGGCGATGTCGTTGAATAACTTGGCGACAACGCCTTCGTCAAAGAGACGGCTCGATGCGATGCGCCGGTTGTGGACAGAATCGACTTTTGCACGAGTTATCAATTTTTCGGCGCTCCGACGGATTTCCAGCGCCTTGGGCTTCGTAGTTCTGATTCTCTCATATTTGAATAGAGACGTAATCATATTACGGCGCGTGGCTTTACGGTGCGCCGACATCATTTCAAGAGGGTTAAAACCCCGTCTGTGTTTCATTTCAAACTTCCTTTGCTTTGATTTTTAAACTCGAGATATCGGTAGTTCCGAGACTCAAATTCCATTCTTTGAGCTTGTCAATTATTTCTTGAAGGGACTTTCTCCCAAAATTACGAGCTTTGTTCAAGTCGTCTTCGTTTTTTTGAATCAATTCGCCGATGGTCTTAATGTCCGCCCCTTTAAGGCAATTGTATGACCGCACCGATAGTTCTAATTCTTCTATACTCGTCTCAAGGACGGAACGAATGGCGTCGTCGCCGGCTTCTCCTGAATTGTCCGAAAGCAAACCATTTTCGTCGAAGTTGATGAAAACCGAGAAATGCTCTTTTGCAATTTTGCCCGCCTCGGCAAGCGCATCGTCCGGTTTGATGGTGCCGTCCGTCCATATTTCAAGCGTCAGCTTGTCATAGTCGCTCCTCTGCCCCACGCGCACAGGTTCTACAACATACTTCACTTTCTTCACCGGCGAAAACATGGCGTCTATGGGAATAGTACCGATAACCTCGACATTTTGTTCAATTATTTCAGATGGCATATAACCCCGCCCCAAATCTATTTGCGCCTCAAACTCAAGATGAGCGTCTTCCATCATCGTCAAGATATGTTGGCCGCCGCTTAAAACCTCTAACAACCCCTCTTTAGCAAAATCATCGCTTCTGATTTCACGATTTCCAGACCACTCATACAAAAACGTACAGGATTCCTGGTCGTCTGGGAGTTTAAACCGAATTTGTTTCAGGTTATTGATAACCTCAAGCGTATCCTCTATGATATTAGGTATGTTCTCAAACTCGCTGGAAATAGCGTGAGGCGTTCCATCTTTGCCATAGGATGTTATCTTGATAGCCGTAATAGCGTTTCCTTGTATGGAAGAAAGCAGAATCCTGCGTAAGGTGTTGCCTATCGTTGTACCATAGCCCGGTTCAAACGGGGCAACGATAAACTTTCCATAATCCTGCCGAGACTCACCATGTTCAAAAGTAACCCTCTTAGGGTGTTTAAATCCTTGTAAAAGGTTTTTACGGGCCATTATTGATTGAAACTCCTTTTTGTTCAGGTAAAACGCATCCTTATGGGACTTGTCTTGTCCGAAACAGACTACTTTGAATAGAATTCAACAATCATCTGTTCTTTGATATCCGCCAAATCGGTGAGGTCAATCCGCCGCGGGACCGCGAGGAATGTACCCTTCATGGCGTCCGCTTCCAAATTGAGCCAGGGCATCACTCCAGATTTGCCGGATTCTTTCAGCGCGTCCTTAACAAGCGCCAGATTCTTGCTTGTCTCGCCAATGGCTATTTCATCTTCGCTCTTCACAAGGTAAGAAGGCACATTTACCCGCCTGCCGTTCACTGTGATATGCCCATGAAGCACGATTTGCCGCGCCTGACTACGGCTCGTCGCGAAACGCAGTCGGTAAACCACATTATCAAGCCGCCGTTCCAAGAGAGCGAACAAATTCTCCCCCGTGATACCAGGCATACGCAAAGCGCGCTCGAAAAACAGCTTGAACTGTTTTTCCTGCATTCCATAGATCCTCTTGAGTTTCTGCTTTTCGCGGAGCTGAACGCCGTAATCCGACCGCTTCCCAGCCCGAATTTTCGGGTCCTTACCCGGAGCCGCTCGCTTCTTATTGATGGGACACTTATCACTCTTGCACTTGTTTCCTTTAAGCATGAGTTTTTTCTGTTCTGTTCTGCACAAACGGCAAACCGGTCCTGTATATCGCGCCATGTTTTTCTCCCTTAAATGCGCCGCGTTTTGCGGGGTCTGCAACCGTTGTGCGGAATCGGCGTAACGTCGTTGATAGACCGCACCTTGATGCCCATACTGCCGAGCTGTCTGATAGCGGATTCACGTCCCATGCCTGGTCCCTTCACATAAACGTGAACTTCGCGCAACCCAGACTGCAACGCTTTCGCGGCCGCGGTCTCTGTGACCGCCTGAGCCGCGAAAGGCGTAGATTTTTTTGCGCCGCTGAATTTCAACTGACCAGAACTCGCCCAAGAAATAGCATTCCCCATAAGGTCTGTTATCGTAACGATGGTATTGTTAAAGGTAGCTTGGATGAAAACCTTCCCTTCATAAACTGACTTTTTCTCTTTGCGTTTCTGCTTCTTGGTATTAGCCATTTATCCCTCCTACGCCTTCTTTTTCCCAGCAACGGTTTTCTTTTTGCCTTTACGGGTGCGAGCGTTAGTGCGCGTCCGTTGTCCCCGCAGAGGTAAGCCCTTCCTATGCCGCAAACCTCGGTAACAACCAATATCCATAAGCCGCTTGATATTCAACGCAATTTCCGTGCGTAAACGTCCTTCAACTTTATACTCATTTTCAATAATCTGCCTTAAAACATTGATTTCATCCTGGGATAACTGGTTTATCAGCCTGACTGGATCAATCTTTGTCTTCGCGCAGATATTATCCGCACTCGACCTGCCGATGCCAAAAATATAAGTCAACGCAATGTTCACATGTTTGTTAGGGAGGTCAACCCCTGCAATACGCGCCATATTTACTCCTAACCTTGCCTCTGCTTATGCTTGGGATTCTCGCAAACGATGCGGATAACGCCCCGTCGCTTGATAACCTTACATTTGTCGCAGATAGGTTTTACGCTTGTTCGGACTTTCATCCTTAATCACTCCTTATATGTGCCGTTAGGCAGAATAGAATTTTCATTCTAACAAAAAATTTACAAAATGTCAATATCAAGAAGTTTTAACAAACTCTCTCATAGATTACAAATTTCTCCCACGCAACCTACCGTGTTTAGTCAAGCCTTCATGATGGTGCATTTTCAGCAAGCCTTCTATTTGAGACATCGTATCAAGATCAACGCCTACCAGAATAAGGAGAGAGGTACCGCCCATAAGATATGAAATCGAGGACGGAAATTTGAACGCCCATTGAAAAATTGACGGGATGATGGCTATCAACGCCAAGTAGAGCGAACCGGGCAGAACGATGCGATTCAGAATCTTCGTCAAATAACGTTCGATGTTCTCGGCGCGGATACCCGGAATGGAACCGCCGTTTTCCCGTATATTCTTGGCGATTTCTATGGGATTCAGGCTGACTTGAGTGTAGAAATACGCGAAAAATATAATTAACAGAATATATAAAACGTTGTAGAGCAAGCCCTGAGGCGTCAAAACTCGCGCCACCGTGGCAAGCCAAGGCACGTTTCCACCGACAGTCGACGCTATTTGCAACGGGAACGTCAGAAGCGATGAGGCGAAAATGACGGGAATCACGCCCGAAGGGTTGATTTTGAAGGGAATATAGGTGCTTTGCGCGCCGTACATCCGCCGCCCCACAACCCGTTTCGCATAATTCACCGGTACCTTACGCTGTCCTTGTTGCTCAAACACGACCAACGTTACGACCGCGATGAACATCACAAACACCACAATCACAAATACAAGGTTGAGGTCTCCGGTTCTCACCCGTCCGAAAAGCTCCCATACCGACTGGGGCAGGCGCGCCACAATACCGGCGAAAATCAGCAGGGATACGCCGTTTCCAATGCCTCGTTTAGTGATTTGTTCGCCCATCCACATAAGAAACATCGTCCCTACCGTAACAGTAAGCATGGCGATGAGCGAAAACGGTACTATCGGCAAGGTGAGGAGATCGCTGGTCTGACGGGAGATGCTCTGCGCGTATTGGGTAACGGCGAAGGATTGAATCAGACATACGACAATCGTCCCGTAGCGCTGGTAGGCGTGTATTTTTTTCTTGCCGCCTTCTTCTTGAGACAATTTTTTAAGCGAAGGAAATACAATAAGGAGCAACTGCATGATGATAGACATTGAGATGTAAGGCATAATACCAAGCATGAACACAGAAAAATTGGAAAACGCGCCGCCCGCGAAAAAGTCGAGATAGTCGACGATGGCGTTGCCCGAATTTTGTTGCGCGAGGAAGTAGTTGTTCAGCGCTTGGACGTTGATGCCAGGAACTGGAAGTACCGCGCCGATACGAAATACGATTAACAGCGCAAGCGTGAAAACGATGCGCTCGCGTAACTCCTTGACCCTGAAAATACCGATAAAAGGATTCGCCATACTACCCTACTCGTCTTTCTCGCCGGAAATCGTTCCGCCTGCTTTCTCAATCTTTTCCTTTGCCGACGCCGACAAAGCCGATATTTTTAAAACGGACGCGCCGTCTCTCGACGTTTCGCCCAATTTAAAAGAAAGTTTCTTGGTGAATTTGCCGTCTCCAAGTATTTTCACCTCTTGGCGTCCCTTGACAAGCCCTTTGGCAAGCAAAGACGCCGCGTCAACGGTTTCGCCGTCTTCAAAGCGTTTTTCGACGTCTCCAACGTTGACAATCTGAAATTCTCTTTTAAAAGGATAATTTGAAAAGCCGCGACGGGCGAGCCTGCGGTAGAGAGGCATTTGTCCGCCTTCGAAACCGACGTAGGTTTTGCCGCCGGAACGGGCTTTCTGCCCCTTGTTACCTCTGCCCGCAGTGGTGCCGCGTCCGCAACCCTGTCCCCTACCGACAACTTTCTTTTTTTTGTTCGCGCCCCTAGGCGCATGCAAATCGAAATCGTGCATATTCACTCCATCATGTTTGGAGAATTAGGAGTAGAGATTTGATTCATTGTTATTTTAGAAGCCGCTTGAATTTCTCAAGATTCGTTTCTAACAAGACCCTACTCGCAATTTCCAACATTATTTTACTTCTTCTACAGAGACCAAATGAGACACGGTTCTTATCATGCCCAGAACGGCAGGAACCGCTTCATGTTCCCTCTTCGAACCAATTTTACGGAGTCCCAAGCATCGGACGGTCGCCCGTTGGTTAGGCTTCACTCCTATGGTAGAACGGACAAGCCGCACTCTGATTCTTGCCATAATTTACTCCTTTTCGTTAGCCCCACAGCTCCGAGAGAGGCTTCCCTCTGCCTTTGGCAATTTCCCTTGCGTTCATCATTTTTTTGATGCAGTCAAAAGTGGCTTTCAGCACATTATACTGACTGGAAGCGCCGATGGACTTGCTCAACACATCGGTAACGCCGCCCGCCTCCATAACCGCCCGTACAGGACCGCCCGCGATGATGCCTGTGCCGGAACAGGCCGGCTTCAGGATGACGTTGGACGCCTTGAATATCCCATGAACTTCGTGGGGGATGGTGCCGTTTTTGACTGGAATAAGCACGATGTTACGTCGCGCTTTTTCTTCGCTCTTGCGGATAGCTTCGGACACGTCGTTAGCTTTGCCAAAGCCGTATCCCACGCGCCCTTTTTTATCGCCGACAACCGTGAGAGCGGAGAAAGAAAATCTACGCCCCCCCTTCACCACTTTGGCGGTTCTATTCAATTTCACCAGTTTGGAAACAGGAAACTCTTTGTCTTTCTCCTGCCTCTTGTCCCGATCGTGCCGTCCGCGCGGTTTCTCCGACCGTTCCTGGCGGTCGGTTCTTTCCTGCTTTTCTTCTGCCATTTCTCCCCCTAGAATTGAACTCCGGCTTTGCGCGCGCCGTCAGCCAGCGCTTTAACGACTCCATGATAGAGATAGCCGTTTCTATCAAAAACGACGGTCTTGACGTTCTGTTCGAGAAGCCGTTTGCCCATGATTTCACCCAACTGCGCGCCGCCTTCAACTGTCGGCTTGATGGAACGAAGGTCTTTCTCAAGCGTGGACGCCGCGGCAAGCGTATGACCCTTCGCATCGTCAATAGCCTGCATCGACAGATGCTTGTTGCTTCGGGTAACGGTCAGACGCGGCTTATCCACCGTCCCAAAAATGGTCTTCCGTATGTGAATCTTTCTCTTCAACCGTTTCCGGTCTTTATCCGGCATTTTTCTCAGCATTTACCTTTCCCTCTATAAAGGAATAGGAATATAGGGGTTTTGTCTTGAAAACGCCGCTTGAAATCTTCACGCTTCGTTTTAACGATAACCCGCCTCCCTATTCTCAACTATTTCACCCCGGATTTCCCGGCTTTGAGTTTAACGCGCTCAGTCTCGTAGCGGATGCCTTTGCCTTTGTAAGGTTCCAAAGCGCGTAGCTTACGGACTTCCGCGGCGAACTCGCCGACAACCTGTTTATTAATACCTGTTATAACGAGTTTACCGCCCGCTTCTACGGCGACCGAAATTCCATCCGGCACGTAGATGTAGGTATCGTTTGAGTAACCCAGGCTTAAAACAAGCAATTTGTCCCGAGCTTCCGCCTTATAACCCACGCCTGTCACAATCAACGTCTTTGAGAAACCGACGGATACGCCGATCGCCATGTTGTTGAGCAGGTTGCGGTAAAGCCCATGAAACGCCTTGGTTTGCTTTTCGTCATTTGCTCTATTCACGATGATTTCGCCGTCTTTTTCTTCAAAACTAATGACCGGATGGTACTTCTGGGATAATTTCCCCTTCGGACCTTCCACAAAGATAGTATCGTCTTTGAAACTAATCTTGACGCCCGCGGGAATCTTAACCGGAATTTTTCCAATACGCGACATTTTCTTCCTCTTCTACCACACAGTACAGATAATTTCGCCGCCGACCTTTTTTTCGACGGCTTTTTTCCCAGTGGTAACCCCAATCGATGTAGACACGATGAGCGTACCATATCCGTTAAAGACCCGCGGCATATCTTTATACCCAGTGTATACGCGCCTGCCGGGTTTCGATACCTTCTCTATGCCGTGAATAATCGGCACGGTAGAATCGTCATACTTCAAATAGACGCGGATAATATTCAAGTTATCCGTTATTAACGTCTTCTTGAAATTCTTGATATACCCTTCCGCTTTGAGAATCTTAACTATCTCAAGTTTCAGTTTTGAGGAAGGAACATCAACCTTTTCATGCTTGGCCATTCCGGCGTTCCGGATTTTGGTCAGCATATCCGCAACAGGGTCAGAAATGCTCATGGTTCCCTCCTACCAACTTGATTTTGTAACGCCCGGAATAAGCCCTTCGCTTGCGAGTTTGCGGAAGCAAAGACGGCACATCTCGAATTTCCTCATGTACCCGCGCGCCCTGCCGCAGATGCGGCATCTGTTGACCTTCCTCGTCTTATATTTGGGCGTCCTCAACGCTTTGATAATCATAGCCTTTCTTGCCATATCCACCTCTTGTTTATCTTTTTCAAGTGTTTGAAAAACATATCAAATCACTCGCTCTGGGACGTTAATGAACGAATAACCGCCATTGTCTGAAAATTCAAAATTATTCTCATATAACGCTCACTATTCTCTATTTACTTTCTAAACGGCATCCCGAATTTTGCTAAAAAGGCTTTCGCCTCCGCGTCCGTACGCGCCGTTGTAACGATAACGATATTCAGTCCCGCGACTCGCTCTATCTTGTCAAAATCAATCTCCGGGAAGATGATTTGCTCGGTTATACCCAGCGAATAGTTCCCATGTCCGTCAAAGGCGTTTTGGTTGACTCCGCGGAAGTCCTTGACGCGGGGGAGCGCGACATTCACCAGTCGGTCCAGAAACTCGAACATCATAGCGCCGCGTAACGTTACCATCACGCCGATTTCCTGCCCCGCGCGTACCTTGAAGTTAGCGATACTCTTACGGGCTTTGGTTTTGACCGCCTTCTGCCCTGTGATGGCGGTTATGTCGTCTACCGCCGCGTCGAGCAGTTTCTTGTTGCCGAGCGCTTCGCCTACCCCCATACTCACCACAATCTTCTCTAAACGAGGAATCTGCATAGGCGTCTTGTAACCAAATTCCCTGAATAATTCGGGAGCTACCTTCTCACGGTAAATTTTCTTTAACCGCGGTTCATACTTGGGTTCTTTTTCAACCTTTTGTTTCGTTTCACTCATCACAACGCCTCGCCGCATTTCTTACAAATACGGGTTTTCTTATCCCCGTCAATCTTAATCCCGATTCGGGTCGGTCCACATTTCTTACAGACTATCTGCACATTCGAGCTGTGAATCGCCGCTTCTATTTCGATGATGCCGCCTCTGTCCTGCTGATTGCGGCGTTTCCTCGCCTTCTTGACGATGTTCAAACCTTCGACAACAACACGATCTTTATCGCGCAAAATGCTTAAAATCTTGCCGCGCTTGCCCCTGTCCTTGCCTTTCATCACTTGAACGGTATCTTCTTTCTTCAACTTGAATTTATGCCGAACAACTTCCGCCATAGCCTGCTCCTACAAAACTTCCGGCGCGAGAGAAACGATTTTCATAAAATCTTTTTCCCTCAACTCCCGGGCAACGGGTCCGAAAATGCGTTTTCCCTTGGGATTTAGCGCCGCGTCAATGACGACGCACGCATTATCGTCAAAACGGATATACGTCCCATCCGGTCTGCGGTACTCTTTGTGAACCCTAACCACAACAGCCCGCTCCACGGTTCCCTTTTTTATAACGGAAGTCGGGAGCGCGTCCTTCACAGCAACAACAATAATATCGCCGATTCCGGCGTATTTACGCTTGGAACCGCCCAGAACCTTGATGCATTGCACCCGTTTCGCGCCTGAATTATCCGCCACATTCAGGAACGTCTCTACCTGAATCATTTTTCTACCTCTTAAAATAGCGATTTTAAAACTGATTCAAAATCGCCCTATTTGGCTCTTTCGATAATTTCCACCAATCGCCAACATTTTTCCTTGCTGATGGGGCGGCACTCTATGACCCGGACCTTGTCGCCTATCTTGGCTTCATTGTTTTCATCGTGAGCTTTCACCTTTTTAATCCGTTTCACATACTTTTTATAAAGAGGATGCAAAGCAGTCGTTTCAATAACAACCACGATAGACTTCATCATCTTATCGCTCTTCACAACTCCTACAAACTCCTTCTTGCCGCTTTTCTTCGCCTTTACCGCTAACTCCGCTTCTTTCATTTCTTCCATATCAAACCTCCTTTAGGTTAAGAAGTTGAGAGTGGATTTTTTGTTAAAACAAAACCTGTTTATTCCAAACGGTTCCGCTAGTAACAACCCTTTTCCCTACTTCTTTTTCGCCGAAGTCGTTTCCTGCTGATGAATTAATGTGTTGAGTCGAGCTATCTGACGACGTATAGTTCGGACGATAAGCGGATTCTCCATATGTCCGATAACCTTTTGGAAACGAAGTTCCATATATTTCCGATTAAGCTCGTCTCGTTTAGCTTTCATTTCAAGGAACGTCAAATTTTTGAATGAATTTTTCACATTGCCTCCTACAGTCCCAGCTCGTAATCGGCGCGGACAGCAAATTTCGTCTTAATGGGAAGCTTCGCCCCCGCCAACGTCATAGCCTGTTCCGCGAGCGTCTTGTCGACGCCGCCGAGTTCAAACATCACGGTACCGGGTTTCACGACCGCCACCCAGTATTCGGGCGCGCCCTTGCCTTTGCCCATACGAGTTTCCGCCGGCTTCTTGGTGTAAGGCTTGTCCGGAAATATGCGAATCCACAACTTACCGCCACGCTTGATACGCCTATTCATAGCGACGCGCGCGGCTTCTATCTGTCGATTCGTTATCCACATCGGCTCCATCGCTACAAGCCCGTAGTCGCCGAAAGCCACGGTGTTTCCTCTCGTGGCGTTGCCTTTTATCCTGCCGCGCTGAACCTTTCTATGCTTTACACGTTTCGGACTTAACACTTTTCCCCCTTTTATTCTTTATGAAAACGGTCGCGGCGTTTGTTGCGGACAAGAGCGCCCGCATCGTCCTTCTGTTCCTTGCCGTATTTCATTCCATTGAAGATCCACACCTTTACGCCAATAGAGCCGAATGTGGTGCGCGCCTCGACAAAACCATAGTCAATGTCCGCCCGCAAAGTGTGCAAAGGGATTCTACCTTCTTTCGCCTCTTCGGTACGAGACATTTCCGCCCCTCCAAGCCGCCCGGACAACCTCACCTTGACGCCTTGGGCGTTGCCTTTTTTCATGGCGTCGCTTATGGCTTTCTTCATAGTTCGCCTGAACGAAGCGCGCGCCGCGAGCTGTCTGGCTATGTTCTGCGCGACTATCTGGGCGTTATTCTCCGCGTTGCGGACTTCTTTGATTTTGATTTGAATCTTCTTAGAAATCTGCTTTTGGATGTCGTTGCTGATTTTCTCGATGGTCGCGCCTTTGACCCCTATGACGACGCCCGGCCGCGCCGTGTGAATCGTCACAGTGATACGCTGGGGGTGCCTGATAATTTCCAGTTCCGCGATATCCGCGCCCTTGGTTTCGGGCATTTCCAGTATCAGCTTGCGGAGCTTTATGTCCTCGTGCAGGGTGTCGGCGTATTCCCGCGAATCAACATACCAGCGCGACGCCCATGTTCTGTTGATACCGATTCTCAATCCTATCGGATTAACTTTCTGTCCCATCGTCAAACTCCTATTTGATTTCGTCAACCACAACGGTGATGTGGCACATTCGTTTCAATAGCATATCCGCCCTGCCTTTACCACGGAACCACATCCGTTTCAGACGCGGTCCATCGTCAATCATCACCTCGCGCACGAAGAGCATATCTTCTTCAAGCTTCTTGCTTCGAGAGAGGGCGTTTGAAGCGGCCGACTTTACGGTCTTTCGCAAAAGCTTCGCTCCTTTGTGCGGCATATTCTCCAGAATAGCCACCGCGTCAGTGTAAGGCTTGCGTCGTATTACATCGGCAACAGGTCGAATCTTATAAGGCGAACCAATTAAAAATTTAGTCGTCGCCCGAAATCCGCTTCTCTCAATTTTTTTGCTTTGCTTTCCCATATTCACTTTCCTTTTCTGTAGAAGTGATAATTATTCGTTTCTACAGAAGCTATTCGCGCGGTTCGCGTTTTCTACTTTGACGCCTTCTTATCGGAACCCGCGTGTCCGCGGAAAATTCGCGTAGGCGCAAACTCGCCGAGCTTGTGTCCCACAAGATTCTCGGTGATATAAACGGGAATCCATGTCTTGCCGTTGTGAACGGAAATCGTTCCGCCGACCATTTCGGGTATTATCGTGGAGCAACGAGAATAGGTCTTCGCCATCTTCCGGCTCCCGCCCGACTTGTTCATATCCATCACTTTTTTGTAAAGACTCTTCTCAATAAAAGGTCCCTTCTTGATTGACCTAGACACTTTTCTCTCCTTGTCGGCGCATAAACAGAATATCACACAAAGCGTTTTCCACGCTGTTTCTCCTCTATGCGCCTATTTCTTTTTAGGACGGCTCACGATGAACCGTTCCGAAGGTTTATGCTTTTTTCGCGTTTTAAAACCTTTGCACGGCTGTCCCCACGGGGTTACAGGGTGAATACCTTTGTTTTTACCCTCGCCGCCTCCATGCGGGTGGTCAACAGGATTCATCACCATACCGCGCACAGAGGGTCGAATGCCGAGCCATCGCGTCCGTCCCGCCTTGCCGCGCTGGGTGTTCATATGATCTTCGTTTCCCACCACGCCGATACTGGCGCGGCATTTTTTGAACACCATCCGCATTTCGCCGGAGGGCAACTTCAACGTTACATAGTCGCTTTCCTTCGCGGCGACCAGAGCGCTCGTTCCTGCGGAGCGAGCCATCTGTCCGCCTTTGCCTAAGGTCAGCTCGATATTGTGAACCGCGAAACCCAGCGGTATGTTTTCGAGCGGCAAAGCGTTGCCCGGTTCAACGGGCGCGGCGGGGCCGCTGAGTACCGTCGTTCCCACACTCAGCCCCTTCGGCGCTATGATATAGCGTTTTTCACCGTCAACATAGTGGATAAGAGCGATGTTGGCGCTCCGGTTCGGGTCATATTCAATAGACGCGACTTTTCCGGGTATACCGATCTTATCACGTTTGAAGTCAATTTCGCGATAAAGGCGCTTATGTCCGCCACCCTGATGACGAACGCTGATGCGCCCGTTAGAGTCTCGTCCCGCTCTCTGTTTCCGTCCTTTCGTCAGAGACTTTTCCGGCTCTTTTTTAGTGATTTCCGAAAAGTCTAAACTGATTCTCTGTCTCATTCCCGGCGTAACCGGCTTATATGTCTTTATTCCCATTTTTTCCTCGATTAGAAGTAGGAAACAGGTTTTTGTTACTAAACGTACTTGGAAAAACAAACAATGACTGTAACAAAATTCTCTCGAATCCTACCCTCTAAACCCCCTCGAAAAGGCTGATTTTCTCGTCCTTTGAGAGGCGCACAATGGCTTTTTTCCATGAAGCGGTGTAGCCCGCTCGGAAACGCTGACGTTTAGGTTTGCCCGCCACATTCATAACGGTACAAGAAACCGGATGCACATTGAACAACCTGCGCACCGCTTCCTTAATTTGCATCTTTGTGGCGGCCGGGTCGACTCGGAACACATATTTGCCTTCTTCCCTAAGGAGGTTGGCTTTTTCCGAAAGCACAGGTTCTATCAAAATTTTTTCCAATATCATTTCGCCTCTCCTTGCGGACCGTAAAAAGCGTTGAGGTTCTTAACCGCGCCTTCAAGGGCGACGACCTGTCTCGCGTAGAAGAGGTCGTG
Source organism: Treponema sp. (assembly GCA_031260245.1). Lineage (GTDB taxonomy): Bacteria > Spirochaetota > Spirochaetia > Treponematales > Breznakiellaceae > JAIRKH01. The sequence goes on along the minus strand of JAIRKH010000056.1, from coordinate 11,462 downwards.
GGCTTGTAGTCGGTTATACGACAAGAAACTCAAACGCGGAATATTTCTACCCGCCCGTTTGATTAACGGGTCGTCGTCTTTCAGGATGATAACCGTCCGCTGTTCAGGCGAGAAATTTTTCAGAATCTCGACCAAATCTTTTGTTTTACCTGACGCGACGGAAAAATCTTCTACTATTTTCAAGGTTTCGGACTGGGCTTTGAGGCTCAAGATGCTCTTCAACGCCAGCCTTTTCGCCTTTTTCGGCATAGAATACGAATAATCCCGCGGTTTGGGGCCGAAAACTGTACCGCCGCCTCGCAAGAGCGGAGACTTCTTATCGCCGCGCCGCGCTCGTCCGCCGCCTTTCTGCTTGTAGGGCTTCGCGTTGGAACCGTGAATTTCGCCCCGCCCCTTGGTGCAAGCCGTTCCTAACCTCTTATTGGCAAGCTCGTTATTTATGGCATACCAGACGACGCTTTCGTTCACCAAAAGTCCGAAAACCCCATCGTCAAGCTCCACATTCCGTAACTCCTTACCTTCAATAGAATATACTGCTCTTTGCATTTTTTTACCCTTACGGCGCCATTATTTTTTGACCGCGGCCCGGACGAACACGATATTCTTATTTACACCCGGAACCGCGCCGCGAACGAGCATAAGCTGTTTCTCAACGTCAATTTTTACCACTCTTTGACTCAAAACCGTTACCTTTTCGCGCCCCATGCGCCCGGGAAGTTTCACATTCTTGAAGGTTTTGCTCGGATAAGTTGATTGACCGGTTGAGCCGGGTTCGCGGTGAAACTTGGAACCGTGCGAGTAACGTCCGCCTTGAAACCCGTGTCGTTTCATAACGCCTTGAAAGCCCTTGCCTTTAGACACGCCAGTAACGTCAACGTAACGACATCCCTCGAAAACCTCGACACCCAGCGATGCGCCCACTTCCACTTCCTCGTCAAAGTCGCGGACTTCACGCAGATGTTTTTTCGGAGCGACGCCTTCGGGAAACTGTCCTGCGTAAGGTTTCGTTATACGGTTCTTTTTTTTGTCGTCCACTCCAAGAACAACCGCGTTATACCCGTCTTTTTCTTTATTCTTCTGGGCGACGACTACATTCGGGTCAAACCGAAGCGCGGTAACCGGAATAAGGTTACCCTGCTCATCAAAGACCTGCGTCATTCCCACTTTCTTCGCCATAAGCCCTAACATATTTTCCTCCACGGCTACTGCTTGATGCCGACGTCAACGCCTGCGGGAAGCTCAAGCTTCATAAGCGAATCCATTACTTCCGCCGAAGGGTTTATTATGTCAATCAAACGCTTATGCGTCCTCATCTCAAACTGCTCACGCGACTTTTTATTCACATGAGGCGAGCGGAGTACTGTTATCTTATTGATACTAGTCGGCAACGGAATGGGTCCTGTCACATTAGCGCCCGCCTTCTGTACAGCTTGCACAATAGACTTCGCGCTCTGGTCAATCAACTCTATATCAAAACCGCGCAATTTTACACGAATTCGCTCTTTAGCCATCATTATCCTCCCTCGTCGGAGGTTTTACTCTGTTTTGAAACTAACCGTAGAATGAGAAAGGCGCAAAAATTTTTAGAAATTCTTTTTCCCGATTCTGCGGTTAATCATTCCTCGTAAAACCTCTTGGACGCTATTCGATGATCTCCGTAACCTGTCCGGAAGCGACCGTCTTGCCGCCCTCGCGAATGGCGAAACGGAGACCTTTCTCCATGGCTATAGGGTGAATCAGTTCGCCGATAATTTCCGTGTTGTCGCCGGGCATAACCATCTTCTCACCGGGCTTGGATTCGCCCGGTATCGTTACCGTACCAGTGATGTCGGTTGTACGGAAGTAGAACTGAGGTCTGTAACCGGTTAAGAATGGACTGTGGCGTCCGCCTTCTTCTTTGGAAAGACAGACGATTTGACCTTTGAATTTGAGGTGGGGGGTTATGGTGCCGGGTTTCGCAAGCACTTGCCCGCGTTCCACCGCCTTCTTGTCGATGCCGCGAAGCAGTACGCCGATATTATCGCCCGCCTGGGCGGATTCGAGAAGCTTATTAAACATCTCTAGTCCGGTAGCGACCGTTTTCTGAGTGGGTCTAATACCGACTATTTCAACATCCCCGTTGAGATTAATGATGCCGCGCTCTACCTTGCCGGTAACGACGGTGCCGCGACCGGAAATAGTAAACACGTCTTCAATCGGCATGAGGAAAGGTTTCGCCTCGTCGCGTATCGGGTCCGGGAAATAAGAGTCCATCGCCTGAAGTAATTCTTCTACGCACCGAGTATCGTCCGTCTCTTTGTTTTCCAAAAGCTGGGTCATAGCTTTAAATGCGGAACCTTTAATAATAGGAATTTCGTCTCCGGGGAAACCATTGTCCTTGAGCACGTCCTTGATTTCCTCTTCCACCAGTTCAATCAGCTCCGGGTCGTCAACAAGATCGACCTTGTTCAAGAATACTATCATGCTCGGAACGCCCACCTGACGAGCGAGGATGATATGTTCGCGCGTCTGGGGCATAACGGAGTCCGGCGCCGACACGACGAGGACCGCCCCGTCCATCTGCGCCGCGCCTGTAATCATGTTCTTGATGTAGTCAGCGTGACCCGGACAGTCAATATGCGCGTAGTGCCTCTTATCCGATTGATATTCAAGGTGCCTCGTGTTGATGGTGATGCCGCGCTCTTTTTCCTCTGGAGCGTTATCAATGTCATCGAATTTCATCACCTTATCGCCATACTTCTTTCCGCAATACATCGTAATAGCGGCGGAAAGCGTCGTTTTGCCATGGTCGACATGCCCGATGGTTCCCACGTTCATGTGGGGTTTCGTGCGGTTAAATTTGTCTTTTGCCACGGTATTTCCTCCTAAAAATATATTACTGCACGACGGGTCCGTAACTGAAGCATCCGTTATTCTGGACCAATGCTTCTACCACGCCGTCTAAAAACTTTCGCCGTTCATAACGGCGGAATTTACTATAATGTTATTAAAACGATTTGACAAGGGGGGACAAAAACAAGGGGATACTGATATTTCTGAAATATCAGTATATTCCGCCACCTATCTCATCGTTTCAATCCGCTTTTAACGCATCAAAAGCGCGATAATCGGTTTGGCGGCTGAAGAATGAAAACAGACTTTCGTTCTTCAGCGCATTCGTCGGAATCTAGCGGGGGAACCGCGAAACGCCGTGAATTTATGAATAAACCTACCATCTATAATGGGCGAACGCCTTGTTTGCCTCCGCCATTTTGAATGTGTCTTCCGACTTTTTTATCGCCGCGCCTGTCTTGTTGAAGGCGTCTAGTAATTCTACGGCCAGACGCTCACCCATGCCGCGTCCGTTCCGAGAACGCGCGGCTTTAATTATCCACCGCATCGCAAGCGCTTCGCGCCGCGACTCGCGGATTTCCACAGGCACTTGATAAGTCGCGCCGCCCACGCGCCGCGATTTCACCTCAAGTCGAGGTTTAACATTATCTATCGCTTTTAAAAAAATGTCAAGAGGTTCTTCGCCAGTTTTCTTACGAATTTCTTCAAAAGCGTTGTTTATGAGCTTCGTTCCCACAGACCGTTTGCCTTCCCACATCATACGGTTGACGAATTTAGAAACAACCACGCTGTTGTACTTAGCGTCAGGGGCAACGCCTCTATCTATCGACTTTTTCTTGCGTCCCATACCTTCTCCTTACGCCTTAGGTTTCTTCGCGCCGTACTTCGAGCGTCCGCGTTTACGACCGTCGACGCCGAGCGCGTCTTTGGCTCCGCGGATGATATGATACCGCACGCCGGGCAGGTCCTTCACGCGCCCGCCGCGCACCAAAACGACGGAGTGTTCCTGTAAGTTGTGTCCTTCGCCCGGAATGTAAGCCGTTACTTCGGTTCCATGGGACAAACGCACACGCGCCACTTTCCGCTGGGCGGAATTCGGCTTCTTCGGCGTCGTTACCATGACGCGGGTACAAACCCCCCGCTTCTGAGGACAGAACTGTAAGGCCGGAGATTTCGTCTTCGAGGAGATCCGCTGTCTTCCAAATCGGACTAACTGATTGATTGTCGGCATATAATAAAAAAACTCCTTTATTAAGGACTTCCCGCATCCTTTCGATTCACGCGAAAATCGCCTTTATAAGCCGCTTCAACCAAGAAACGGCTTCCGCCTCGTTCCACGAAGCGGTTTCTATTCAGAAATAATATCTTTACAAAAATAAAAGAAAAAGTCAAGGGGAATTTCTTGTTTTTTTTGAAAAAATTGGAAGAATCGCTAAAATATCACGAATTGATCCTGCCAAATCATTACGCGGCTTTCTCCCCCTCCCGGATCACTTGACAGAAGGGGAAAATGTACTATAATTATAAAACTATTTCAAACAAGGAGAAACGCATGAAAAAACGCTTACTATTCGTACTAGCGGCGCTTATCGCGATGTCCGCGTGCGTACATGAGAAATAGTACCTTTTCAGGGAGAAGAAGGAGAGCCTCGCGTTGTTTCCGTTTACGGGCGGGAACGGGACGGACGGGGAGTCGATTGTGTCGAGCTTCGCGCGGCGGCGCTGAATGGGCGCCTGTCGTCGACAAACCGAGCATGGCGCGGGAGTTCTCCGACGCCTGCGAACACGTACGGATAGCTGGAGGAAGCGACAGAGGGAACGCCTGCGGGGTTTGTTCCGGTGTCCGCTGGGACGTTCAGTATGGGGAGCATCAGCAGGGACAGCGGGAGTCAGACGCAAGCGGTGAAGACGAAGTGTCTGGCGCCGTTGGCATGGAGGCGTGTCTGGCGGGACGCGGACGGCGGCTTCGCCCGCGTGGTACGCGGCGGGGCGTGGAACAGGACGGCGCGGCTCGTCCGTGCCGCCTATCGGGGTGACGGGACCCCCGTCGGGTGGGGGCAATGCCCTTGGGTTTCGGCTGGCTCGGAATTAGTTCCTGCGGTTGTCCACAGATTACACTGATTTCTTGTCGGTGCCTGACACCGAAGAGCGCCGAAGAGCGGGGGCGGGCATGGCGCGGGTGTCTGACACCGCGGGCGTCTGGCGTCGCTACATAATATTTTTGTGAACGAGGTAAAAGAGTGATAATTGTTATCAAGCAGGGCAGTCCTGCGGAAGAGGTCAGGCAGTTTGCGAAGACCTTTGAAGAAAAGGGCGTGCAGGTACATTTTTCGGAAGGCGCGACCCAAACCGTGCTGGGACTCGTGGGCGACGCCGCGGGAATTGATGCGGAGGCGCTCGTCGCCAACCATTTAGTTGAAAAGGTCGTCAGAGTGCAGGAGCCTTACAAGCGGGCGAACCGCAAGTTCCACCCTGACGACACGTGCGTTCGTGTGTCCGCGTCCACGTACGGAGAGCGTCGTGTAGGAGCCGGCCATTTTTCCGTCATTGCGGGACCATGTTCGGTCGAGAGCCATGAACAGATATTAGACATAGCCGAATCCGTGAAAAAATCAGGCGCAGGTTTCCTTCGCGGCGGCGCGTTCAAGCCTCGTACCAGCCCTTACAGCTTTCAGGGGCTTGGGGCAAACGGCTTGGAGTTGCTCTTGGAGGCGAAAAAACAGACAGGACTACCCATTGTTACCGAAATTATGGACCTGAGCCAGCTGTACCTGTTCGGCGACGTCGACGTTATCCAAGTCGGCGCGCGTAATATGCAAAATTTCACCCTTTTGAAGGAGCTTGGACGATGCGGAAAGCCGATTCTGCTGAAGCGGGGACTTTCGGCGACCGTCAGCGAGCTACTCATGTCCGCCGAATACGTCATGGCGGGCGGCAACGAAGACGTCATCCTGTGCGAGCGCGGCATCCGTACCTTTGAAACCTACACCCGTAACACGTTGGACATAAGCGCGATTTCGGCCTTACAGCGGCAGTCCCACCTGCCGGTCGTCGTAGACCCAAGCCATGCGGCGGGACTTTCTTGGATGGTGGAAAGCCTTTCAAAGGCGGCCGTGGCCGCGGGCGCGGACGGACTCATCGTGGAGGTTCACAACAACCCAGAAAAAGCCTTGAGCGACGGAGAGCAATCCCTTACTCCCTCCGCTTTCGCGGGTTTAATGCAAACTCTGAAAAAATATGTCGAGCTAGAAGGGAAAAGTTTTGCGTGTGGGAAGTAGGTTTTTTGTGAGTAACCGAACGGTTCAAACGTGCGTATGAACTACTTGTATAAAACTATTAGCGACTCGTATGAGCGCGCAAATTTTTATTATCAAGGAGGCTTTTATGCCTAAAAAGTCAGCAACGAACGCGGGAAACTGGGTCCCCTCAGCAAGTACGCGGACGTCTGGCGGTAAAGGAGAACAATGGCTATCAAGACAATAGGCATAGCAGGGCTTGGGCTTATGGGCGGCGCTGTAGCAATGGCTCTGCGCCGCGCTTTTACAGGCGTCCACGTACTTGCTTGCGATATTGACGAAAACACGCTCGCGTCCGCGAAAGCGGACGCAGTGATTGACGAAGGTTTTGTCGACGCGAAAGCTATGCTTCCCCAATGCGGACTAGTATTCCTCTGCCTCAACCCGTCTGTCATTCCGCGGTTTATAGTGGAAAATATGAGAGCTTTCGCGCCTTCATCCTTGATTACGGACGTTGCGGGTGTAAAAACAGGCGTCGCATCTTTCATAGAGGCGAATTTGCGGGCTGATGTGGACTATGTGCCGGGGCATCCGATGGCGGGGAGCGAGAATGGCGGGTATTCCGAGGCGAAAAAGTGCGATTTTACAGGGAAAAACTATATTCTGACGCCGCTTAAGCGGAACAAGCCGGAAAATCTGGCGCTTATTCGGGAAATCGTCTATAAGATGGGTTTTTCCCGTATCACGGAAACTACGCCTGCGGAACACGACTACGCTATCGCGTTCACGAGTCAGCTCTGTCATGTGATAGCGGCCGCGCTTATTGACTGCGAGCAGGATAGCAATATCATTCGGTTCGGAGGCGGTAGTTTTGAAGACCTCACCCGTATCGCCTTGTTCAATGCGGCGCAGTGGACCGAGCTTTTTCTGGAAAATAGCCAGTCTCTTCTCACCCGCATAGTCCAGTTTTCTGCAAGCCTCGACAAGCTCAAGTCTTTGATTGAAAATGGGGACCGTAAAGGTCTGCAAACCTGTCTGCAAACAGTACGGGAGCGTAAGGAACAGGCGGAGACTGTTTCAATACTTCATAACGGGCGTTGTTAGATAAGGAGGCAAAGTGTTAAGCATACCGAAAATCAAAAACGGCGTCGTCATAGACCACATAAAAGCCGGACAAGGCATAAGGGTTTTTAACTGGCTAGGACTTGACAAGACATTGGATAGAGTGGCGTTTCTCATCAACGCGACTTCTTCGCAAATGGGCAGAAAGGACATCATCAAGATTGACAACGCCATCGCCATTAACTTCGACGTTCTGGGACTGATTGACCCGAACATAACGGTAAACATCATTGAAAACGAGCTTATCCGCGAAAAAATACGGCTTTCTCTGCCTGAACGGGTAGAAAACGTGCTGTGTTGTAAGAACCCGCGTTGCATAACGTCAACGGAAGCCTATATCCCTCATATCTTCCACCTTGAAAACGCGGAACAGCGGACATACCGATGCGAATATTGCGATGAAATCAGGGCGGTCGGGGAATTTAAATAAAAATCGGAGCTATCTGCGTTTAATGAACGGCTTATGTCCCCACCCCGAAATATGCGAATCCCGCGCGCTCGACGTCCGCCCTCTTGTAAATGTTACGGAGGTCGAAAAAGCGGCGCTTCTCTTCTATGGCGGACGAATCCGCGGACCCAGACCCGCGCATAACCGCCTTTAGCCGCGCCAAATCAAGGTTACGGAACTGGTTCCACGGCGTAACAATCGCCATCGCGTCCGCGCCTACAGCGGCCATGTATTCGTCCGCGCAAAAGACGACGCTGTCCCTTATGGAAGCAAGCCGCCATTCCGCCTCTCGCAGAGCCTCTGGGTCAAAGACGCGCAGACGTACGCCTTTCGCCGCAAGCCCTTCGCAAACGGCGATAGATGGAGATTCCCGCATATCGTCTGTATTCTGCTTAAACGCAAGCCCCAGAACGGCGATAGTCCTGCCCGCAACGTTTCCCTCGCCTCCTAGTTCCGCTACAATCTTATCAACCATACGCATCTTCTGGCGTTCATTCGCCGCAATAGTGGCTTCAACGAGGGACAGGGTTTCCCCATAAGCGCGAGCGATTTGCGCCATGGCCGCGGTATCTTTTGGAAAGCAAGAGCCGCCGTAGCCAGGACCTGGGTGCAGGAACTTACCGCCGATGCGCCCGTCCCTGCCAACCGCCTTCGCCACATCTCTCACATTCGCGCCGCATTTTTCGCACAGATTCGCCACTTCGTTGATGAAGGTAATTTTCATTGCAAGAAACGCGTTTGAAGCGTATTTTATCATTTCCGCGGATTCCAAGTCGGTTTCAATATAAGGCGTTTCATTCAAGTAGAGAGGGCGGTAGATTTCTTTCATGATTTCGCGGGCTTTTTCACTGCCCGCGCCGATGACCACGCGGTCAGGGTGGGTAAAGTCATAGACGGCTGTTCCTTCGCGCAGGAATTCTGGATTGGAAACCACGTCAAAGGAGGTTTCTGCCGCGTTCCCGCCGCGTAGCGTCAATTCTTCCAGTATCCATCCGGCGACCTTGCGCCCGGTACCAATGGGAACCGTGCTCTTATCCACAACCACGGTGTAACGCTCGATATTACGCCCAATTTCACGGGCGACCGTCTCCACATACCGCAAGTCCGCGGCCCCGTCTTCCGCAGGCGGCGTCCCGACAGCGATAAAGACCGCATCGCTGTTTCGTACCGATTCCGCCAAATCTGTAGAAAACCGCAGTCGGCCGCCGCGGACGTTTCTGCCCACCACTTCGTCCAAACCCGGCTCGAATATGGGGACGGCGCCGCTTTTTAGCGCCTCGATTTTCGAAGCGTCCTTATCAACGCAGACCACGTTGTTGCCAAAGTCCGCGAGACACGCGCCGGATACAGAACCGACATAGCCCGTGCCAACTACCGATATATTCATAGTTATCTCCTCTTTTTCATCGCTTCTTCAAACCGCGCCGCCCAGTCAAAATGATGAGCTTTTGCCCGTTCCGCGCATAATCGGCGGATATGCTGGTAAAACGACGGCTCCTTGACGCATCGCTCGATTCGGTCCGCAATCTCCATAATATCGCCCATTTCAAAAAGCAGTTCCGGGTACTTTAACAAATCCGTCAAACCGCCTACGCGAGACGCAATCACTGGACAGCCCGTATGCAGAGCTTCGAGCGCCGTATCAGGATAAGCGTCGTAGAGAGTAGGGTACACCATCATATCGCATCGCGCAAGGGAGGGAAACGGATATTGAAAGCCTTCAATGGCAACCATCTCTCGAATACCCAGAGTTTCAATGAGCCGCTTTGTTTGCCCCGCGTCTTCCGCTCTGCCAAGCGCGCAACAGCGGAGACCGCCGAACCCTCGTTTTTTTAGTTCCGCAAGGGCTTTTAGTAGGTCAAGCAGTCCTTTTGAAGGCGAGAGCGAACCGATGTAGACAATGGTTTGAACGCTTTTCGAGTCGTTCTTGTTCTCCCATTCAGGCTTGCACCGCGGCAAACCGATATTGCCCGGTATGAGAACAGTCTTTTCTATGAGGTACTTCGTCCTCTTGACGAAAACGTCGCGGTCAACGGCGTTTTGAAACGTCGTCAAGTCCGCAAAACGGGCGATTTGTCGTTCCCGCGACAGGTTTACCTGTTCGTATATAAACGAGAACAAGTATTCTTTGGGCGGTAAACCGCCTTTTCCCCGCAGAATCCGCGCCCTATCCACATCGTTGCACCGTGAGGCGTAAAACAACGGGACTTGCAGAACTTTTTTCAGAAAAATCGCGGATTTGAGGTAAATATCCCCGTGAATGTGGATAAAATCAATCTGCGGCGCCTTGCTTTTTATGAAAGGCAGGTTCTTTTTTATGTTTTCGCGGAACAAGAAAGACGCGGGCGGGAATTTATGACGGATGTACTTCACGGATAGCCCGATTTGCGTCAAATGTTTCGGCGTATAATTTAAAAACGTATTCATGACGACGAAAACGCGGTTACCGCGTTCAGCCAGCAGTTCCAGTAGTTCTAGGTAACGACGGTCCCCGCCAGTACGGATTTCGTTGATTAAAAAAACGCCAAGTATGGTCATAAGTTTCCTTCTATGAGGTCACCTAACGGTCTTTACCTCTCCATACCCGCGTTTTGACGTCCCTGACAGTGTAGTTTTCGCTGAAATTCAAGGTATGAGTGCAGACCGCAGCCATTTCTTTCTCGGGCGAAACGGTCGCGGCGATTCTCTCTTTATACGAGGTTTTCGTCAATTCGAGAATTTTGTTGATATTTGTCTCTTTGCCATAGTCTTTCAGGCAATTTTGCGCGGGGCGGTAAATCTTTTCCGAATCATCGCAAAAGACCGCGCCGGCCATGCGGCTGTTGGTTACGCCTGCGCAGATTGGGTTCTGCGGGTGGGGCGTCCATTTGTCGGTCGGGAAGGCGTCCGCGTAGAAAAGATAGAGATTGTCATTATGAGACGTTTCTACTTTCATCTTTTTTCCCTTAATACTAGTGAAAAGCCACCACTTTGCATCGTGGAAAAACACAACCGAGTCGACCGCGTCAACGTCCCGTATAAGCGTAGTCTCGAACTTCCACGTATTGGGAAAATCTCCTGCCTTATACAGGTCTATAGTCTTGTTCTCGTGGGATTCGGGAATCATATACCAGTCGTTTTCATGGCGAAAAATATTCGGAAACGAAAGATGATAGGGCTTTTCCAAAATCGGGACAAACGTTGAGTTGAGTTGAGTTGAGTTGAGTAGTCTGCAAACAGCTCGATATATCCCAGGGTCCCGTTTTCGTGTTTGTATTGTTGTTCAACAAAGATATATGTTTTGCCGTTCCATTCTACTATGAACGGGTCAGCCCACTGAAAATCCCGCGGTGGGGTGATTTTTTTTAAGAGCCGACCGTTCTCTTTCACAGTTCCTAAAAAATTTTCCTTGCCGCCAGAAAAAAGTAAGAGCGACCATTGCTCACGAAAAAACGTCCGAATTAGCTTGCGTTTTACGCGGATGAATGTTAAGGGTTTCACAAATATTCCTTTTGCGCGGCGGTTTTGCCGCTGTCGATGGTTTTCTATGCTCCATCATATACATCTCCTTCACCCAAAAAAGACGGTCCGGGGTCAGACCCCCGGCGCTAAACGTTCTTGGGGAGGCCTCACGGTGAAGCGCTGAATCGCGCCGTCTAAGGCGTCAAGGCCCTTCCCATTTTCTTCCACTGACTGGTGAGCCTGCTGGGACGCGGCAAAGACCAGCTCCGTACTCTTCACCACCTCCCTCACCCGCCCCTGTATCATCTCGCTCATGTCGGAGAGCTGCGCCGACATACGCCTCGATGTGTCCGCCTCCGCCTTTATATACTCCGCTTCGCTCT
>JAIRKH010000041.1 GCA_031260245.1 Treponema sp. | reverse complement strand
GAGCGGATGCTAAGAATACAGACTTTTCAGATTGTCCGCCGTTGGCGGAAGAACAGATGGCGCAATTTAAGTCTTCGCGTCTGCGGGGCGTTTATAGTGGATGCTGAAAAGTCCTCTCGTCTTTAGCGAGGGGCATATAATCGCCCCAGATGTTACGCAGGCTTGACAGGAAAATTATGTTCTTGCGTAACTTGAATGTTTAAATACTTCACAACGGACGTTATCCGAAAAGGGTCGCCGCTGTCCTCGTCTTGACGGAGACAGACACGTTTACTAACCCCGTTTATTGAGAAGTATTAAACAGGCGTTAGTCAATCCCGGACTTCGGGAAACCATTCTTCTTTGCGCTGTTTCTGAATCAAGGCGCGGTTTATTCCCTCCGCATCGTCGGCGTTGAACCGCGTTACACCCGGAAGGGTTGCGAAGAAGGTTATCTGTCGTTTGGCGTAACGGCGGCTGTTCCGAGCTACAAGCGCCTGGATTTCCCCAAAGTCTGTGCGGAACTGGCCGTTTTGGAGAAATTCTCGGTATCCAATGGCTTTCATACCCGGCGCGTCCGGTCCATACTTCTTAAATAAACCATGAACCTCTTCGGCAAGCCCGTCTTTGAACATCTGCGCGCACCGCGCGTCAATACGCTTATAGAGTTCATCGCGCGGCCGTTCCAGTTCAATAAGCAGAAAGTCAAAGCCCTTGCGGGTCTTTTCCGATATTGCAAACGAACTCAAGGGCTTGCCAGTCAGCCGTAAGACCTCCAAGGCGCGGATAAGTCGGTAGGAATCGTTGAGGTGGATGCGTTCCGCGCTAACCGCGTCGCGGTCAGCCAGCTCGCGGATAAGCGGCTCAATGCCGCCTCTTTGAAGCTCCGCCTTTAATTGAGCGCGAACGTCCGCATCTGAAGGCGGAGTCGTCGGCAAACCCTGCGTGAAATTCTTTAGGTAAAAGCCAGTTCCGCCTGAAACCACAGGCAATTTCCCACGGGATGCAATATCTCTCACCGCCGCATCCGCGAGATGAACGAAATCGCCCGCGTTAAACTCCTTGTCAGGTTCCAGAATATCTATGAGGTGATGAGGAATCAACGCCTGTAATTGCGGAGACGGTTTTGCAGTGCCTATGTCCATGCCTCTGTAGACCTGCATAGAATCCGCTGATACCACTTCCACTTGAAACGACGTAAAAATCCGCCCAAGCGCATCGGTCTTGCCTGATGCGGTTGGTCCAAAGAGGACCAAAACAGGAAGAGGCTTATTTTGCAGAACTGGCAGACGCGTCTAGTGAAAAGCCGATTTGCGCCGTGAAAAGCTGTTTTGCGGCAAGGGAAATGACCTTGCCCTCATACTGTTCAATGGCTTCGTCTTTGAGCATGGAGAGCTGGTACGAGCGCCGCGACGCCGCGGCGGTGATTTCATACATATTGTCTTTATATTCAATGAGTTCTTTTAATGGAAATATCATAATCTTTTATTATACGAAATTCACCGACTTTCGTCTATACTGATTTGCATAAATATCATAATTTTAATGTTTAGGATGCGTTGCAGAAAGCGTAATGGTAACAAACTAAACCGTCGCTCAACGATTTTTCGTGTAGCGACAGTCTCGATTCAGGTCAAATATTTTGCCAAAGCTTTCATCATTTCGTTCACTTCAATGGGCTTGGCGAGATGTCCGTTCATGCCCGCGTCTATGCACGCCTCCACGTCTTCGCTGAACGCGTTGGCGGTCATGGCGATGATGGGAATGGCCGCGGCTTTGTCCGTACCTAAAGCCCGTATCTGCCGCGTGGCGTTAAACCCGTCAAGGTCGGGCATCTGGATGTCCATAAGTATCAAGTCGTATCTTTCGCTTTGTTTTTTAAACATATCAACAACTACAACGCCGTTTATAGCAAAATCGATATCAACCTTGGTGTCCTCAAGAAGCGCGGACAGAATTTCCTGATTGATTTCAATGTCTTCCGCGACAAGCAGACGTTTTCCCTCGAGAGCGCCAACTAAATTGGCGCCTTCAGCCTCGTCGCGCTTCTGTTCCACGATATTTTTAAGATGTCTCTTGCCGCCCAGATTGATGACGGCATTGTAAAGCGTGGACGGCATAACGGGTTTGGGCAGGAATTGTCTTATGTCGAGGGATTTAACGTGCGGTTTAATGTCTATCCAGTCCGCGACCGACATAATCACAACGGAGACGTCGCCGGCAATTTCCCTTATCCTTCTTATGATAGAGGCGCAATCTTCTCCGGGCAGTTTCCAATCAATCAAAACTACATTAAAAGGGTTATTATCCTTTATGCCGCCTTCGAGCAGGACAAGCCCATCCTTTCCTGAAGACACAACTTCGCAATTCATTGAAAAACTGGCGAGTATGTGAGTAAAGTATTCAAGCACGTCTCGGCTGTCGTCAATGATCAGAATTCTTTCGTTCGCGCCGACGTATTCTACGGTTTCTTGTTCAAGCTCGTTCCCGAAGGCGGTGTGAACCTCAAATATGAAGCTGGCGCCTTTGCCGATTTCGCTCTTTATCCATATATCGCCGCCCATGAGGTTGAGGATGCGCTTGCACAGGGCGAGTCCTAGTCCGGTGCCGCCGAAACGCCGCGTGATGGAACCGTCGCCCTGCTCGAAGGATTTGAACAGCCGCATCTGCTGTTCCATCGAAACGCCTATGCCGGTATCGATAACCTCCACGTGGAGATTCACACGGCCGGCGTCCGCGGAATCTTGCGAGCGTTCCTCCCAGTGAATCTTCACGGTAATAGTTCCGTTCTCCGGGGTGAATTTTACGGCGTTTGATAAGAGGTTGAGAAGAACTTGGGAAAACCGAAGTTCATCGCCTATAACCATGCGGTCGAAACGCTTGTTAAAATCCACGATAACTTGCTGTTTCTTCTCTTCCGCCTTGACCTGGATAACGTTCAGCGTATCCTGTACCATCTTTTCAAAGTCAAAGGGTTTGTTTATGATTTCAAGCTTGTTCGCCTCTATCTTTGATATATCAAGAATGTCGTTTATGAGCCCCAGAAGCTGTTTTGACGCGCTGTTAATACGGTCGAGACAGTAACGTATACGGTCGGTTTCGCTGGATTTCTGAGCGATGGTCGCCATACCAATGATAGCGTTCATGGGCGTGCGGATTTCGTGGCTCATACGGGAGAGAAAGTCGCTTTTCGCCTTGCCGACGGCTATGGCTTCCTCTCGGCTCTTGATGAGGTTGATGGTAACTTCATTTCTCTGAATAGCGGAAACAAGTATGATGGACGCGGAATGGAGGACGTTTTCTTCCAGATGAGTGAAAATTCTCTCTTTCTTATAATCCTCGAACATGATGAAGCCCCAGAAGTCGCCCTTGAAGTATATCGGTATGCAAAGCACGGAAATGGCGCCGTGTTTCTTGAGGTAGTCGGCTTCTACATTATGTATATCCTTGACAAGCGTATTGAGGTTTTTGTTTTTTTTCGCCAGTTCGAGCCATTGCGGGACTTCGGTTGTGTAGTCTAGCGTCCGCCTTTCTAACGGCGACAAAGACGCTGTTTCTTCAAACCACTCGTATATCAGTCTGCTGAACGGCTTTCCATCAGATTCGTAATTCTGCCAGACGCCGACGCGCCCGACATTGACGCTCTCGCCTATGTCGCGGAGGAATTCCCACACCGCCTGATCGTGATCGTTCGTGTCCACCAATTGAAGACGCAAAGCGCTCTTATTAGTAGCAATCAGTATCCGGTCTTGGTAAATCAGTTCGTTTTTCGCCTCTTTGATAGCTCTGAGGTCGATGCCATAAACGACTATAACCCACGAGTCTTTGAATTTTATCTTTTTGAAAACAAGATGCAGGTCGATGGGCTTACCTTCTATTATCAGTTCCGTCTCAAAATCTACGGAATCGTGATACACCGTGTCGATGAGACGGTCCGTAAGCGATATGGAGATGCGGCCGTCCGGCTGGCGTTCCGGTATCCATTGGCTAATCTTGGAAGTCAGCTCCTCTATCATATCTTCTTTTGAAGTTAACCCAAGATATTGCATCGCCGTCCGATTACAATCCACAAGCTGAAACGTATCGTCAAACATTAGGATTATATTGGGGTTTGACTCCAGTATGATTCTATTGAATTCCTGCGTTTGTTTTAAATTTTTGACCGCTTCCTGTACTTCGGCTTTGAGGCGTTCGTTGTACGATTCGTTGTTGGCGAGCGCTATCTGGAGCTGTTCCTCTGTTTTCTTGCGGTTGTCGATGTTGAGGAGGCTTCCTCGTACCCTAACTGCTTTCCCCCCGATGCCCCATTCTATTATTTGTCCACTGATAGCGGTCCATAGATAAACGTCCTTATTCGTGAGTATTCGCACTTCTTCGGTAAACATATCTATTTCACCGCTTGAGAGACGCCCAATAGTATTGTTCACCCTGGCGCGATCGTCCGGGTGGAGGCTCTTAATCAAAGCCATGATGGTAAGGGGTATTTCGTCCGCGTTGTAGTTCAGTATATTTAGGATTCCTTTGCCATAGGAGATAGCGCCTGTTCTTGCATTGTATTCCCACGAGACGAGTCCCGCCAGGCGCGCTACAAGATCGAGCTGTCGGTTTGTTTCAATCTGCTCTTCTTCCTTCCGTTTGATGTCGCTAATATCTTGAAATATACCAAGAAGACGATTAGGCGTTCCCTTATCGTCTCGTTCTATGATGGCGACTTTGCTTTGCGCCCAAATGAGACTACCGTCTTTACGGAGGATGCGGAATTGTACCTCGAAGGGTCCTGGTTTATCGGCAATACAATCATCCAATACTTGTTGAACTTTCTCAAAATCGTCAGGCTCCACGATATTCCGCCACGCCGTAAAAGTCCCTTTCAACTCGCCTTCTTCATAACCGAGCATTCGCTCATATAATGGGCTGTAAATGATATCTCCATTCCAAAGATTCAGGTCCCAGAATGCCACATTCGTGGAGTCAACGATAAATCCAACCAAATCTTTGAAGTGAGACGGGGAAAAAGAGGAGCGTTGCATAATATGCTTCGCTTTATTCAATAAGCCTAATTTTCTTGAATGATCGTTTTTATATATCATCGTAAATATTATTATATAACTATTATAAATAAAGTCAATGAGTCGATTTTAAACTTGTCTTTTCGGAATATTTTTGATATGCTTTTTACTATGCGATCTTTCCTCAAATTTTTTCTTGTTTTGTCAATAGCGGCAACACTATGCGCGTCGTGCGTGAAGCGTCTGGGATGGGGCGTACTGTTGTGGTCAAACGAAGTCCCGGCGGTTCCGGCGGGAACCGTTCTGCCTGTTTTCGTTAAATCCAACATCAACAAGGTCTGGATAGCCGGCGTTCCGAATGAATACCTGAAAAACGAAGGAGACGTTGATAAATTCGAGATACCCTTTGTCCGTCTGGAACTATTTGGATCGAAAAGAGAGGCGGAGAAAAGGGCGGAAGAGTTCGCGCCCTTCGCGACGGCGTACGCTGAGACCCTACAAGACGGACTTCCTGTACGGGACGACGCGGACAATAACGCCCGCAGGGTCTACCGCCTCAAGAAAGGCGAAGTCGTTAAGATTATGACGCAGGTTGAAGGAATATCCGCCATAAGCGGCACGGGCGATCCTCTGCCAGGCAATTGGTACCAGGTACTTACGGAAAATGGCACATTCGGCTACTGCTTTTCTTACCGACTCAAGCTTTTTGACTACAGGGGCGGATTTTTGGAAATCGTCCAAGCCGAGGAAGAAGAAGAGGAAGACGCGGACCTGGAGACGGTCCTTTCAAGAAAATGGTCGCCGGAATCTTATAAACAAATGGTCGATTCCGAAAAAATAGACATGGATATGCTGTCTCAACACTGGGGCTTCTACCCAGGAGAGGATTCTGGTACAGCCCGCGTGTTTCTCAAGGATATAGAAAACGACGTCGTTATAGACAAGACTTTCAAGTATACTGGTATCAAGAAGATAGGCTCCCGTACCTGGACCTTTGAAGGAGCGAATCTCCAGATGGAACTACGCCCTGCCGCGCTCGCTGTGCAGTATTCTGAAAGCGGAAGCGCTATCAGAACATGGCTTTTCGTGAATCTCGCCTCTGATGTTGACGACATCATCTTGAAAGAGAACGCGAGGCGTTCAAGCCTTTTCCGCAGAATTTACAACAGCGGTCCCGTCTTCAATAGCGCTAATTATGGAACCTTGACTTTTAACCCCAACGGCTCCTTCACATGGATCGGCTTTGATATGCTCACGCCCACGGTAATCCCGTCTTCGGTCGCGGGAACGGGCAGGACAATCATGGGACTTTTCCTGTCTGACTCTCTGAAAAACCAATATGACGGCGCTTTCTCCCTCTCGTTCAACGGATCGAAAACCCCAGTAAACTTCCTCTACAAACTGGAAAACCAAGGCTTCCGTATAGAATACGTTCCCGGCTCCAACATAGAGGAGGTTAGCGTCTCTCACAGAGACGCCTCGCCCACGGTGATTTACTTCTTCAGAGGGACGGGCGAGTAGGGCGGCTTACCGCCTTATGGTTTGTAATAGTCCGCATTTATTAAAAGTTGCGAAGCGTTCTTTTACTTCCCCGTCCGCGGAGCCGTTTACTTCGTTGTCTATCGTTTGAGGACTGGGAACCGTCCCTCTGTTAGCGTTGTACGTTATGGTTATAGTATAGGCTTTGGGTTTCGTCTTATCTACACGTTCTTTGCAAGCGTAAGGGCAGTCGGAGCCTATTGCACATCGTAAAATCTTGATATATATTACTTCTTGTTGTATGACCGACGCAAGGAAAATTAGAAATCTCGAACAGATTAAAGGAGAAATTAAGATGAATTACAAAGCAGAGGACCTGCTCCTGCTTGCCCGTAGGAATTATGAAGGGAGTAGAAAATTCGTTGTCGTCAATCCGTTCCAAGGGAAGCATCTACCCGTACGTCCGGAGGGCGCGTTTGCAATGATGAGGCGGCTGGGGTGTTCTGTGAGGGAAGCGTTTCAGGGAGAGAGGCTCTTGTGCGTGGGTTTTGCGGAAACTGCAACGGCTATCGGCGCGGTTGTGGCTGATGTTTGCAACTGCGCCTACATTCATACTACGCGAGAGCGCTCAAAGGAGGACTCTGTCGATGATTTCACCTTTTGTGAAACACATAGCAGATGGCCCGAACAAAGACTGCGCTCTCGAAACTGGGAGAGGCTTGTCCGCGATGTAGACAGGATAGTGTTTGTTGAAGACGAAATCTCAACTGGAAAAACTATCAGAACTCTTGCCTCCGTGATCCGAGAAAGAGGCGCGGCGTTACAAACTCCAAGGCGGGACCCGCCCCGTTTTGCGGCGGCGGCTCTAGTCAATGAGTTGGACGCGCAAGACTCTCAACTGCTCCATGCAGCCGGGATTCAAGAGATTCACCTTGCCAAAGCAGAGAACAACCGATTTGACTCCGTTGCGTCCGCTATGGAACCAGATTTGTCTCTTCTTTATGAGGCAGATGATTTACCAGAACCTTCTGCGGAATCCGCGGCTTTTATCGAGATTGGCGGCAAAGTGGATCCCCGAAATGGACTTGCAAAGGGACGCTATGGAGCCGCATGCGCTAGATTTGCAGAGGAATTATCCTCTGCGCTTGCGTTGGAATACAGCGCAAGCCGAATCCTTGTGCTAGGCACGGAGGAGTTCATGTTTCCTGCGCTCTACGTTGCGCGATTTCTCGAACAAAAATATCCCGATATTGTCGTTTACACACATTCGACGACGCTCTCTCCTATTGCGCCGTGTTCTCTTCCCGGATACCCGATTTCCTCTGCTTACCGCCTACGGAGCGTTCATGACCGCGCGCGAGAGTCCTTTGTCTACAATCTCGCCCCCTACGATAGCGCTGTCGTCGTTACGGACTCTGAACTGGACTCTGTCGTATTGAAGGATGTCTTGCGCGGCGCATACAAGGCGCTCGCGTTCGCCGGCGTGAAGAAAATTACCGCAGTCAGGTGGAAGACTATGGATGGACAAGACGAGAGACGATGAATTCATCGGGCGGATCAAGGAATCCTGTGGAGCGTTGGTCGTCAAAACCTTTCGCGTGAACGATCGCGCGTCCCTACCCATTCGGTCCACGGCCGATTACGTCTTATTTGACAGCGGCGCAGGAATCGAGAGGCGTCTGCCTCGAAAATATCGCGATCGCCCAAGCGTCCTTTTGTCTGGACGTCTCAAGCGATGCGGAAACAGAAGGATTGAAAGACAAAGAAGAAATGACGGCGCTCGTTAAGGCGGTACGCCAGAGAGCTTCTGAAAATATCCACGAACAGGGAGAATCAACGAAAAATGAAGGAAGCTGAAAAAACCGAATTTCTTTCAGGCGGACCAATATACGGGGTTTTCGCGACGGCTGTACCGATGTTTTTTTTAGGCGCGGTTACTTTTTTGGGCGCGGTACTTGTCCCAATACGGCTCCCTGTGTTCCGCGTGATGATAGTCGGTCTTGCGTCAACATTAGCCGCA
The DNA here is from genome assembly GCA_031260245.1 of Treponema sp. Taxonomy (GTDB): domain Bacteria; phylum Spirochaetota; class Spirochaetia; order Treponematales; family Breznakiellaceae; genus JAIRKH01. The sequence goes on along the minus strand of JAIRKH010000041.1, from coordinate 29,274 downwards.
TCCGTTTATTATGATATGCTTCGCGACAGGCTCGTGAACCACACTGTCGCGCATATCCGCGGCGGCGTCGTGGTTACTATATTCGCATATGGAGTCATATCTCTTTGCGCAGGTCTGTCCCCGGTAGGCCGCGGCTTCGTTCCCGGCCTCGCCAACATGGGCGCGGCTCTGGCAAGCCTCTACACATGGGCAATGACGCTTGTCTTCAAACAGATATTCCGTGGACAGAGGCAGTTTGAGAAATTCGCCGAGTCCTTGAACGGCGAGGCGCTCAGAACCGCTGTCATTGAAAATCCAGAGCTTATCAACGTCGAAAGAATCAACCAGTTGAAGAAAACGATACTCACGCATTTCGCGGTAATAGGCGTGTTCGTGCTTGCGGCGGCCTTTTCCAAAACGTCCGTAGTACTACCCCTGCTCGTGTTCCTGATATTCACCGCGGCCGTCTGTGTATGTATGCTCGGCTTTCTCGCGCTTATGAAACAAGAATACGCCTTCGCCGGGGAAGGACTCTCCATCTTAAAGGCGTTCCGATTAAGGCAGATTCTGGGCATATTTTTGTTCGCGAGTATGGGCGTGGTTATTGCGCTTCTTCTTGCTTCAAATCGGAGTCTCCTGCCCCCGTCCCTCATAGTCCGCTTCTTCGCGTGGCTTGCAAGCCTTTTTGACAAACCTCTTCCACCTGACGCGGAACATATTCTATTTTCACAGTCGCCGCCACCGCTCGCGCCGCTGGGACAACAACTCGCCGATACTTTCGGCGCGACACAACCGTGGGCAGGCTGGAAATACGTTCAACGCGGGCTTGTTACGCTTGCCATTCTCGCATTTCTATTCTTCATGCTCAAGCCTTTATTTAAGGACAACTTCTTCGGTTCCTTTGCGAAGGGACGGGCAAATTTCAAGCGGATTTGGAAGGAATTTTCTGAATGGCTTGCGAATCTAAAGAATTGGCGGAGGATTATTAGGTCAATCATTTCTTTCTTCAAGTACCGAGACGCGCGCCGCCTTGCGCGGAAAGAGAAGTCCGTTGACATTTTTCGTGTATCGAGCGAGCTACTTGAGGCATACAAGTCCACACAAAAGAAAAAGATACAACAAAGCGTCAATCTCTTTGCGCGCCTGATTATATGGGGACGCGAAACATTCGAGATTGCGTGGAAGCCGTCTTTTGCGCCAGGCGAATTCTGCACGCTTCTGGCGTTCGCCGTTCCTGAACAGGAAAGAAGGGACATGGTCATCCGATGCGGCGCTCTCTTCGAGCAGTCTCTATATTCGCAAAACGAACTCACGCCCGCGGAAAACAACGAATTCACAACTTTGGTAGAGGAACTAGTGAAGTACGTGGACGAGACCGACCCTCTTAAGGAAAACCCAAATTTCGCATAATAATGAATGTGGTACAGTGAGCCGTGGGAGGCGCAGCCGACCTAGCGAAACGGATCCTCAAGCCGCTTTAGCGGCGAAGCATATAGACCTGTTATGCGCCGCGCCGCTTTTTACAACTATTTTTTCTTTGAATGTTTTTCATAAAATTTTATCAATTCGTCTTTCTTTAATTCTCCTTTTGCTATATCCATAATTTTCTCATACACTATTTCATCTTTGCAATTAAATCCATATCTATTAATATCCAAAAATACTAATGAACTTGCCAATGCTACACGTTTATTTCCGTCAATAAATGGATGGTTTTGGCAAATATGGAACGCATAAGCGGATGCCATTGCCGGAATGGTGTTATGGAAATACTTCCCGCCGAATCCTGATTGTGGCATATATATCGCGGAACTTAATAAATTTATATCCCTAACCCCGTATATTCCACCATAATTTCTTATTTGATCTTCCAAGATGGTTAAAACTTCGGATAATGTTAAAAAATGGATCATATTTATTCACCAAGTTTTTTTAACACGTTTCCGTATTTTTTGTTAATTCTTTCCAATGATTCAAGAATATCGTTTTCTTGGGTCGTTGTGTTTTGCGGGGATAAAATTATATTCTTTCCATCAGTACTTAATTCGAAAAATGTTTCATTGGTTATATGCAACATTTCAATTATTGGTTTATCAATAATAAGTGCTACACTATTTCCATGCCGAATTAATTTCTTAACCATAACAATTTCTCTTCAAAATATTGTCAAAAATATTTATTGTATAATATTTTATACAATCCTCATATCATATTGTATACACATTATATATATTTGTCAATGGCTTTTAAGAATATTTTTAACACGCTATTTGCGGTATGGCGCATAACGTTCCGGCTGTATATGATATTTGGGCGGCGAAGCGTAAACCGTCCTGTTATGCGGCGTTAGACTGTTTACAATTATTTCCTAGATTATGATATCCTTTATCGTTGTTATTATTTCTGTCGGACTATATGTGAGTATTGTATTGTACAAGAAAGCGCGCATGATATCCTTCCATCCCTATCTCAAGAAATTTTATTTCATACTTTTTACTTATTTCTTTATATGTTTCTTTTATCGTTTTATTCACTTCTTCATTACTTTGCAGGACAAACTATGTGATACAATAATACCGAAATATTGTGCGATTTATGTATAAATTTACTCATCTCCTCCACTCTATCTTGTTTTGAACGAAAATTTAACCGCCCTAAAGGGCAGGGAATTAAACCCCAAGGGAATAAAAAAAAGCCTGAGTTATATTCTCATATTCAAGATACGCTGTTAGCGACTACTCTCAAAGAGTTGCAAGATATATTGTTACGCTAACTACTCTTCCCGCAAAACTTCTGTAGGCCGCATTTTTGCCACTCTACGCGAGGCGAAACCCGCGGCTAACAGCGCTGATAGAAACCCAAAAAGGAATATGAGCGCGACTTCGTAAGCGATGACGCGGGAAGGCATCTCTTTTATGTAAAAAACCGCAGGCGAAAAGACAGTAAACTCTTCCATACTTTGGCGTCCAAAGAGTCCGATGACGAGGTTAAGAGCGTGGACGAAGACGTTGACCGTTCTCTCAAGCGCCGTGAAAAAACCGTTGATATGGGTGGCTAAAAACAGTCCTATGAGAACGCCTGACGCCGCGCCGATGAATCCTATGATGAACCCGTCCCATAAGAACACGAGCCTGACCGACCATTCACTCGCCCCGACGGCGCGGAGAAGCCCAATTTCTTCGCGCCGTTCAAGTACGGCTCTGCGTTGCGACTGGAAGATGTTGAGTCCTACCACAAGGAATATAAGTCCCACCAGCACGAACATAAGCAGTTTTTCCGAGCGCAACGCGCTGAAGAACGCTCTGTTATAAACCCGCCACGACGTCCACTCAACGTCCTTGCTATCGGGCAGAGCGCGGAGACGGTTCAAAACGCGCCTATCCTGCCATCTGTTTGCAAGCTTCACTCCGATTAAGAGACCGCCGTCGTCTAATTCCGCCGCAGCGTCTATGTTGACGAAACCCCATCCCAAGTCGTATTCATAGAAACCTGTTCTGAAGACGCCTGTAACCGTCCACGCGTCGTCGCTGTCGTCGAGCAAGTCGGAAATCGAAACTAGATGCACCCTATCGCCGCTCTTAACCCCCAATACCCGCGCCAACTCCGCGCCTAAAAGGATAGAACGTCTTTCGGCGACGTCAAAGCTTCCGGCTTCAAACATGAGTCTCTCGGCCATGCCTTTATCTTCTTTCAACGCATCTGTGGATAGCCCGCGAATCAGAGCGCCTTCCTGAGAGTTTTTTACGCCCCGCAGGATGCAATGTACTTCCCGAAACGGAATGGCGGACGAGACGCCCGAAACTTTCCGCGCCTCTTCCAATACCGTCTTCGCGTCTCCGCTCACTTCCGCGCGTAGGTGAAAAGACGATATTTCAAGGATGTTTTCAATGAATCCAAGTTGCAATCCATTCATCACCGCGATAATCACAACGAGCGCCATAACCCCCACGGCTATACCAAGTATGGCCAATATATGAGACGAGCCGCCTCGTCTCTTGCGGTTTAGAAATACATTGCGCCGCGCCGCAACAAACAGTATCCAGTTTAGTTTCTTTAGTTTATTCATAAAATGATAATACGCCTTCTTAATTAATCACATTAAACAAAGAGAGGGATATTGTCAAGGCGCAGGCAAACTTGTTAGACGGATTCGCAAAGGGCGTCGTATGATTACGCCGCCGGCCCGTTAACGACTGTCTCCACTATAGGCGGCTCTTTATAAAGAAGCTGTTAAACAAATTTGCCTGCTTGTAATTTTCAAAGCAAGTCGTTACACTATTTTCACTATGGAAAATATGGAAAATAGAGAAAACTTCATAACGGCCTTTATCAAAGATGATCTTGCAAGCGGGCGTTTTGACCATGTTGTAACGCGGTTTCCGCCTGAGCCCAACGGCTGGCTTCATATCGGGCATTGCAAGGCGTTTTACATTGATTTTTCAACCGCGGAACAATTCGGCGGCGCGTGCAACCTACGCTTCGACGACACCAACCCTGAAAAAGAAGACGAGTCCTATGTTCAAGCAATCAAACGAGACGTGAAATGGATGGGTTTTGATTGGGGCGACCGCGAGTTTTACGCATCGGACTATTACGAATACCTCTACGAACTAGCGGTGAAAATCATTAAAAAAGGACGCGCCTATGTGGACGATTTATCCGAAGAGGAAATCAGCGCCTACCGCAAAACAAACGTCGCGGATAAAAACAATATCACTGAGACGCTACCCGGCGAAGACTCCCCATGGCGAAATCGTTCTATAGAAGAAAATCTCGACCTCTTCACGCGTATGCGAGCAGGCGAGTTCCCAGACGGCGCGAAAACTCTCCGGGCAAAGATAGACATGACCAGTCCTAACCTACTCATGCGCGACCCCGTGATGTACCGCATCAAACGCGATTTTCACTACCGCACAAAGGATAAATGGCGCATCTACCCCATGTACGACTTCGCGCACCCCCTTTCGGACGCGAAAGAAGGCGTTACCCATTCGCTCTGCTCCCTTGAGTACGAGATTCACCGACCTCTCTATGACTGGTTCATCCGCGAAGCCGAAGTTTTCCCCTCGCGGCAGATTGAATTCGCCCGTCTGAACCTGACGTACACAGTTCTATCCAAACGGTGGTTATCGCAACTCGTGCGGGGGAAATACGTGAGCGGATGGGACGACCCGCGTATGCCCACGATAGCCGGCCTGCGGCGGCGGGGTTATACGCCGGAGGCTATCCGCTCCTTCGCGTCTCAAATCGGAGTCGCGAAGATGGACAGCGTCGTCGATATCGCCTTCTTGGAATACTGCCTGCGACAAGACCTAAACAAACGAACGCAACGCGCCATGGCGGTTCTTAACCCCCTCAAACTCATTGTGGAGAATTGGGAGGAAGGTAAATTCGAGGAACTGGACGCAATCAACAACCCCGAAGCCCCAAGCGCCGGCGTACGCAAGATCGCCTTTGGACGAGAACTGTGGATTGAAGCGGACGACTTTGCGGAAGTCCCGCCCCCGAAATACTTCAGACTTTATCCTGGCAACTCGGTGCGCTTGCGCTATGCTTATATCGTTACGTGCGTTGGTTACGAAAAGGACGAAAACGGCGTCGTTGCGGTTCACTGCGCTTACGATCCAGCTACGCGAGGCGGCAACGCGGTGGACGCGGACGGCGTTCATGACAACCGCAAGGTCAAAAGTACGATTCACTGGACGGCTGCCGCAAAAGCAGTCCCTATCACGGTGCGCGTCTACGACAACCTCTTCGCGGTTGAAAAGCCTATGGACGTTCCGCCAGGCAAGACCTTTTTAGACAACCTCGCGCCTCATTCGCTTGAGACGATTGAAACCGCTTACGCGGAGCCGCTTCTCGCGGACGCCAAGCCTGAAGACCGTTTTCAGTTTGAACGGCTCGGCTACTTTGTTCGAGACGCGGATACGGCGGACGGCAAGCCCGTTTTCAACAAGACCGTAGGTTTGCGAGACACATGGAAGAAGATAGCGGGAAAAGTTCTTTGACAAACCAAGGGCGCGGTATTAGAATTATTTGTAAAGCTAAAGCGATACGCGGAGGCGTAAAGCAGAGGAGGCGGAGATGAAGAAGCGGTGGATAATAACGGCGCTGGCGTTTACTGCAACATTGACGTTTGGGTAGCAGAAGGGAGCGGTGCGCGTGTTCAAGTCCAAACTTGGGGCGCAAGCGGTCGTCGGGCGGCAGTACGCGCTGTTCATCGCGATTGACAAGTACAAGGACTGGAACGCTCTGCGCCAGCCCTTGAAGGACGCGAAAGAACTACGTGATATTCTGACGGAGAACTACTACATCGACGAGGTGGTGGAACTCTACGGCGGGGATGTCTGGCGCCGGCGATATATTTTTATTGGCAAGAGACCGACCGCGCATACGAAGGCGCAGTCGGCGAAGGAGGTTGACGATGGAAGAGACAGTACAGATGGGGCTGACGTTTGAGCAAGTCTGGGGAGCGCTTATGGAATTACGAAGGGCGAGCGCGGAGACGGATAGGCGTTTTCAAGAAACGGCGGCGCAGATGAAGGAGAGCAGCGCGGACTTCGACCGACGTTTCCAGAAGACGGAGAAAGCCATAGCCGCGCTGTCCAAGAACATCGGCGGGTTGAACAATTCCCTGGGCGACCTTGTTGAGAAGATGTTCGCCGCGCAAATATGGAGCAAGTTCGACGCGCTCGGCTATAGGTTTACAGTGGGGAAGAACGCCGTGTTTCTGGAGGACAATCAGCCCGTAGCGGAGGCGGACGTGTTTCTGGAGAACGGGGACTACGCTATGCCTGTGGAGGTCAAGACACGTTTGAAAGAGCAGGACGTAGACGAACATATTGAGCGGATAGAGAGGATACGGGCGTATATGGATAGGCGGGGGGACAAGCGGCGCTTGATAGGGACGGTGGCTGGGGCGGTAGTTTCCGAGAACGTGCGGCTGTACGCGCAGAAGCGAGGGCTGTATGTGTTGCAACAATCAGGGGAATCGGTAAGCCTTGCAAAGGCGCCCACTGGTTTCAAGGCGCGGGAATGGCAGGCTTCGCCTGCATAGACGCGCGGCGTCGAAGACGCCGCGCTGGTTGGGGGTAGCGGGAGACCCGCTCCGCCGGGGCTCCCGCGTAGGGGGCGCAACGAAATGTATACCGCCAGCCTACGGCGTTTTGGAAAACGCGCCCCCTTTAACATAAAATAAGCTTTGTCTGAAACAGGCTTCGCCTGCCTTTGAGGAGCGATTTTGAATATTCCCATCCTTTTTGAAAACGAAGAATGTATCGTACTCAATAAACCATCCGGACTAGCGGTTCAAGGCGGCGAAAAGGTGAGGAATTCGCTCGATTCCATCCTGACGGAAGAGTTCGCCCAGCGCCCGCTTTTGGTTCACCGCCTTGACAAGGATACGTCCGGCGTCATATTGGTCGCAAAGACCAGGGCTTCGGCGGCTTTTTTTACAGGACTTTTCGCTGAGAAAGGCGCAGGGCGCGTATTCAAGCAATACAAAGCCGTGTGTAAAGGCAAGCCTACGCCGGAGTCGGGTTGTATCAACATGGAGATTTACATCCGCGGCTTCGCGAAAAGAGCCGAAACTCGCTACCGCCTCGTTTCGGTGAGAAACGCGCCCCCGCTCGTCTCCTTGTTGGAAATAGAAACCGTCGCCGGGCGGATGCACCAGATACGTCGGCATCTCGCCCAAATAGGCGTTCCTATATTAGGCGACGATAAATACGGCGACTTTACGCTGAACAAGTCGCTCCATAAAACGACAGGTCTGAAACGACTCTTGCTCCACGCTGAACGTCTCGTCATATCGGAAAAAAAGATAGACGTTTCCGCGCCCTTGCCTGTTTACTTCAGTTCGTTTATAATTGAGAAATGAGGAGTAAAAGATGAAAGCGGATATAGAAACAGGAAAGAATATACTGATGGAAGCTTTGAAGAGTCCGCCAGTGAGCGATAGAGACGCGGTTTTTCATTACTCGCGGACGCATAGGTTGAGCCGGGCTAGTCGGGACGTGAAAGACTTGAACAACGGCGTCGTCCGAAAACCTTCGGTTTTTGGGATATTCCGGTCCTCAAGGTCCCATAGAGTTCTATTCGCGTCTATCATTGTCTTATGCGCCTTTATCGCTGTAATAGCGCGGATGGGCGATGTCCACAAACTCGGCGGCAATAAGCTCGCCGTTTCGGCGATGCGTTACGAAGGCGCTACCTTTTTAGTATTCAAGAAGACTTTCGCGGAAGGAGCTTACACGGGCCCCGTAGACGTCGCTGTCTCGCCGTCGGCTGCAGAGAATTCTTCCATCGCTCCTGCGGTCTTTACATGGCGGGTCTATTTCACGCCTGACGATGAAGATTTTCCATTCTCAATACCGTTGGACGCGCAGTACCTGACCGCGCTTCTGAGAACTGAAACGGAGAGCCTCAGCATGAAAATAAAAGTCGAGTAGGACTTGGAGAACGCCGATTGTTCTCTGCTGTTTTTTAGAGAGGATTGTCAAAGAAAGCGTTTTCTTATACTATAATAAGACGAGAGGTTTTTATGATTGATAATGAAAGCGAACAGGCGCTCGTGCGGCGCGAGAAGCTGGCGAGACTCAAGGAAAGCGGTAGAAATCCGTTTATCGTTACGACGTTTGAGCAGACCCATCATTCGGTAGATATAAAAGAGCGCTTTGACGAGCTTGCGGGGCAGGACGCCTCCATAGCGGGTAGGCTCATGTCTTTCCGCTCAAGCGGTAAGGCGTCGTTTATGGACGTTCAAGACAGAGACGGCAGGATTCAGATATATGCAAGCGTGAACGACTTGGGCGAAGCCGCCTACGCCGAACTCAAAACCTTTGACGTCGGCGACATAGTGGGCGTCAAAGGTAAAGTATTTAAGACGCAACGCGGTGAAATCTCCATTCATGCGGCGGAGATAACCCTTTTGACGAAATCTTTAGAGCCGCTTCCTGAAAAATTTCACGGCTTGAAAGACATAGAGCAGAGGTATCGTCGGCGCTATCTTGACCTCATTACCAACAGGGATAGTTTCAACGTCTTTCTTAAACGCGCGAAGGTCGTCTCCTCGATTAGGAACTTCCTTGACGAGCGAGGCTTCATCGAGGTTGAGACGCCAGTTCTGTCAACTGTCGCGTCCGGCGCGGCAGCGCGCCCCTTCGTCACAAGGTCCAACAAACTAAACATGGAGCTTCATCTGCGAATCGCCACGGAACTCTATCTGAAGCGATGCATCGTTGGCGGTATGGAACGAGTCTACGAGCTTGGCAAGGACTTCCGTAACGAGGGCGTCGACATCCGCCATAACCCGGAATTCACCATGATAGAGCTGTATCAGGCGTTTACGGATTACAACGGTATGATGGAACTGTGTGAAAACATAATAGCAGACGCGGCGGTGAAGGTATGCGGCTCCGCAAAGATCAACTATCAGGGAATGGAACTCGACTTTACCCCTCCGTGGCGGCGCATTACCATGCTCGACGCCATTAGGAAAAATGGGGGACCTGATTTTGGAGAAATCAAAACCGACGAGGAAGCGCGGAAAGCCGCGTTTGAGTTCCACCTTGCCGCGGAACTCAAGAAAGACGTAAAAAATTGTTGCCGCGGGGACGTTATGAACGCCGCCTTCGAGCGCTTCGTAGAGAATAATCTCATTCAGCCGACCTTTGTCATAGATTATCCCACTGAAATCTCTCCGCTTACCAAACAGAAACCCAACGACCCGACCATGACCGAACGTTTCGAAGCTTTCGTGTTCGGTAGGGAAATCGCCAACGCGTACTCCGAGCTTAACGACCCCATCGTTCAGCGCGGACGTTTTATTCAGCAGGCGGAAGAGCGGGAACTCGGCGACGACGAGGCGTACCGACTCGACGAAGATTTCATCGCCAGTCTTGAAATCGGTATGCCGCCGACCGGGGGCATGGGAATCGGCATAGACAGAATCGTCATGTTCCTCACCGACACATACTCTATCCGCGACGTCATCCTGTTTCCTGTGATGAAGCCCGGCGAATAATAAGAGGAATCATAACCAGAGATTCCGCAACGGGTCGCGAGAGGGAACTCCAGCGAGTAACGCCTTCTTGTTTGGTATGAGATTACCAAGGAAGACCATAAGGAGTTTTTAAGTAGACATATTTTCCTTGTTCGCCGCAAGCACGTCGGCGGTTATTTGTCGATCGATACCGCCTTTGCTTGCCATGTCAAACATGATACGAGATACGGTCCCCTGGTCGAGCGGTTTGCGGTAGGGACGGTCCTCGGTGAGGGCTTGGAAGATGTCTATGCACGCCATGAGGCGGGACTCGAAGTCCAACCGCTCCGCGGTAAAGCCGTAAGGGTATCCCGCTCCGTCGAGTTTTTCGTGGTGGTTGCTCGCCCACTCGGTAACGTCCTCAAATCCGATTATGTTTTCGAGCATTTTCCGCGTGTAGTAGGGGTGGGGCTTGACAATCTCTATCTCCGCCGCGTCCAACGCGCCCGGCTTGTCAAGAACCGCGTTGGGAACCGCAAGCTTGCCCGCGTCGTGGAGATCCGCGGCTATCATGAGTTTCGCCTTACGTTCCGCGTCAAATCCGTAGAAATCGGCCATAAGCGCCGACTTCTCGGTGATACCCTGCGAATGTCTGCCGGTAAACGGAGACTTTGCGTCAATGAGCCGTCTGAATATACCCGCTATAGGTAACAGCTCCTCCAACGACAAAGCCATGTCGTACTTCGGGGCGCGGCGCGCAAGCTCCTGGGCTATGAACTTATTGTCTAACGACAGCCAGAAGCCCAAATTACCCCCAAAAGCCTCGAAAGCTTCGCATAATTCAGCGGAGAATTTTCCGCCCTTCCAAAGGGCGAGGCGTTCCATCATAGCTTGTTTGTCCGCGCCCTTGCTGTAAAGTATCTCGGTCGTGTCCGCAAGGTTTATGATATGCGCCAAGAGCGGAATACTGCCGCCAAAAGCGCCAAAATAGCCGCTCCCATCGTAGGCTTCGTGATGATACAGTATCATACCTTCCCTGTTCTTCAAGAACGGGAACGCCTTGAGGTTGCGCTCGCCCACGATGCAGTGAGACGCGTCTCTTTCCATATCAGGTAGTTTCGCCGCGTCTATGGCGTCGTAAACCGCATGAGTCATGCCGTTGTCGTGGAGCATCGCGCCTGCGTAAAGGTCGAACATATCCTCCGAGGATAAGCCCAACTGTTCGCCAAGCCGTAACGCAATGAGCGCCACCCGTTTGCCGTGATTGGTAACATTGCTCCTTAAACTCGATTCCAGAAAGTCTAGCGCCAATGAAAAAGCGCCGACGAATTCATTTCGATTAAAAGTCATTTTTTCTATACTTCTTATCAAGCGCCGTACTTGCCTCTAGGAGGTGGAATACGGCGCGGGGGGACCTGTCAAAGTCCTTCAATATCCTTGAAATAGCGGACTGTGCCGACCTTCAGTTCGTCTGTGGCGTCTTCATCGCAGACGATAACGGCTTGGGGATGCGTCTGGAGGCAGGAGAGGGTCCACATTTGGCTTACGCCGCCTTCAACAGCGGCTTGCAAGGCTCGCGCCTTGTTATGTCCGCTCACGATGATAACGACTTCCCGCGCGTCCATGATGGTGCCTACACCCACAGTCAACGCGGTCGACGGTACTTTGTCCACATCCCCGCCGAAAAAGCGCGCGTTAATGATTTTAGTGTCCTTCGTCAGGGTCTTTACCCGCGTCCGCGACGCAAGGGACGAACCGGGCTCGTTGAACGCGATGTGTCCGTCCGCTCCCATACCGCCAAGGAATAGGTCGACGCCGCCCGCGTCCTTGAGCGCCTGCTCGTAAGCGGCGCACTCGGCTTGCAAGTCTTTCGCCGTTCCGTCTAACAGGTGGGTATTTTGCGGTTTGACGTCGACGTGGTCGAAGAAGTTGTCTTTCATAAACCTGTGGTAGCTCTGCGGATGGTCGTCCGCCAATCCCACGTATTCGTCCATGTTGAACGTAACGACGTTTGCAAAGGAAACCTTGCCCGCCTTGTACAAGGCTATCAGTTCCTTGTAAATTCCGAGAGGGCTTGAGCCGGTGGGAAGTCCTAACACAAATTTATTTCCGCCCACGGCGTTTATCCGCCCTGCAATGTAATCCGCGGCCCATTTGGACGCAGATTCGTAGTTCTTGTGAATCAATAATCGCATAGTTTCTCCTTAATTATTTGGAATTTGATAACAAAATTGTCTATTTCTTAACAACGCCTTTGACCATCACGATTTTGACGTTAAAGTCTCTATCAAAGACAACGATGTCCGCATCGTAGCCCGGAACGAGCGCGCCTTTCTTTTCGTAACGCATTATCTTCGCCGGGTTGGTTGAGGCTGTTTTCACGGCGTCTTCAAGGCTGAAGCCGAATGATACAAGGTTTTTGACGCCGCGAATCATGGTCAAGCCAGAGCCGGCGATCACATCGTCCGCTTTACGGCGAAAGGCGCCGTCGTGGAATACAACTTCCTCGTTGTTGGCGAAGAAAGGCGGCTCTTTTTGTTCTGTGGGCTTGAGACCGTCGGTTACCAGCGCAATCTTGTCAATAGACTTGTCCCTTTGCAAGAGTTTGAACATATCGGGATGCACATGAAACCCATCCGCGATGATTTCGCAGGACATTTCGGGATGAATCAGTACCGCGCCGGCCGCATTAGGGTTGCGGTGGTTAAGTCGGCTCATCGCATTGAACAGATGTGTGGAATGGAGCACGCCTGCCTGCATACCCTCGACCATGTTTTCGTATTTCGCGTCTGTATGCCCCGCTTGAAGGATAATGCCTTTCTTTATGCAGAATAGGGCGAGTTCCCTCATGCCTTTGAGTTCAGGCGCGACCGTCATATTGATAATATGCCCACCGGACGCTTCCCACAGTTCTTCCATAAAAGGGATGTCAACCGGACGTAACGTTTCCGGCTTCTGCACCCCAAGTTTGCTCGGCGAAAGAAAGGGTCCCTCCAAATGTAAACCCATGATTTGCGCGCCGCTCTCTTTGCCGATGGCCGCGGAAATTTGCCGTACCGCATCAAGCATAGCGTCTCCAGCAATGGGATAAAGCGTGGGATTAAACGCCGTAACCCCGTATTGGCAAAGGAGTCTCGACATTTTCAACACCGACTCCGTGGAACAATCGTCCGTGCCGTATCCTCCGAACCCATGTATATGCGTGTCAATGAACCCCGGCGCGATAAACGCCCCTTCCACATCCACAGCTTCAACTTTACCAAGGTATTTCTGTTCAAAACGCTTTTCCGAGAATACGTCCGCTATCTGGCCGTCTTCAATCAGAACGGCGCATTTATCCATAGTTGAAAAACCGGTCATTACGGTTCCATTATGTAAACATACACTCATAGCTTATATAATAATACAAACGTCTCTATTTTGCAAGTTTTTAATAACCGTCAGCCGATTAATGAAGATATTGGAAAAACCCGAAAACCCCGAGGTTATTTTTGATAATATTTCGGATAATCAAGCAAGATGTGATGGACGATTTCTTCTACTGTCTTGAGATCGGCTGTAACGGTTTGGTCCGCAAGGCGCCGATAAGCCGCGGCTCTTCTTTCATGGAGCGCGCGGTGAGTCTCCTGTGGCGTCGCCGTGTTGAGAAACGGCGGTAGTTCGCCGCCGCCGCTAATCCGCTCCCACGCGGCTTCGGCTTTTACGTCAAGGTAGACAAGGCGCGCGCGCCGCGCGGCGCGTAATAAGGCGACCGCCTCGCTGTTGTCCACAAGGCCGCCGCCCGTCGCCACGATAACGGCGTCGTGCTCAAGCGCTTGTTTCAGAGAGCGGACTTCAGCCGTCTTGAAAACCCCCACGCCCTCGCGGTAGAGTTCGCGAGGGCTTTTACCTGCGTTTTCCGCAATGAGGTTATCCGTATCAACGAAACGTTCCTTGATTTCCCGCGCTATCGCTCTGCCGACGCTCGTTTTCCCGCAGTGTTTGGGACCTAAGAGGATTATTTTATCCATTGTGCGCGAGTTCCAGAATTAGTTCTACTTCGCCGCGTCCTAGTTTCTGAGCGCGGGCGATTTCGTCCACGGTCCATCCTTGTTGCGATAACTTGATGACGTTTTCCCGCGTACCGATGGGCGGAGCGCCTTTGGCGCCTTTGAGCGGAACGCCGCTGTCTTTCATGAGGGTTCCTATAAGCTTTACCTGGTCTTGCGCTTGTTTGTTGAGTTCTTCAAGACGGGTCTCGAGTCGAGCGAGCCATTCGCGGGAAGCTTGGACCGTCGCTATGCGCTGGTCTATCTCGGAAAGCGTCGCGTCAAGCGTAGATATTTTTTCCGCGGCGCTTTTGGCTTTCTCGCTCTCCTTCGCCAGATCTCCGATGTTCGTTCGGAATAGGCTCATCTCACTCGAAAGATAGGTAAGTTCCCCACCGATACGTTGAGCAATCTGTTCGGACTCTTGCAAGGTCTTGAAATTACGGTCAATACCTTCGTTGGTGGCGTCAAGGGTTTGATTTTTCCGTTCAATGCGCTTGAATTTCTCTTCAGAAGTATCAAGCGCGTCGTTAAATTTACGGATTTGGACCTGCATAGCTTGAAGCGTGTCGTCGGACGCGGAAAGTTGCGCCAATTTTTCATCAACAGCCTTTGACGTCTGTAAAAGTCGGTTGAATTCGGTTTCCATCTGCTCGATACGATGCTTTTCCGAAAGGAAACGGGTCATCTTCGCGTTCACTTCATCCTCAAGGCGTTTGATTCTGATAAACTGATTTTCAAGGTCCGCGGACTCGGTCTTGTGCTGGTCAATCTTATCAAGGTCGCTGTGGAGGTCTTCTATATAGTGTTCAAGCTCCACCTTGAGCGTGTCCGCCCGTTCAAAGAGACTCGTCTGGTTGGCGAAGTCCTTGATGTGTCGATCCGCTTCCTTTATCGCCGCGTCCAGGGAACGAGCTTGTTCGTCGATGCGGGAGAACAATTCGGCGCGGTGCGCGTCCGCCTCGGTCCGTACATCTTCCAGAGACGCCCGAACGCTACTCAAGCGATCGTTACTCTCGGCGACCAAGTCCTTGCTCCGCTTGCGGGTCTCTTCTAACGCAGTTTCCAAATCGCGGAGTTGATTATTAAACACGGCTTTCCATTCGTCGGCGCTACGTCGAGACGTTTCAAACAGAGAGACGATTTCGCCGTTCCGGGTCTCAAGGTCGTCCTGCAAACGTTTCAGTTTGGATTCCATATCCCGCTGGTTCTGCTTGAGCGTATCAGATAGCGCAAGGTTATACCGTCCGATTTCCGACTTCAGAGAAGACTCTGCGAAACTGCGCGCGTCTTCCATGTCTTGAATGAATTGTTCCTTTAACGAAACCAACGAGTCGTCGGCGATTTTCATCTGAACCCTGATGTTTTCCTCAAAATCGCCCGCTTCAGACTTGAGCTTTTCGAGTTCCATAAGCCAACTGTTGTTGTTTTCCGCGAGTTTCGCGGTCAATTTCTCCGTATAAGACGTCTCTATAGTCTTTCGCTTGGACTCGGCGTCCTCCACGAGCATCTTGAGTTGATTGTCCAAGTACTGTCGCCACTCGTCGAGTCTCTTGTCAATTTCGTCGCTACGTTTAGCGAGATTCAACGAGAAGTCATTCTCAAAGAAATTAAGCTTTTCAGAGATATTGTTGTAAGCGGTTTCTTTCAGCGCCGTAATATTTTTTTCTATGTTTCCCATTTCCGTTTTTAGCGAGTTGGACGCCGCGGTAAAATCCGCAAGCGCCATAGCCTGCTCCTTGCTGGAAGCTTGCTCAAACGCCGAAAAATCCTTTTTTACCCGCGTTTGGGTTTCCGCCAAATACCGGCGCAACTCTTCATCTAGCATCGCGGCATCGTCGGCGAGAGAATCAAATCGCTGGAACTGTTCGAATTGGGCTTTTCGGTATTCCTCGAATTTGGCGTCTGTGGAATCCAGAATTCGCTGTTCTATATCTTCGGCAGACTGCTGGAGCTGTTGCTCTAGTTTATCAATCATGTCCTGCGCGTCCATTCCTATGGACTTGAAACGCTCTTCCATCGCTTCGCTTTCGTTTGCAAGATTCTGCCTGGCGCTTGAGAGAGAAGTTTCAAAGTCCGCGAGAATCTGCCGCGCCTGTTCCTCGGTTTGTTGAACCGCGCGCCGCCATTCTTCAATTCTCTTGTCCGCCTGATTATGCGCCGTCGTTTCGGCGTGTTCAACCGCCTCTTTCATCACGGTTCCAATATGCGCCGAAGATTCCTTAATTTGAGTCTCCAAGAATTTCAGGCGATTCTCAGCGTCTATTATTTCTCCGGACCATTGATTCTTCGTTTGATTCCATGAATCTCTTAACGCCGCAAGTTGCGCCCTGTCTTGAACAGCAAGCGTTTCTGCCGCGGTTTTCCATTGTTCAAGTAAAACTTTGTTCCGCTCTATGTTTTCGTCCGTATCTTTTTTAAACTGCTCAATGAAATTATTCGTCTGTTCTTCAGCGGCGGCAATCGCTTGTTCGCTCGCCTGTTTCCATTGAGCGAGTCGGTCGTCAGCGGCCGAGGCGGCTTGGGCGTCTACGCCTGAGACTGCGTCCTTAACGGCGCTTTCAATGCGGAAAATGGCGTTGTCTATTTCAGCCCGAATCGTTTGCAACCGTCTTTCTGCGCCGTCGACCAAATCTTTCGCGGCAGAGTCGACGTGTTCTATAGTTCTATCAACATTCCCTTTCGCGTCCTGCAAATGGGATTCTATACCCGCGATTTCGTCGACGATACGTTGTTTCGTCTCTGAGAAATTCGCTTCAACGACGGAGATCGCTGCGGCGTTTTGCGCGGATATTTCCGTCCACGCTCGTTCCCATTGGGCAACCAAGTCCTCGCCTCGTTCCTTTGCCAAGACGGCCGCTTGTTGGTCCGCCTGCTTCCATTGGGCGAGTCTGTCCTCCGCAACCATCGCGGCTTTCGCGTCTACACTTACGACCGCATCCTTGACGACGTATTCTATGTGGCGAACGGTTTCGTCTACTTTTTCCTGAATAGAATGTAAACGGAGTTCCGCGCTTGTGATTTCATCGGCGATACGCTGTTTCGTCTCGACGAAACTCTCCTTGACGGCGGAAAGCTCCGCGGCGTTTTGCGCGGACGTCTCCGTAAATACCCGCTCCCATTGGGCAATCAAGTTCTTGCTCCGTTCCTCGTTCTCCTCCGCTGTTTTTTTGAATTGCGCTACAAGATTATCCGTCCACTCCACGGCTTCGGCGGACGCCTTTTCATAAGACTGATTGAATTGAACAATGAGGCTGGACTTAAGCTTTTCGGCTTCCGTGACAGCCTGTTCGTAATCTTGATTAAACCGCGCAAGGAACGCGCTGTCCCGCGCTTCCGCTTCGGACACGGCTTGTTTGCTCGCTTCCTGCCACTGGAGAAAGCGGTTTTTCGCCGCGAAATCGGCTTTTTCGTCGGTGGCTTCAACAGCCTGTCTGATTGCGTCTTCAATTCTTTCAATCGCCGTGTCCATCTTTTCCTGAACGCCCGCTTGTCTGTCTTCAATCTCTTCTATTTCTTTTACCAGACGCTCCTTAGTTTCGTCAAAGCTCTCCGCTAAATCTTCAAAACGCTGACGGCTTTGCACAGCTTCCTCTTCGGACGCTCTATCGCAGTCCGCCATTTGTTCTTCAAACCTTTTCCGCCATTCGGCGAGCTTCGTATCCGTTTTTTCCCAAGCCGACAGTTCCGCATCCACCGCGGCCGCGGCGATTCTTTTTTCCAAATCGAGAATGGCGTGTTCCACATAGGTTTCAGTATCCGCCAATTTTTCGGCTACCTCGCGGAGGCGGAGTTCAGCGTCGGATTCCCAAGAGGCGACCGCTTGGTCTGCGCGGACTTTCGCTTCCGCTAGTTTCTCTTTAGTTTCCTCTATTTCCCTTACCAGACGTTCCTTTGTTTCATCAAAACTCTTGGCTAAATCTTCAAAGCGTTGACGGTTCTGTAAAACTTCCTCTTCGGACGCCCTGTCTCTATCCGCCATTTGTTCTTCAAACCTCTTGCGCCATTCGGCAAGTTCCGCGTCCGCCTTTTCCAAGGCTGACAGTTCCGCTTCCGCCACAGCCGCGGCGATTCTCTTCTCCGAATCCAGAATAGCGCGTTCCACATAAGTTTCTGTATCCGCCAGCTTCTCGTCCGCCCCGCGCAGACGGAGTTCCATATTCGCCGACCAAGAGTCAATCGTTTGCTCAGAGCGGACCTTCGCTTCCTCAAGGCGTTTATCCATAGCCGCCGCTTCCACGGCAAAGGCGGCTTTGGCTCGCTCTGCGGTTTGTTCTAGTTCTTCAAGAATCAATTTGGCCTTATCGTTACGGTCTTCAGAAACCGCGAGCCATTGTTGCAGTTTGGCGTCCGCTTCGTCCGCGATTTTCGCTTCAACCGATTCCGAGGCTCGTGTAATACTCTCCTTTAAGCCGTCAATGGTTCTTTCTGTTTGCAAACTGGCATCCGCGAGCTTTTGGGCGATACGGGATTTTTCCGCGTCAAAATTCGCCCGCGCCGTTTCTGTGGAAGCCTCCAATTCAATGAGGAGGTCTCGGAGCTTGGCGTCCGCATCCACGGCCGCCTTTTTCCAGTCTTCGAGTCGGACATCCGCGCTTTGGAGAACCTTCCTCTCGGCAGAGGCGGCGGTTCTTTGGAGACGCTCCTCAAAGCCCGCGACCGCTTCTTCCACACGAGTTTCGGTATCCGAAAACTTCTTGCTTATGGCCGCGGTTTCATCGTCAAAGTAGCCCTTGATGGATTCAGCTTTTACTTCTAGTTCTTGCACGCTTCTAACGAGCCTATCGTTTTGCTCCTCATGCGTCCGCAGTAGCTGTTCGAGATTGGACGCGGCTTCTTCAGCTACATGAGCCTGAGACTCCTCCGAAGTTCTCTCGATTTGGTCTCTTAAATCCACGATTCCCGTTTCAATTTGCCGCTCTATGTCTTTGAGCCTCTGTTTCAATACGCCGGTTTCTCTTGCGAAGTGGTCCTGAATGTCAATGGACGATGATTCCAAGGAGGAAAGCGTCTTCTGCAAGTCGGCGTCCGACTCGTGTAGTATCTGTCGCCAATTTCCAAACCGCTCGTCCGCCTTTTCGAGCGCCCGCTGTTCCACCTCGCCGGAAACGTTCTTGATGCGCGTTTCCAAGAGGCTCAAGGTTTCATCGATACGCTGTTTAGTCTCGTTAAATTTCTGCTCCAAAGCATCGTTCTGTGAGACAATGTAAGCGCGGATCTTTGCGGACCTGGCCTCGTCTTCGGCCGACGCCTTTTTCAGCAACTCGGTCTTTTCCACAAGCGCGGCCGAGAGAGCTTCAATGTCCGCGCTTAATTTCTCCCGACGGGATTGTTCCTTTGCTTCAAACGCGATTCTATGCGCCTCCCACATAGACTGATTCTCCTCGGCTAGACTACGTACCTTGTCGAGTTGTTCTTGAGCCTTTGACTGAGAATCTTTAAACGTCTCTTCTATAGAAGATTTCAGGTCTTGAATACGCTCCTCTGATTCGGCTTTAAGATTTTCGAGGATCTCAACTTCCAGACTATCGGCTTTGTTTGCGGCGCGTTCCATAACGGTTTTTAGGGTTCTGTTCAAGATATCCATGTCTCGTTGTAAGTTTGCGGCGCGGATATGTTCCGCCTTTTCCATTGCGGTACGCTGTTCGCCTACGTACCGTTCAACGGCTTGGGACTGGGCTTTGAGTTCCGCAACCGAAGATTTAACGTCCGCGAGTATTTCGCCTGCAAGCCTCTCCAAGTACGCGGAGTTTTCTTTCACAAAACCCTGCTTTAACTCTGCCGTCTGTCGTTCAACAACATTGAACTTGTTCTGCGCGTCCATAATCTTTTTGTTTACAGACTCGATGAACGTGGATTCTTCGCGGAGTCTAGTCAGATTCTCCTGAACGCGCGCCGTCATACGGACGAGTTCTTCAAGAGAAGAGTCGTAAGCCGTTATACGCTCGTCTATTTTGGCGATGGCTTTGGCTTTCTCCGCGAGTTCCGCGTCCGTGATTTGAACCCGCTTCATCAGTTCTTTCGCGGATTTCTGTTCCACGTCGAGACTCACACTATAATCCTTTACGGCGTTTTCCTTTTCCGTTACGAAAGCGGTAAGTTCGTTTTTGAGATGGTCGGCGTATTTACGCACCTTATCCAACGTCCGATTACGTTTATCGAGTTGCCGATAAAAAATAAGCGCCAACACGACAATGCCAAGCGTTATAAAGTTTCCTAGGGTAAACATAGGTCCTCACTTTGAGGGTAAGATTCAGGTCGTCAATTTTACCACATAATCGCAGAGTTGACGATAGTCATAAAAAACAAAATTCGCGTCCGTGGACTTCTGACGCAATGCGGACGCCGCGGTTTGAAGAAAAGAAGTCTTCAGCGCCGTCTTCATACCCGCTCTTTGCGCGCCTTGAACATCATAACGGACGCTGTTCCCCACATAAAGCGTCTGTTCCGGACGTACGCCCAGACGGTCAGCCAATAGGAGGAAAGGCTTACTGCCAGGCTTCAGGACGCCGACTTCCTCAGAACAGAGCGCCGCATCCCAGAAGCCTTCAAGTCCCAGATTAACTATTTTCCGCTTATACGGAAAATCAGACAAAAGCCCAACCCTTAATCTTCTCTCTTTTAAGAAATACAACATCTTTTTCATATAAGGAAAGAGTTTCACATTCTTGAAATGCGGCTCCCATCCCCGATAGATTTCTCTTTCAATTTTTTCCCTTGTCGTTCCTATAGAAGAATCGCCAAGGTTAAGAAGCTTCGCCGTCTCTTGAGCTTGCGCCGTGTAGAAATCCTCGTATTCTTCCCGCCGAGAACGAACGATATTCCGCGCTCGCCCGAAAGCGCTCAAGAATTTCAACTCTTTGAGGATAAAAGGTATGATATACACATAGAAGTTTAAATTCGGATAGAGAGTCCCATCTAAATCAAAAGCGACGGCTTCTAACATTTATTTAGTATAGCATAAGAAGGTTGATTAGTCTAGCGGGGTATACGTTTATTTTCTCGAACCGTCAGTTTGTTCTTCCAGAAGATATTTTTGATTTGCGTCAATTTTTTATATTGAACGAGACTCTGGATAGCTTTTCTGACGTCGCGGTCCGTCCATCCAAGGGATTCGTCTTGCGCCAGGAGTTCAACCGCTTCAGACGGCGTGAAACAGCGTTTATATTTTTTGAAAAAGGGCGTTATAACCTCTTCCCTCAGCGTTTTCTTTGCGGTTTTGGCGCATACGTCGCAACAAACGCCGTCGGAAGCCGCGATTTCCCCTTCGTAGTTCAAGAGATCGAGCAATATTCTCCGTCGGCACTTGGTCGTATCTTCCGCATAGTTCAATAATGCGGACAGACGGCTCTGGTCGGCTTGGGTTTTGGCGCGTTTCAGGCTGTTTACGTCGTCCGGGCCCCAGAGGAGAACGGCTTTTGACGGCGAGCCGTCTCTGCCCGCCCTGCCTGATTCTTGCAAATAAGCTTCCACTGAAGGGGGGCAGTCGCGGTGAACGACCGTGCGAATATCCGCTTTGTCTACGCCCATGCCAAAGGCGCACGTAGCGACGAGTATACCTGTGGGATTTTTCAGAAACCACTTCTCGACCGCGGTTTTTTCTTCCCTGCTCAAGCCCGCATGGTAGAAACGGATTTCCTTGTCTCCCAGCTCGTTGCGTAAATAGCGGGCGAGTTTTTCCGCGCCTATACGCGAGGAGCAGAATACGATGGCCGGACGCTGATTTTCGCGTATAATATCGCGGACGGCCGCGTCCCGCAAGATACAGCCCTGCGCCGAATAGCTGATATTGACCCTATCCGGGTTGCCGACAACCTGGCGGGCGCCTTGTCCGCCGAAGATGTATGCGTCGATTTTCTCCAAAACAGGCGCCGACGCGGTCGCCGTGAACGCGGTAACAAGAGGCGCAGAAAGCGCCGAGATTATCTCGCCTATGCGGAGGTATGCGGGTCTAAAGCTTTCGCCCCATTCGCTGACGCAGTGGGCTTCGTCTATGACGATATGAACGACGCCGAGGGAGCGTAGCCTTTCCAACGTCTTGGGAATCAGAAGCGTTTCGGGATTCGTTATGATGAAGCGCGGTTCAGGGTCTTTCAGTTTTTCCCAAAGCGCGGCGCGTTCTTCTTGGGTTTGTCCGCCGCGGAGAACCGCCGGCGCGAAACCTCTTTCTATGAGTCGTCTTTCCTGGTCCGCCATCAGGGACAGTATAGGATAAACGATAAGCGTCGCTCCTTGCAAAAGGAGCCCAGGCAGTTGGAAACACAGAGATTTTCCCGCTCCTGTGGGCAAGACGACTATCTGCCGCCCTTCGCCGTAAGGAGGTTCTTTATCCGTAGAGTCGGTTTCCTTGTTTTCTTCGCCGTCGAGCCGCCTTATCTGAACGCCCGCGGCGTCCGCGGCTTCGAGAATGTTCGATACGACGAGCCGTTGATAGGGAAATAGGTACGATACGCCAAACAGCCGCCGCGCCGCATCGGTTAGGGGGTCTCTTTCGTCCATAATTACAATACGGCGTCCGCGTGGAATACGCTTGGCTTTTCAGTACGAATTTCGGGAATTAAGCGTATCTTTTTGACGACTCTATCGCATAAAGGGTTCAGACTAGTAAGTCCGCGTTGTCGGGGTACAGGGTCCCCACCGCCCAGATGTCTGCTCAGACTGGGGCGCGTCTGACGCCGCCGTGTCTGACACTCTCCATCCCTCTCCAGCCTTATGATAATATTGGCATTGAAAAAATGACCAGTATATGCTTGCCGCGTCTGCTGTTTTTTGCTATTATGAGACATGAATGTCCTACTTTTGACTATTGTTTTGTCGTTTCTGCCGATTTCTGAATTGAGAGGTAGCATTCCCTACGCCGTATATAACGGGACGCCGTGGTTTGTCGCCTACCCGCTATGCGCGGCGCTCAACGCGCTCGTCGCCCCGGCGTGCTGGTTATTCTTGGGAACCGTTCACAAATTATTCCTTAAAATGGAATGGTACCAGCGTTTCTTCGAGAGATTCATCGGAAAAGCCCGCTCAAAACTCGCAAACGGCGTGGAAAGGTGGGGCTGGTTCGGCGTGTCCCTGTTCGTGGCGATTCCTCTGCCGCTGACGGGCGCGTGGACCGGGACGCTCGGCGCATGGGTGCTCGGCTTGAGCAAACGCAAAACCATGATGGCGGTCGTCGTCGGGGTACTCATATCAGGCGCCGTCGTTACTGCGATCGTTGTATTCGGCGTTCAAGCTCTGCAAATATTCTTGAAAAAATAGACGCCCATTCCGACTTGTTTTAAAGCGTCTTATTCTGTATAATTATCGTTACGGCGTTTTTTATCGCCGGGTAAATTGTAGAGGCGCTCTAATCTTTTGCGCCGAATTTTAGGAGAAATATATGCCAAAATGGTTGGAAGATGCGGTTTTTTACGAGATTTATCCGCAGAGTTTTTACGATTCTAACGGAGACGGAATCGGCGACATCGAGGGAATCATTCAGAAGCTCGATTACGTGAGAGATTTAGGGTGCAACGGGATATGGCTCAACCCGTGTTTTGATTCACCCTTTAAAGACGCGGGCTACGACGTGCGCGACTACAAGAAGGTGGCTCCGCGCTATGGAACAAACGAGGATTTATACCGTCTTTTCGACGAGGCTCACAGGAAGGGTATTCGGGTGATTCTGGACTTAGTTCCGGGGCACACTTCGGAGGAGCATGAATGGTTCATAGAAAGCAAGAAACCGGAGAACAACAAGTTCTCTCATCGTTACATCTGGACCGATTCGTGGTTCAAACGTCCTGAAGGACTCGCGTTCGTTGGGGGCGAAGCGGAGCGGGACGGAGCTTACATTCTCAACTTTTTCAAGTGCCAACCCGCGCTTAACTACGGTTTTTTGAACGTGAAAGAGGAGTGGCAACTGCCGCCCAATCACCCGGAATGTATCGCCACGCGGAAAGCGCTCATGGACATCATGCGCTTCTGGCTTCAACGCGGCGCGGACGGGTTCCGCGTCGATATGGCGGACTCGCTCGTCAAGAACGACGACGCGCGTAAGAGCGGAACGTCCGCGATATGGCGAGCGGTCCGCGATATGCTCGATGAAGAATTCCCGGAGGCGTTCATCGTTTCCGAATGGAGTTCCCCAGACCTTTCCCTCAAAGCCGGCTTCCACGCGGATTTCCTCCTTGACCACGAGGGCGGCGGGTACAAGAGTCTGGCGCGGAACTACAAGATAGATTGGCGGAGGCGCAAAATAGTAAACGACGTGAGTTTCTTCAAGAAAGACGGCGGCGGCGCCCACGACGTTACGAAATTCCTGGCGCAGTACCTGCCGTGGTACGAAGAAACTAAAAACGACGGCTACATCAGCTTCATCACCGGCAATCATGACACCCCGCGCATGAGCCTGAACCTGGACCAGCGCGAGCTCGCGCTCGCCTACTCGACGCTGTTGACCCTGCCCGGCGTGCCGTTCATCTACTATGGCGACGAAATCGGTATGGCGTATATTGATATGCCCACCAAAGAGGGCGGCTACACCCGTACCGGTTCCCGCACTCCTATGCAATGGTCGTATTCGGCGCCGAACGCGGGCTTCTCCACAGCCGCGCCCGACAAGCTCTACCTGCCGATTGACACGCGTCCAAACGCCCCGTCCGTCGCCTCGCAACAA
This sequence comes from Treponema sp., assembly GCA_031260245.1. Classification (GTDB taxonomy): domain Bacteria; phylum Spirochaetota; class Spirochaetia; order Treponematales; family Breznakiellaceae; genus JAIRKH01. Next base: position 4,631 of record JAIRKH010000041.1, on the reverse strand, counting down.
GCGGAAGCCTCTTCCCTCCTCAACACGGTGAAAACCTTGCTCCGCCTGCGCCATACCGAATCGGATTTACAGGCGATTCCCAACTTCGAACTGATAGGTAATACGGACTTTTTCGACGGAATAGCCTGCGTCCCTTTCGTCTATAAACGGGGGAAAATCGTCTGCGCGGTGAACCCGCGCTCGGAAAGAACCGCGTCCCTCGTTTCTATAAACAGAACCGAAAAATCAGACCAGAAATACGAAAGGCTCTTTGCCGTCGGTAAATGCGCTCTCGTAAACGGCGAATGCAGCATGGAGCCGCAGAGCTTCGGAATGTGGAGAGTGGAATGAGACAGCGTAACGCGGCGAGCCCTCAGTCTGACAAGAGATTTTCCGCCGTTATCGCTTTCGTTTTATTCTTCGCGGCGATTACCCCGTTACGGGCTAAACCCGCGTATGAAGAGGACAAGAGAGCGGTCGCGGTTCACTATTATCGCTACCGCGGCGATTACGACGGATGGAACCTGTGGGTATGGACGGGCGACGTCGGGAAAGCCGTCGCCTTCGCCACGCCGAACACAGACGGTTTTGCTACGGCGTCCGTTGAGTACGCGGAATTCGGTATGCTCGTCCGACGGAGCGAAAGAGGAAACGATTGGGCTGAAAAAGACGGCGACAGGGACCGATTCATAAAGAGAAACGAAAATAGGGAGGTATGGATTTTGCAGAACGACGATACTATTTACTTGGAGAAGCCAGAGATTCCCGGTCCCGCGATACTCTTCGCGGTTGCGGACGCTCCTAACGCGGTAACGCTTACCTTGATAAAGGCGCCTGACGATTACGAGAACTTCGGCGTATTTGACGGCGGCGGCGCGAAACTGAACGGCAAGTCCGAAAGAGGCGGAAGAGACGACGAGGTCGTGATAACGCTCGCGGAGAACGCGCTCGACGTAACGAAAATCTACACGGTAAAGGACGAATCCGGCGTATTCTCTCCGAAAAGCGTCGTTATGCGGGGTGTATTGGACTCTTTCTTTTACGGCGGAGACGATTTGGGACTTATGTACTCGGCGGAGCGCTCTATCTTCAAGGTATGGTCGCCTCAAGCGGTTTCCATAGCCGTCGCCCTGTTCGACGGACCTGGAACCTACGACGCAAACGGCAGGGTCGTGGATAATTCCGACGCCTCGTTCATTCCGATGCGAAAGGAAACGGAAACCGGCGTATGGACCGCGTCCGCGGCGGGAAACTTGAAGGGTAAATTCTATCTTTACTACGTGGAATTCGCGGACGGGGAAAAGACGTTTGTCCCGGACCCCTACGCAAAAGCCGTATCTCCTAACGGTCAGCGTATGGCAATCGTCGACTTATCGGAAACCAATCCGCAACGCTGGGTCGCGGATAAGCCGCCTCTCGCCGCGTTTCAGGACGCAGTTATCTACGAGGTTCATACGCGGGACTTTTCCATTGATCAGGACTCAGGAATGACCCATAAGGGCAAATTCCTCGCGTTCGCCGAGACAGGAACCAAAAATAAGGACGGCGCGCCTACCGGTATAGACCACCTCAAGGCGCTAGGCGTTACCCACGTGCACCTCCTGCCCGCGTTTGACTTCGCGTCTGTGAACGAGGCGGCTTTAGACGCCGACGGGCGCTCGTCGTTCAACTGGGGCTACGATCCGCAGAACTACAATACGCCGGAAGGTTCCTATTCCACTGACCCGTGGAACCCCGTAACGCGCATCGTTGAATTCAAACAAATGGTACAGGCGCTTCACGACGCGGGTATACGAGTCGTCATGGACGTGGTTTACAATCATACGTTCCAAGCTCACGGCGGACCCTTCGGAGCGACGCGGAACTACTTCTACCGTACCGATAGGACTGGCAGGCTAACCAACGGCTCAGGGTGCGGTAACGAGGTTGCGTCCGAGCGCCCCATGGCGCGGAAGTTTATTGTGGATTCTGTGCTCTATTGGGCGAAGGAGTACCGCGTCGACGGGTTCCGTTTTGACCTCATGGGACTCATCGACATTGATACCATGACGAATCTCGTCGAGGAACTACGGTCCAAGGTCGACCCAAGCGTCATCGTCTATGGGGAGCCGTGGACAGCGGGCTATTCGCCCCTGCCTTTGGACAGACAAACGGTTATTAGCAGGCAGAAAGGGCTAGGTTTCGCGGTATTCAACGACCGATTCCGTACCGCGCTCAAGGGCGGCAGCGACGACGACTCTCGCGGGTTCGCAAGCGGCGCGCCCGGATGGGAGGAAGGAATCATACGGGGCGTCGCCGGGTCCACGACCGACTTTACCGCGCGGGCGGACGAAAGCGTTAACTACGTAACCGCGCACGACAACCTCAATCTATGGGACAAATTCGCGTTCTCCTTCGGCGCGAAGAATTTGGCGGACAACCCCTACGGCTTGATAGACCCGGAGAAGGACCTCTTTGAGAACGACCCGGTCCGCGCGGCTCTGCTGGCGAACGCGATTGCGCTTACCGCTCAGGGCGTCCCGTTCTTCCAAGCCGGGGACGAATTCCTCCGAAGCAAATTCGGGGACCCCAACAGCTATGCGAGTCCTGATTCTATAAATCAAATCAGATGGGAGAACGCCTCCAAATACAAGCCCGTCGTGGACTATTACGCGGGGCTTATCCGCCTCCGCAAGGAACATCCCGCCTTCCGTATGAACGAAAGCGCGAACATAGAAAAGCGTATCGTAATCAACGCCGACACCGACGGGCTCGTGAGTTTTCTGTTGAAAGACAACGCCAACGGGGACTCGTGGCGAAACGTCTTTGTAGTCTACAACGGGTCTGACCAGCCGCGAACCGTGCCTTTGCCTGAAACGGACTCGGTTTGGTTTCAGGTCGTTACGGACAAGAAGGCTGGCGTGGAGCCGCTCGCCGAGGTTCGAGGGCAGATAACCGCGCCGCGTTTCTCCGCCGCGGTTTTGTACGCGCCGTGAAGGAGGAAGCCGTGAGCGTGGAGGAACTTTTTGAGAAGGCGCGGGTTGCGGCTTTATCCGCCTACGCGCCGTATTCAAAGTTCAGGGTGGGCGCGGCTTTGGTCGCGGACGACGGAAGCGTGTGGACCGGGTGCAACGTCGAGAACCGCTCGTTTGGGCTGACCGTATGCGCGGAGCGGAACGCGGTCTGTCAGGCGGTCGCCGCGGGAAGGCGTTTGTTCACAGCCATAGCCGTAGCGACGCTTGATTCCGAGGGGCCGGTCGGTCCCTGCGGCGCGTGCCGTCAGGTCTTGAGCGAGTTCATGCGTCCCGACGCGACCGTCTTCTTTGGCGGTACCGGCCTTGAGCGCGTAACCGCAACCATTGGACAACTCTACCCCTTGGACTCCCTGCGCGAGCTCGCGCGCTAACGCGCCGCGCCGTCCTCTAGCGCCGTACATCTATATCCCCGAAGACGCTCTCCTTATCGGTAGTCAAGCTCCCCACGACCGCGCATTGAATATCGTCTGGGGAATTAAACACGAGTCGCAGTTTGCCGTAAACGTCAACCACGCCTTTAACCGAATATATCTCCGTCTTGCCATCGCGTTCAAAACAGATTTGCTTTTTACTAGTACCGTAACCCAGCCCATAGACGACCGCATCGGGCGCCTGATAGACTTGCTCCCGCCATCCGGCGAAGAGATAGTCCCGTGACCCGTCGTTTAAGACGAAGTTGAAAGATTTGTCAGTATCAGAAGCGCTCCAACCAATAGAGAATTCTCCGCTAGAATGGGCAGGTATTGTTGCGGACAGAGAGTCAGCTATGAAAAACATACATTTTCCACCTTTTTCAACCCGAAACTGGCCGTTTCCGTACGCCGCTATGTCCATTTCCATATTATTTTCAACTTCAACTAAATAATAAACCATATAATCAGCAAGACCGTCATTAAGGTCAAGATAACATCCTATCAATAGAAACAGAGCAGGAAAAAGTCTTCTCATAAAAACCTCCTTATGCGCTAGGGCGTCGCACAATCAGGGCTGTTCTCTAGCGCCGTAATTCTTAACGGTACATTTTCCTTACCGTCGCCGCGTCTTGGGCGCAGTTCCCTAGTACCGTACATCCATATCCCCGAAGACGCTCGCCTTATCGGTAGTCAAGTTCCCCACGACCGCGCATTGAATATCGTCTGGGGAATTAAACACGAGCCGCAGTTTGCCGTAAACATCAACCACGCCCTTAAACGAGTACGTCTCGGTCTTGCCGTCGCGCTCAAAACTAATCCGCTTTTTGCCGCTCACATAACCCAGCCCGTAGACAACTGCGTCGGGCGCCTGATAGACTTGCTCCCGCCAGCCGGCGAAGAGATAGTCTCGCGTCCCGTCGTTTAAGACGAAGTTGAAAGAGTCGCCGGTAGAAGAATAGCCCCAATACCACAAAGAGAACACTTCGCTTGAATGGGCGGGTATCGTCGTGAACAGATATTCAGCTTTGAAGAATACTGGTTTCCCACCTTTTTCAACCCGAAACTGACCGCCCTCATACACCGCAAGAGTCGTTTCAGAGTTATTTTCAATCTCAAGCAGGTAATAAACCGCATAATTGGCAAGACCGTCGTTAAGGTCAAGATAACATCCTCCCAACAGAAGTAGGACGGGGAAAACACAGAGTCTTCTCATAAAAACCTCCTT
>JAIRKH010000052.1 GCA_031260245.1 Treponema sp. | reverse complement strand
TGCGCCTTGTTCCACGCCTTCGCGAAATTACACTTTATCCATTGCATTATTTCCGATAAATTAGCGTCCTTGCCCGGCTTTATCAGGAAATGGATATGATTTCCCATGATACAGAAATCCCATAACTGGAAATGGAACTTCCGCTTGGCCTTCTTGACGAATGAGAGGAATAATAGCTTGAACAGAGGATCAAGCAGGCTCATATCGTCATGGTCTATTTTCGACGTAACGTGATACGCCGCGTCCTCGATAAGTATTCGTGGTTTTCTCATACCTGTAATAAGGACTTGTTATGAGAATTGCTTCGGTGTCAGACATTGTCAGTCAAAAATTGGTGTCTGACACCATTTTTTTAGAACTTGGTGTCAGACATTTTAAGTAACGCCCGTTGAGAAGCCATTGAACGGACTTCGCCCGCTTGCGTTTATTATGTAAAGGCGTTATAATAGACTAAATAACCATAACGTAAAGGAGAAAATTATGGCGTTTGGATTGCACAGTTACCCAGTGGTTTACCGTGCGAAATTTGAACAAGAATGGGCGGGTGAATATATAGAGAAACCCCACAAGACGCCTGAGGAAGAGGCGCGTTTAACTTCCGATGAACTGGAAGCGCTAGAAAACTCTCGTAACTTCTACGCTGATATGCCCTTGGTGACTTATTCGTCTCAATACGGGTTTTCCTGTTTTGAGGGACTCAAGGCGTTTCCTCAAAAGGACGGAGGACTTGCTTTGTTCCGCCCCGACCGGAACGCGGCGCGTTTTTATAAGTCCATGGAGGGGCTTTATCTACCGCCCTTCCCAGAAGATGAATTCATCAGAGCCTGCGTTGAAACCGTGAAGCGCAACGCGCTCATGGGTTTCGCCCCGGTTTACGACCCGGAGTGGGAGAAAGACTCGTTTATGAACGCGGACTCGGTCTATATCAGACCTTTCTCGTATTCTGAAAGCGGGGTAGGCGTAACGGTTCCGAGTCGTCCGTGGGTGATAGTGGTGAACACGCCTGTGAGCGCTTACTTTTCAGGCGGCAACTCGGCCGCGGTTATCACCGACCGTATTCGGGCGACGCCTAACGGCACGGGATGGATAAAAGCCGCCTCAAACTACGTGATTTCCGCGCTCGCTAAACACGAGGCTATGGAAGACGGTTTCATGGAGTGTATCTACCTCGATGCGACTCATCGCAAGTACGTCGAGGAAGGTTCGTCCTGTAATATATTCTTTTATTTGAAGTCAGGCGAACTCGTAACGCCGGAACTCGGAGACACCATCCTGCCCGGCGTTACGCGCAGAAGCCTCATCGAGCTTGCGCGGGATCAGAACGTCAAAGTAACGGAACGCAAGATTCCCATTGACGAAGTATTTGACAGCGCGGCGGAGTGTTTCGTGAGCGGCACGGCCGCGGGAGCGACGCCCATCGAGTCGCTCACTTACAAGGGAAAAACCGTCATCTTCAATGATAGAAAAGTCGGAGAACTCACCGCCTGCCTCCGCGACACGCTGAAAGGTATCCAATACGGCGCTCTTCCAGATACAAAGGGCTGGATGGCGAGAGTAGCGTAAAGGCGGCGAATATACATTCGTTGTTTGTTTTTCAAGGAGATAATTATGAAAAGAACGGAAAGAGTAGTAACATTCGGAGAAATAATGCTCAGACTTGCGCCTGAGGGTTATTATCGGTTCGCGCAGGCTCGGTCCTTCAACGCGACCTTCGGCGGGGGCGAAGCTAACGTAGCGGTATCCCTCGCCAACTTCGGCGTGGACGCGGTTTTCGTTACCAAATTGCCCGCGCACGAAATAGGGCAGTCCGCGGTAAACAGCCTCCGTCAATTCGGCGTAGACGTAAGCGGGATTGTGCGAGGCGGCGGACGGGTCGGTATCTACTTTCTGGAAAAAGGCGCGTCACAGCGTCCCTCGAAGGTCGTCTATGACAGGGCGCATTCCGCCATTGCGGAAGCGGAACCGTCGGAATTTGATTGGAACGCCGTCTTACAAGGGGCGCAGTGGTTTCACTTTACCGGTATAACCCCAGCCATAAGCGATAAGGCGGCCGTTAGCTGTCTTGACGCGTGTAAAGCGGCGAAAGCGGCTGGACTCGCCGTGTCATGCGACCTGAATTACCGCAAGAATTTGTGGACTCGCGAAAAAGCAGGCGCGGTTATGGACGGTTTTATGCGCTACGTTGACGTGTGCATCGCCAACGAAGAGGATGCGGCCGACGTTTTCGGTATCCGCGCCGAAAACACAGACGTTAGCTCCGGCAAACTAAACAGCGAAGGCTACAAATCAGTCGCCGCAACGCTCCAGAAACGCTTTGGATTCAAACAAGTCGCCATTACCCTGCGCGAGTCTATTTCCGCAAACGACAACAACTGGGCCGCCATGCTCCTCGACGAGAAAGGCGAGTTCTTCTTCTCAAAGAAATATCCTGTTCGCATTGTTGACCGTGTGGGCGGCGGGGATAGTTTCGGCGCGGGCCTTATCTACGCCAATCTTAAAAACTTTGACAGTCGGAGCGCCATAGAGTTCGCGGTCGCGGCAAGTTGCCTAAAACACAGCATAGAAGGCGACTTCAATATGACGTCCGTCGAGGAGGTTATGAAACTAGCCAAGGGAGACGGTTCTGGCAGGGTGCAAAGGTAATTGATTGGACGGGGAGCGAGAGGTTAGTATTTCCTCAAAATCTCAAGAGGTTTTAGGCTTCCCGCTTTACGACTGGGAAGCCATGAAGCGAGTATAGAACACAACACGGTGAACAGCCCTATCAGAGAAACGGCAAGCCAATCAACCACGACGGGAATGGTCTCAAGGTAGTAGCTGGGGTTCAGTATTTTCACTTTGTCGCCGTTGAAAATACCAGTGAATAGATTCAGAATCGTTTCGAGCGCGCCGATAATTTGGTTGATTGAGACGCCGACGAGGAGTCCGACGCTTATTCCGACGACCGCGCCGACAACGCCTGTAAGGAAAGCGCCGCTCACGAAGATGCGGCAGATAGATGCGGGACTCGCCCCGCCCGCCTTCAGTACTGCGATGTCCCGCTGTCGCTCAAGCGCGAGCATAGCGGTCGCGGAGGACACATTGACCGCGGCGACCATGACGATAAGCGCCATGATGAAAATCAGAATCTGGCGCGTGGACTCGTAAGAACTATATTGAGTTTTCTGCAATTCCTTCCATGTATAGGCGCCGTAGCCCGGTCCCAGCAGAGGGAAAAGGTCGTCGGCGAAGGCGTCCGAGTCTTTGTAAGGATTCATGATTTTTACCATCAAAAAGGACGACGACAGTCCGTCTGCGAATATGCGTTGTCCCGCGTTGTAGCTGACGATGCACCAGAGCGCGTCAAGCTCGCGGTAACCTGCGGATACGACGCCTTTAACCTTAAAAGGAGTCATGCGGGGGATGTTTCTACCGTCCTCTGTAACGCGCACGGTCATGAGCCGCACCGTGTCCCCGACTTCCGCGCCTATCGCTTGAGCCAGTGCTTCGCCGAGCAAGGCTTCGTTGTCAGCCGCGATTTCCGCTTGTCCACCAACTACGGTAAGAAATTTCGACGCGCCAGGGTCTTGCCAGAAAGACTCCTCCACGGCGCGAATGGTCGCGCCGCTCTTGCCTTTCTTACCCGTAATAACCGCCATGCCGTCCCGTTCCGCCCATGCTCCCCTCACTCCGTCTTTTACTTTAACGAGGGGCTTCACGTCGTCGAAACCTTTTCTCAAGAAATCATAGACGCGAATATGTCCTGTCCCCAATTCGAGATACCTATCGGTTATACCGCGAATCATGCCGTCCGCCACAATCAGGGTAACGATGATGGGCACTAAGCTGACGGCGATGCCCGCGGCCGCGCCGCGTAGATAGCGTCCGCCCTCGCGCGCTCGTCCCAGAAGATAGCGGAACGCAATAAACAGATGCGGCGAAGCGTTCAATTTGTCATTCATCTTCTTTTCTCATACAATCGTAAGTCTTTTTAGAACCCCGTCCTCAAGCGCATAACGGCAATGAGCGCGACTCGCCACTTTTTCGTCATGGGTTACAACGATGAGACTCTTACCCCATTTAGTGGTCGTATCGTAAAGAATCTCCGCAACCATACCGGAATTGACAGAGTCAAGATTGCCAGTCGGTTCGTCCGCCAGAATGACGGCCGGGTCGTTCACCAGAGAGCGAGCGACCGCCACCCTTTGCCGCTCCCCGCCGGACAGTTGGGACGGGAAGTGATCCCCTCTATCCGAGAGTCCAACATCCGCGAGCAGAGCGCGGGCTTTTCCCATCGCGTCCTTTTTTTTCGCTCCAGACATATAGGCAGGGAGCATGACGTTTTCAATCGCGGTGAAATCTTTGAGTAAGTAGTGAAACTGAAAGATAAAGCCTACGTCTCGACTACGGTAGAGAGACAGGTTCTTCTCTGAAAGACCGGCGATTTCCATTCCTCGTATCCGCACCGATCCTGAGTCGCTCTTATCGAGTCCGCCCAAGATATTCAGAAGGGTGCTTTTTCCGCTGCCGCTCCGCCCGGTTATGGCGGCGGATACGCCTTCGTCTATCTTTAAACTTACCCCTTTGAGTATCTGCAAAGTCTCTGTTCCGGACGTGTAATTTTTTACCAGATTATCAACGCTTAATAATTTTTCCATTAGATTTCTCGCTCGCCTTGAACCGTTTTACGCACAGCGTCAAGCACCCCGTTGATAAAGCGGAAGGAGTCGTCCGCGCCGAATTTACGCGAGATGGCGATGGCGGACGATATGACGACCGAAGCGGGAACGTCTTTTTGAAACATAAGCGAATAGGCGCTCATTCGCATTATGGCAAGATCCACGCGCGCCACGCGAGAAAACGCCCAGTTTTCAAAATGAGCGCTAAGCGTCTCATCAATACTTTTTATGTTTTCAACGACGCCCGTAACCAGCAGACGAGTAGAAACTTTCGTTTCCTCGTCAGGCGGCTCGTCAAGCCATGGAAATTCGAGCAAACTCTCAACGGTAATACGTTTCTTCTGAGCTTCCCACGCATATAGCGCCTGAAAAGCTAGAATACGGCTTTTCTTATGACTATTCATCACGATAAGGAATAAAGAAAATAGAGAAACAGAAGTTACGATAAAGTCTTCAGATCGTAATCCCCTATTCCTCAACTTTTACTCCTCAAATCCTCCCTATCAATTCATAAGACTCTCGATGTTTTTTTGGTTGATTTCAAAAGGTTTGCCCCTGCGGAGTTCTTTGATGATGTCCGCGGTCGCCTGTTGAACGGCGGCTTGCTGGTTCTCTTGGGCGAGTCCTTGTTTGATATAGTTTCGTACCGTTATTGGATAACCCAGTTGAAAAATATCATCCAGAGTGAGTTGCTTTTGAGCATAGGTCTCCGTTACTTTTATGATGGCGTAAAATCCGTTGTCCGGTCTCGACGGCTCGGCCGCCTCAATGATTTTGGAAACGGCGCCTTGTTTTAAAGTGAAGGCGGTGTTCATAAAATCTTGTCCCATCATTTGTTGTACTTCGGCCATACGCGGCAGGTACCCGGCGTCTCCGGCTTGATAGCCTGAGCCTTGCACCTGTCCTTTTATCATGGCTTCGTCAAATCTCGCGGCGTCCGAGCCGATTTCACCCGCGAGCTTATCTATCAGCGTCTTGGCTTTCGGCTTATCTGAACCGAAGAAAACCCGTATCATCGAGCAACGCACCGTATCGGGTCTCACCATTTCGGCTTTGTGTAGATTGTAGAATTCGACTACCTCCTGTTCCGTAGGCTCCTTCATAGAATTCTGGAGATTAGGCTTTTTAGCGAGAAGGTATTTTTGTGAAAGCGTCTGTTTCCGCAAGTACTCTCGAAAGGCGGGCATATCAAAGCCGGTCTGGGCTTTGACAGCTTGGGTGAACTCCGCGTCCGAAGGCTGGCGTCCCGACTGTTGGGCCATTTGCGCCCGCATAGCGTCGATTTGCCTGTTGACTTCCGCGTCGGACACGGTTATGCCGCTTCTTTCCGCGTCCTGAAAAACCAGCTTTTCGTCAATCATACCGTCAAGCACCTGCTGTCTTTCGTCCTTTGAAAGAGGTCGGCGCGCCAGTTTTTCAGTGTTTTCAATCTGAGTTTTGAACTGTTTGACGGTAATGACTTCCGTTTTAGACAGTTTCACCGTTACCGCTGGGGCGAAATCATTGCTTTGAGCGAACCCGCCCACGCAAATAAGCATTGTCAATATAACAGCCGCTGTTTTTTTCATATTCAGACACTCCTTTATTGAGGACGTCTCTAAACAATGGGGAGACGCCGATTAGCTTTTAATATAACACAAATAAAATAAATTTAAAGGGGAAAAGATACACGCGATTATTCTCTACTCCAGTACCGCCCGTATACGCCGCACCCCAGCCGACGAAGACTGTTCCTTCTGTATGTGAAATTTCCCCAAAACGCCGGTACGTTCCACATGGGGTCCCCCGCAAACTTCTTTGGAGAAATCGCCTATCGTGTAGACCTTCACTTGAGAATCGTACTTTTCGCCAAAAAGGGCTATCGCGCCGGACGACTTGGCCGCATCAAGGCTCGCCACCTCCATAGTTACCGACAAATCCCGTCGAATCTGCTCGTTCACGACCGCTTCGACGCGGGCGATTTCCTCTTGCGTCATAGCTCTATCGTGAGAAAAGTCAAACCGCATCCGCTCTGCGGTAATGTTCGAACCTTTCTGCGCGACATGGTCGCCGAGGACGATACGGAGCGCCTTGTGGAGCAGGTGAGTCGCTGTGTGGTATTTTGCGGAAGTTTCGCCGTGGTCAATCAAGCCGCCCTTGAAAACCTCGCCGCTCTGGGCGCGGGACAACTCTTGATGTTTTTTAAACGCCTCGTCGAATTCTTCCCGATTAACCAAAAGCCCAGCTTCGTCGGCAAGTTCCACAGTCAACTCAATAGGGAAGCCGTAAGTGTCGTAGAGCTTGAACGCCATCCTACCGGACATAATTTTTTGCGGGTTCTTCAGCAGATTCGGGAGGATTTTCTCAAATTCTTTTTCGCCCTTATGCAGAGTTTCCGAGAATTTCTTCTCTTCTTTGTTCAATTCTTCTATAATAGAAGCGCTGTTTTCTTCCAGTTCAGGGTAGGGACCACGCAGTTTCTCTATGACGACTTTGGCGATGGGAACGAGCAGGACGCCTTGGACGCCGAGCTTCTTACCATGCCGCACAGCCCGTCGAATCAAACGGCGAAGCACATAGCCGGCTCCGACATTGGATGGGCTTACCGCTTTTGGGTCTCCTAAAATAAAGGTCGACGCCCTAACGTGATCGGCAATGATACGGATGGACTTATCTTTTTCCGCATCCGCGCCGTATACACAGCCAGAAACCCGCTCTATGACGCGAATGAGCGGAGCAAAAATTTCGTCGTCATAGACGGATTTCTTACCGTTCAGTACGGTAACTGTACGTTCAATGCCCATACCGGTGTCAACGCACGTTCTGGCAAGCGGCTCGTACCCGCCGTCCGCCTGTTTGTTGTACTGCATGAAAACGTCGTTCCATATTTCGAGCCATTTTCCACAAGAACAACCTGGAGCGCAGTCAGGTCCGCACGGTTCTTTTCCAAAGTCATAGAACATTTCCGAGTCAGGGCCGCAAGGACCCGTCGCGCCAGCCGGTCCCCACCAATTGTCCGAGCGAGGTCGATAACTGATACGTTCCGGCGGCACGCCGAGTTCCCGCCACACATGAGCGGATTCTTCGTCCCGCGGCGCGGTTTCGTCGCCTTCGAACACGGTAACGCCTATCTTTTCACGCGAAATCCCCAGCCATTCTGGGGATGTGAGAAATTCCCAGCTCATACGGATGGCGCCTTCTTTAAAGTAGTCGCCGAGAGACCAGTTACCAAGCATTTCAAAAAACGTGAGGTGGCTTGGGTCTCCCACCGAATCTATATCGCCGGTGCGTATACACTTCTGGTAGTCCACGAGCTTTTTCCCACTCGGATGTTCCTGTCCCAGAATATAAGGCACAAGCGGATGCATACCGGCCGTGGTGAAAAGCACGGTCGGGTCGTTATCGGGTAAAAGCGATTTCCCCTGTATCTGGGCGTGTTCTTTTAATTTGAAAAACGCAATGTATTTTGAGCGAAGCTCATCGGCTGTCATAATGATAATATACCGTAAAATACGATTTTTGTCAAGACTGTGTGTGATTACCGCTAAAAAGAGTCGTATCGTCCGCTTCCTGCTCCGCATTTTTAAACATCTTAAAATGCTTAACAAAAACGCGCTTTTTACGGTTTTCATAGAACAATTCTATACAAATATTGTTTAATATTTACCGATGGGTCCGTGTTAATTTACGGCGCTATGTAAGGTTTCCCGCACCGCGCCCACATCTGAAACGAGTTTCGCAAACAAGGCTTCCACTCTTTCGCCTAACCCGGCTTCGTAGAGGTTCACCGCGAATATTTTTTTATCGCTCAGAATCGGCTCCAAAGCCGTGTGAAAATCACCATTTTTTCCAATTTTTCCAAAGGTTACGCCTTTCAAGCGCGCGGAAAGATACTCGAAAAGCGGGTCAGGACTTACCTGAAAAGCGACGCCGTTGTCGTCAATCGCTAGAAGATATCGCACCCACGCGGCAAGAGTGAGCGGTATGAGGCGTAAATCTTGCGTATTAAGCGCGGGATTCGCCATATACGCCTTTATTGTTTCACCGAACCGTATAGGTATTTTCTGGGACGTGTCGCACGCTATACGTTGAGGCGTATCCGGCATAAAAGGATTCGGCAGACGTTCCTTTATCACTTGGTCGATGAACGCCTTCGGCGAAACGATGCGGGGGTCCACGACCACCGGCAGTCCTTCCTTGTACCCAATAATTTCCACGAGCTTCACCAAGTCTGGGTCTTTCATTTCTTCGCTGATTTTCGTGTAGTCCAGCAGACACCCGAAGACCGCCAGTGCGGTATGCAAGGGGTTCAGACAGGTACAAACTTTCATTTTCTCCATTTTGTCGACAGTCTCGCGGTCGGTGAAAAATATGCCGGAATTCTCAATTTTCTCAAACGGCGGTCTTCCATTGGGGAAAACATCCTCAATGACGAGGTACTGAGTCTCCTCGGCGTTAACAAAGGGAGCGACATAGGTCTGTTTTGCGGTAACGCTGACGGCTGTGTCGGAAAAGCCGATATCTTCGAGCATTTGCCTAACGGTTTCGTCTGGACGCGGGGTGATTTTGTCAATCATGGACAGAGGGAAGGATACTTTTTCAGGGTTGTTGATGTAATCAAGGAAGTCCTTATCCGCATACGTCCACTTTTCTGCGAAGGTTGAGACCGCGGAAAACAGTTTCTCACCATTATGAGAGCAGTTGTCCATGCTCACGAGCGCTATGGGCAAGTTTTTCTTGTAGCGCTCGAAAAGGGCGATGACGAGTTTACCAATATAGGATTTCGGCGTGTCAGCAAGCGAAAAAGCGCGGGCGAGGTCTTCGGCCGCATCGGGCAAGAAATCACCATCTCGTCCGGTGAGGTTGTAACCTTTTTCCGTGATAGTGAAGCTCGCCATTTTAAGGCTTTCCGCGGCGAAAATTTTCCGTAGGACGGCAAAATCTTCCACTTTGTCCAAACGCAGGGCTTGAGCGACGGACCCGATGATTTTTTTCTCGATACTACCATTACTTTTGAGGGTGACGGATAACGTGAGGCAGTCGTGGGATAGGAACGTCCTGTCGATAATTTCGCCGTCATAGCCTTCGGCAACAACGACGCCAGTTTGCGTTAGGCTTTCTTCCAAAAGGCTCTGCTGAAGCGCGGCCGGAAACGCTCGGAATATATTGCCCGCGCCGAAATGCACCCATTCGGGCGCGATTTTTGTCCGTTCGATCATTGCTGTACGGTTAAATTTGGGTAGAACGATGCCAACATTCTTCCATTGGACTTCATTTTTTAATTCTGTATCGTTTAGTTTCACGAGATTTATATTACTTTACTTTTCGTTGAACGTCAATACCGAATTAAATCACATTAATTACGATTTGATTGAATAAGGTGGGGAAGCCTGGCGGCGTCCTACTTTCCCGCTTGGGGCAGTATCATCGGGGCTGGAGGGCTTGACTTCCGTGTTCGGGAAGGGAACGGGTATGGCGCC
>JAIRKH010000020.1 GCA_031260245.1 Treponema sp. | reverse complement strand
GCTTGCTTCGGTTGTAGAGAATATCCATTTACCCGCGTCCCGAATATATTGGGCGAGGAGAGCGGCATGGATGTCTTTTTGCATGGACGCGGCTTTATTCAGCCACTCTCGTTCGTCGTAAACCCTTTCCTTCACGCGTTTTATCCCTCTCTGCGCCGCGCTGTCGACGTCTTCTCTTTGTTCGGGCATGGCTTGGGTAAGCACATCGTGCAAGAACCACGCGGAGAGACCTGCAATAATAACATTAGTAGATATTTTTGACAGGACAATGAATTCTTTGGACGCCTCAACAAAACGCCAGTTTAGGAGCATGGTGAAGGCGTAGTAGAACCTCATCCATAAGAAATCCTTCTTGTAGGGCTTCTTGGCGTTGAGCCGATTGGAGAAGAAGTTCGAAGCGCCAGCCATATCTTTTTGAAGCACGCGGGCGGTTCCGAACAATAAGGCGAATCTGTCGATGAGTCGGGGATTTGCTACAGCCGTCTTGTTCTCCAAGTCAACAATCGCTGTTATGTCGGCGATCAGCAGGTAATTTTGCGCCAAAAGGCGCACGAAATATGGAGTATAACGTCCTTTTTTAAAGACCTTGTCCTCAAGGTACTGAACGGCGCCAGGCCAATCTTCTTTTTCCATAAGAAAAAGTAGCTTCCCGTTAAGTAAATAATAGACGTCAAGCAGAACAAGCGCAGCGAAAAGCGCGATTAGCAGAGGCAGGAACTGATTCCTGAAGCCGCTACTCTGCATCATGGAGAGAACGATGCTTATTATCATGATAAAGAGAACGACGATAATGTTAAATATCAAAAAAACTGTCTTTATTTTCATATTATTCCTATTGAAAAATTTATAAAAGTATACTATACTCTCTATACTCTCTAATTATAGTCTATAATAGTGGAAGGTTTCAATATGATAAAGTATGCTGTTAAAGAATTAAATGAAGAAATCGCTTTCTCGGACGTCGTATACTTGGACAACCAGTTTATATTGGCGACCCCAGAAATGCGCGTTTCGCAGAAAATGAAGCAGGCGCTCACGGACTGGGGTTTTGCCGAAATTTTAAGCGACGGCAAACCAATTGTTGAAGCGCCGACAGGCGAAACAGCCCGCGCTCAACTTGCCAGCATTACCGCTCGGTATTCGACAGGCGACGACGAGAAGATAGCCTATGTGGAACAGTTCTACACGGCTTTCAAGGAGTACATGGAATCCGTCTTTGACAAAGTGGATAAAAAGAACACGCTTGATTATCAAGAGGTGACCGACCATGTCCGTTCCGCATGCGCCATTATTCGGGAAGACCGGCGTTTTATTCTGCGCTCGCAGAAGACTCCGCCCACAGAAACCGAGAAGAATTATATGGCGTCTCATGCGGTCCATTGCATGATTATCTCTATCATCATCGGCTTGAGACTTAAGTTGCCCGAAGAGAAACTCATTGAATTAGGGACAGCGGCCCTACTCCACGAAATCGGTATGTTGAAATTGCCGAAGGAATCAAAGGGCTATTATACCAAACGCCCTCTCACGCAAAGCGAAAAGAAGGCGATTATCTCCCATCCATTGTTAAGCTACTCTCTTCTGAAGAGTTTCAACGCGCCGCTTGTTGTGTGTCTCGCGGGTCTGGAACATCACGAGCGGGAAAACGGCGCAGGCTACCCGCAGAAGCTCACCGGCGACAAAATCAGTCTCTACGCCAAAATCATAGCCGTCGCTTGTTCCTACGACGCGCTTACCACAAACAGACCCCACAAAGAAGCAAAGGACAACCACACGGGTATGCTCTATATTCTCAAAAACGAGGAAAAACAGTACAACGAAACTATTATTAAGGCTTTGCTTTATTCCATTTCTCTATACCCAATCGGACTTTTCGTACTTCTTTCTAACGGGAAAAAGGCGCAGGTCATAGACGTAAACCCGGAAAATCCGCTTTACCCCATCGTACAGGTTTTCGGCGCATTTACTTCAACTGGAGAAAATGTCGTCATCGAAACTTCAAAAAACGGCGTCTACATTGTTCGTCCTTTGACAAAATCTGAAAACAGCAGGATGGATTAGGTGTTCTTCCTTTTCATCGCGGTTATTTTGGTTGGACAAGGATTCCTTTCCCTTATAGAGTCGAGCCTACGGTTGGGACGCAAGATGCGGCTTACTTTCATGGCTGAAGACGGCGATGGACGTTTTAAACGCGCCCTCGAAATCGTGGAAAAGCCGGAACTTTTCATCTCTGCTTTCAAAACAGCAGGCGCGTTCCTCGGCGTTCTGGGCGGCGTTCTTTCTGGGCTTTATGTTTCCGACTGCTTCCCTGAAGCGTTCCCATGGGAGAGACGTCTGATTGTAGCGGGTTTTGCCGTCGGATTTTGTCTTATCGGCTTTCTCATAAACGGGACTATGCGGCAGACAGCTCTTTTTTCCTCAGAAAAATGCATTGCGCGTTCCTTGTTCTTAATACAAGTCCTTGCCTTTCTTCACAAGCCTTTATGGACGACGGTTCAATTTCTGTCGCGCGTCGTCATGGGGAAATTGTTTCAAAGCCCAGAAGTTTCTCGCGAAACAGCGCGTGAGACCGCATCCCAAGGCATGGCGGAACTACGCGCCGCATTACAAGCAGGCGAAAGGTCAGGCGCTGTGGAAAGCGCTGAAAGGACTATGGTTGAAGGCGTCTTCTATCTGGGCGACCGCCCTGTCGCGGCTTTTATGACGTACCGTTCGGAAATAACATGGCTTAATATGGACGCAGACGCGGATGAAATTAAGAAGACAGTCTGGGAATCGCGGACAGAGCCGCGGGTACAGCGCTACTTTCCGATTGCAGACGGCACACTGGATAACATAGTCGGCGTCGTCTCGGTCGAGGACGTCCTGGCAAGCATGGCGCGCGGGGAACAACCTGTTCTCAAAGCCCTAATGAAAACCCCGCACTTTGTTCCAGAGACCATGAGCGCGCTCAGGGTTTTTGAAATTTTTAAACAAGTCAAAGACGACTTTCTCTTGGTAATGGACGAATACGGCGGCCTGTCTGGAATCTTGTCCTTGCGGGACTTGGTTGAGGAGATAATAGGACAGCTTGCCGCAAACCATCAAACAGAAGAAGTGGCGTTACAAGAAGACGGCGCCTACCTTGCAGACGGGAGCGCCAACATCGACGAAATCGCGGAACTGCTCTCAGTATCGAGTCTTGTCGACGAACATCAAGAATACCACACTTTGGCTGGTTTTATATTCCGACTTGCAGGAGAGATACCTCGTGCAGGTCAGTCTTTTGTTTACAAAAACCTCCATTTCAAGATTTTGGATATGGACGGCAACAAGATAGACAAGGTAGAAGTCAGAAAGGAGTGAGTTCCGCTACTTTTCTTAATGGGAAAGATTTGTTATTATATGGGCATGAGTAATATTCGTATAAAGGGGCTTGTTGATATGCTGGTGGAGAGCTACTGCGAACACGCGGATATCATCAAAGTAAACACGAACAATCAGCTTAACAAAAGCGTTATCATTGACATATTAGAAAAACTGCGCTGTCTCTTGTTCCCCGGTTATTTTGGCAAGAAAAACTTGAACAGCGATTTCATGGAGTACTATGTGGGCAATCTGCTTGAGGATGTGATTTTCAGCCTCACGAGGCAGATAGCTTTTGCAATTCAGCGATGGGAAGCGTTTGATATATGTAAAGACGAGAATTTTGACAAGGCGGAGGAATTGTGTTCCGCGTTTTTGGGGAAATTGTCGGCCATCCGCGAATATTTGGATACGGACGTTGACGCGGCTCTTAACGGGGACCCCGCGGCCGCAAGCAAGGATGAAATCATCTCCTCTTATCCGGGGCTTTACGCCATCATGGTGAACCGTCTCGCTCACGAACTACACCTTCTGTCTGTGCCGCTTATTCCGCGTATTATGACTGAACACGCGCATAGTCTCACGGGCATTGACATACATCCAGGAGCGTCCATTGGACGCTACTTCTTCATAGACCACGGCACAGGCATCGTTGTAGGGGAGACCACTATCATCGGCGACTACGTGAAACTCTACCAAGGAGTAACGCTCGGAGCGCTCTCCACGCGCGGGGGGCAGTTGTTGAAAGGCGTAAAGCGGCATCCCACCATTGAGAGTCACGTTACTATTTATTCAGGAGCGTCGATTCTTGGAGGGGAGACGGTCGTCAAAGAAGGCGTAGTAGTTGGGAGCAACGCTTTCATTACCTCGTCGGTGCCTGAAAAAACCAAAGTGAGCGTTAAAAACCCAGAATTGCAATACAAGCGGGATCATGAGCCTCGCCGTTCGGCGTGGGAAGAGAACTGGTATTATACGATATGAGTCGGCGCAGCGCGGGAAGATCTGATTCTTTGTCTCTCCACTTTTTTCTCTATCATTAACAAAAGGAAAAAAACATGAAGTTTCTTCATACGTCTGATTTGCATTTGGGTAAAGTTTTTCACGAACATTCTCTTATTGACGACCAAACCTTTATACTTGATAAACTGCTTACCGAATTGCGGGACGAATCCTTTCAAGCTCTAGTCATAGCGGGGGACGTTTACGACCGTTCCGTCCCTTCGCCGGACGCGGTGAAGCTCTTCAGTTCATTTTTGGGGAAATTAAAGAGAGCGCGGCCTGACCTGGAAGTTTTTCTTATTTCTGGCAACCACGACTCGAGTTCGCGATTGTCTTTTGGTAGAGAACTTTTTGCGGAGCTAGGCGTTTTTTTCACGACCGACCCGATAGATGCGGACAAACCTATCGTCATTGGGGAGGGAGGGGATAGGGTTGCGTTTTTTCTCCTTCCTTTTCTCAACCCTGGCTCTCTGGAGAGCCAGGGCGGCGACCCGCTCCGCTTGCAAGCGCGATTAGTTGAGACTGCGGCGGAGCGTTTGGAGAAGGCGCGTCTTACTGCGCTTGAGAAAGGGGCGCGGCGCGCTGTTTTGGTCGCGCACCTATTTGCGGCCGGAGGGTTGACTTCGGATTCGGAGCGGTCTTTCTTGGGGAATGCGGAACTTGCCGACGTGGGGTTGTTTGCGGGTTTTGATTATGTTGCGCTGGGGCATTTGCACCGCTGTCAGCCGGTAGGGACGAACGCGTATTATTCCGGCAGTCCTCTGGCGTACTCATTTTCTGAAGCTAAACACGAAAAGTTTTTTCTTTCCGTTATGTTGAGCGATGAGAGACCGATTGTGGAGAAGATTCTTGTCGAGCCGTTACGGAGAACATCAAGTATTACTGGCGCGTTTGAAGATTTTCAAGGCGATTTGAGCGACGAGGTCAAGGCGAAAAAGAATCATTATCTTGAGATAATCCTGACGGACAAGGGTTTTATTGACAACCCTCTCTTTTTTCTCCGTCAACGTTTCCCTTATCTTTTGAAGATAGGACAAGACGAGGCGGTGAAAGTCCATTTACAGGAGAGCTGTAGTCGTTTCCGATTCGCCGCCCCTGACGTAAAACGGAGTATCGTCGACGATTTCGCGGATTTCCTCTTGGACGTTCACGGCGGGATTAACGACGAGGAAATCGCTCTTTTTCAGACGTTGCTCGCACGCGAAGCAGGCTGACGACTGTTAAACGACTTTACATATAGACGGGGGAAGGCTTTCCAAAAACGCTTTACGCGGACTTATTATGCGGGAACTTCGCAAAGCGAGTTTCCCGCTACCCCTATCGCAGGATAACGCTTGTTAAGAAGTTTTTAAACAGGATTGCCTGTAAAAAGGAGATGTTATGTTAGAAATACGCCGCATAAACGCGGAAGAATTGGAACAATGCCGCAAGATTTGGACGGTCGTTTACAACGAGCGCCGCGATTTTTCTTCGCAAAAGGACGAGAGTCCGCTTGAAGACCCTGTGGAATGGCGGTGGGCCGCTTTTGAAGACGGGAAAATGCAGAGTTGCATGAACGAAATCCCTTACCTCATGCGGTTTGATTATCACGACGTCAAGATGTCCGGCGTAGGCGGCGTAGGAACCTTGCCAGAGGCGCGGCGCGGCGGATACATCCGCTTGATTTTTGAGAAACTCCTGCCAGAAGCTTATGAAAACGGCGTTGTTTTCTCCAATTTGACGCCTTTCTCCCACGCTTTTTATCGCAAATTCGGCTATGAGCTTGCCTGCGCCCGCAACGAGGTTACGATTCCCACGCGGGAATTCGCGGAATTGAAATTACGGGGCGAATTCACTCAAATCTTTCCCGGAGACGATACGAGCGCTCTCGCGCTTGTGCATAACGCCTACATAGAACCGCTGAACCACGGTATCCGCCGCGATTATTGGGCGGACGACCGCGCTTGGCGCGTCTTTACCAACGACGACCCGTATTCCACAGGAACCTTCCTCTACCTCTGGCGCAACGACGAAGGCAAACCCAAAAGTTATCTCAAGTATCAACATGAAAAGGCGGGTCAGGAGAATATCATGCGGGTGAAAGAGCTTGCTTTCGTTGACCGAGAAGGGCTTTACGGCGCGTTAAGCATGGTGAGCGGGCTTTCTTCTCAATACGAGACGTTCAAATGGGCGGCGCCGACCTTTTTGGACCCCGCGGACTTCGTCGCCAATATGTGGACGGTTGACCAGCGCGTTATCCCGCGGGATATGACTCGCATCGTCAACGTAAAGACCGCCTTATCCCTTATGCGCCGCCCTGACGGCGAAGGCTGTTACACGCTTGAGGTTATTGACAAGCAGATAAGCGCGAACAACGGACGGTTTCTGGTGGAATACTGCGCGGACGGCGCGCGCGTTTCAGAGACGACGAAGGAGCCTAATATGCGTTGCACGGTAGCGGCGTTGAGTCAACTCGTCATGGGCTATCGCACCTTGGAAAACGCGCTTTTGACAAAACAAGACGGCGTTGAGGTCGTCGACGCTCGCGCAACCTTGGACAAGGCGTGGACGCTTCGGCCTCAGCATATAACGGAGTATTTTTAATCTTTTTTAACCCGCCGTCTTGACGGGAGGGCGGCGCACCCTTTCAGACCACGCCCTGCGCGAAGCGGTCCAACAAACGTTAGCCTGTTTAATACAACTCGAAATCAAACACCTTGATAGTCGACTCCGCGGTTCCGTCTTCATATCCATCTCTGCGGAATTGAAAAAGGTCAATGTTAGCTTTATTAAACGGTTTCTTCTTTCCCCATGAGGGCTGGCGCAACTTGGTATACGGAACGTCTATTTCCGTTACCTTATTCTTCTTCGTAGAGAATTTAAGCTCGTGGTAGCAATTATCGCTTCCCGTGTCGGAAGTCCCTACGCAGAGCCGCCACGACTTGCCGTCCCCGTAGACCTTGAACCGCGCGCCGTTAGCGATTGTCGCGCTTTTTACTAAATTCGTATCCTGGCAATATACATTAGCCCATCCATTAGTCGTTACTTTTACGGTCATCGAGAGAACTTCTGCGTCTTTGCCGTCGATGGTTTCCCGCAGGACGCTACACCGGGCGAAAGAGGACGTTTTTGTATCCGAATGCGACGTCCACCCAATAAATGAAATATAATTATGAATTTGCGCGGGCCTTGTATTTATATTAGACGGGGGGGGGGGCGCTTCCCGGAAAGGCGGTTCCGGTGAGAGCGGAGAGGCGGCGGTCGGGAACCACATCGACGTTCTGCAAGCCTTGAATCTGCGCGGTTTCCACCGCAATCGCCCGTATTCGCAGACGGTACGTGTCGCCTATCGCGGAGATAGACCCTGAAATGATGGTCTGCGCGCCGAGTTTCCGCCCGATAGATTGCGCGGTTTCGTCGTTTACTTCGCCCGACAACTGGAAGTCCATCTCCTGTCGTATGGCTTCCAAATTACGCCGATCTACCACCGTCAGCGTGCCTTCGTTCACGATGTAGCCGGTCAGTTCTTCGATGATGTAATCAGTCAAGTCCAACCACTTTGAAGTAAAATTAAGTACTACTACTTTTGAGCCGGACGGAATTCTGCTGTTCAAGTAAGCAGTCGAGGCGCTCAACGCCTCGTCCAAGCTCTGCGCTTGTTCGGCGAAGCTAGAGACGCCGCACAATAGCGCCGCCGCGGCAGCAAAAAATTTCTTCATGTCAACTCCTTTTTATCTGTAGAATAGTTTAATTCTATCGCTGTTTAGGGCGTTTGTCAATATAAAAGAGCGCGTGATACTCAAGACTGAAATTATTGGACGCCGCAATGGTAAAATCCAAATTTTTTTCAAAACTTTGAAAAACATATTGACACATTTCTACGAAACATATATAGTGTTTCTTATGCTCCTACTTCATAGCGACATACTGAATACCTCCACACCCGATGGAATTTCTCTCTCGATTGCAAGCGCGAGAGATTTCCATCGGGCGCCCCCCCCCCCCATATTCTTTATATTATAGAACAGACAACCTCGCGATCACGCCGGGCGTTCTTATCCTTTCAGGGAAACAGCCATTTCGTTTTCTCAACGCAGACGGCGGCGCGCGCCAATGCGCGAAGACCATCAGGGCGTATGCGGGAGATACGCCGTAATAACGGTAACTTGCCCATGCGGGCGGTTTATATATTAGAAAGAGGAACCCAAAGTCGGTGTGTTCCTGCAAGAATGATACCAACTTTGGGTTTTGCTAAACGCATTGTCAGTTTACGCTGTTTCGGGCGGAATTGCAATACGGTTAGTCCTCTTTAATTTTAGGAGGACAGTTATGAAAAAGAAACTGTTTTTATTGGGAATATTGGCGATAGCGCTGATATTCGGAATTATGGTTCTTGGTTGCGGTGAAAGCGGCAACGGCGAAAGCGTTGATACATGGTCCAACGTTACCAGCCTGAATCAATTAAACGGGACATGGAAAGGCTCGTACAATAGCGGAGCGCAAAGTCTGGAAGATATGGAAGGTATAACCATGACTACTGTCGGCGAGTTTACGATAACCATTAACGCGAGCGCAGAAACAGCGTCAGGGACGGTGAAAACAACAGTAACTTTCTCCGGCGCGAATATAGCCCTCGTATGGGATGTGATCAAAGAGAGCATGGAGAACGGGGAAGGATTTTCAGTTGACAACGAAAAGCATTCGATATCGTTCACCCAAGATATACCCACTGAATCGATAACTGGCAGTATCGAGGAGGGTTTGCAAAGTTTGCAAATAAACCAAAATGGGAAAAAAATAAAGCTCCCCGCGGGTACAATTGACGAAGAAGTACCGGAAATAATAATGGTAAAACAGTAGTTTCAAAATAACCGCCGCGTCGTGCGCAGGCGCGGCGGTTCAGCGAATGAACGCCTTGCATAAATATAATTTTTATGGATACTGGAAATTAATTGGAAGCGATATAGTAGAATATGAAATTATAAAGACGCCTGATTTAATAAACGAAACAAGGCGTTAAATTTATATTCCGTAAACCCGTATTTCTTTTAACGCCTTTCCCCTAGGTACTATTCATCACGACAAAAGCTTTTATCTTTTGACGTGAAAAAAGGCTTGACATTATTCTCTTTATATGTAAAGATAGAAAAGTCTTAAAATTTGCCTTGATGGTAGGCTGGTTCTTTAAAAATAGGCGGTAGGTATGTATAATTACAAACGTTTTGAAAGTGACGCTATACAAAAGATGAAACGAGGGATTATTCGCGTTATCAGGAGCGTCGGCGGTTTCTGTAAGTTCATCTTCAGAGGGCTAGTAAAACAATATACGGTGGTTCTTGTTCCTCATTCTGAAAAAAGAGTTTATAATCTTCATATAAATATATTAACAATTCTGTGTTTTGTTCTCACGCTTGTGGGATTGGGGATGGGGGTCTTTTATCACGGGTCCTTACGGTTGGAGGGCGCGAGTATTACTTTTTCCGACAAGGATAGCCGCCTCCAGGCGACTCAAGCAAGCCTTGACCAGATACGCGACGAGACGAAAAAACTCATATTAAAGGCAAAAAATTTCGAGTCGGCTCTTTCCAGTACGCTTGACTCGCTTGGGGTGGATATGACGGACTCTGAAGGCGTATCTTCTCAAGACAGCGACCTTTCTTCGCTTCTTAATATTCAGACGACGCCGGAAGGTTCAATGCAGGAGATAAACGACCTTCAGCAACTCAGTAGCTACCTTGAAACGGCGGTAAAACCGATAAAGGAAATCGACGCCCTGCTTAAGTCGCAAAGCGCCCTCCTCACGGAGATTCCCAGTATTTGGCCCATAAAAGGCGGTATAGGACACATTTCTTTTCGGTTTGGACAGCAACAGAATCCTTTTACCGATCAATACTACATTCACAAGGGCATAGACCTCTCCACTTACCGCCAGGGCGACCCTGTCGTCGCGTCTGCGGATGGGCAGGTCGTTACCGTTGATTACGATGCGAGTGGGTTCGGCAATTATATTATCATAAAACACAAACACGGCTTCTATACCCGTTACGGGCACTTGCTCAGCGTGCGAGTCAGAACAGGTCAACGCGTTCAACAGAACGAAGTCATCGGGTACATTGGCAATACCGGTCTTTCAACGGGTCCCCATCTGCATTACGAAGTTCATATCGGCTCCGACGTCGTGGATCCTCAGAATTATCTCAACATCCGTTCTTCTTTGGCAAGGATGGCAAAATAGGCGGCTAACGAAGGATAACAATGTCTAAAGAATTTGTTCTAAATACAATAATAGGAGACGGCTCAAGCATCGTGGGCGATGTTGAAACCCGCGGATTCACCCGGGTGGACGGTAGTGTACGCGGAAATCTCCGCTCGAAGGGCAGGATCGTCATTAGCGAAAAAGCGCGTATGAAAAGCGACGTGTCTGGAACAACGATAACTATAGGCGGAGTCGTCTATGGGAACGTCATCGCTAGCGAAAGACTCATCGTGCTTGCGAGCGGGCTTGTTATGGGCGACATCATCACACGGCGTATACAGGCGGATGACGGTTGTCTGATTCATGGCAAGATCGCGGTCTGCTCAACCGCCGAAGAATGGGATACGACTATCGCCAAGTATCAAGACGTCAAAGACGTCCGCTTGACGCTTTCAAGTTCAAAAGAATCTAAGAAATGGAAAAAATAAATGGCTTCTCAACCGCGAACACGGCTTTTCCACTCTTTCAACAGGACCCCGCCTATAATTCCGAGCCGAAGAAGACAAAGTTTACGCGCGCAAAATTTCAATTTTTAAACTTGCTTAAAAAAACGGAACAAGATTCTAAAATTGTCGATGTGGAAAACCTCCCGGTCGCGCAGGAAACCATCAATGGTCTGATGGACGAAATTCATAGTCGAGGAGACGAACTGAAAAATCGTCCGCTTCCTCAAGAAATTCTCCGTTACAAGAAGGCTGTACGTGATTTTCTCAATTTTATTGTAAAAAACGCTTACGATATAGAAAAACAAACCGGCGTCCGCAGAAAACGTGAAGAATGCCAGAAGGTTTTTTTGCAAGTGAAGGTCGCCGACCAAAAGCTCGAACAGCTTGCTACAGTAATACTTGCGGGGCAAGTCGACCAAATGAAGATACTCGCTCGTCTTGAAGAAATCAATGGACTTCTAGTAGATTTACTAGAATAAACTTCATAAGATTCGCCGAAACAAATAAAGCTTCTAAATCTCTTTTGAAAAGACTAAAAAATAGAGAGAATACCCTATTGCTGAAAAAGAAGACATGTTATAAAAAGGTATCGCCGTTAACTCGGTAAATGTTAAATGTTACATGTAAATAAGGAATTCGCTATGAATGATTTTGATGAAGACATTTTAGAATTAGAATACAACGCGGGTTTAACGATAACTGAACCTGACGTCATTCTAGCAAATAGAGAGATAACTCCCGATACTCTCATCTACAGGCTACGATTGTCTTATTCCAAAGAGACTTTTCTTGCGGCTTACGGGGAGCGACTCGAAGATCGGCGTATGGTAGTGGTTCCTACACGCTACGGCAAGGATCTGGCGCAAGTTTTAGGACAAGTGAATAAGATTCCGCTCTACTTTGAGTTCTCGCTCATAGATCGGGTCGCTACGACTTTTGATATCGAAAGGTCCTGTACCAATAAAGAATTGGAAAAGGACGCCTTTAACATAGCCAAAGAAAAAATAGCCGCGCATAATCTCAAAATGAAGCTTGTTTCCGTGCATTACTTGTTGGAAGACCCGAAAATTCTGTTTTTTTTCACGGCCGAGAGTCGAATCGATTTTCGAGAACTTGTCAAAGACCTGGTAAGCGTGTTCAAAGCGCGGATAGAGCTTCGCCAAATCGGTATACGGGACGAGGCGCGTTTTCTAGGCGGACTCGGCGTCTGCGGGAGATGCTTCTGTTGTCACGCCATTTCTGACAAACTCAAGCCTGTGTCGATAAAAATGGCGAAAGAACAAGGCGTGTCCTTGAATTCCAATAAAATATCCGGGCAGTGCGAGCGCCTTCTGTGCTGTCTCGCCTATGAATACAGCTTCTACAACGAACAGTGCCGTAACAGCCCGCAGGAAGGCGCGAAAGTCCTCTACAACGGCGAGTTGTGGCGCGTAAGAGAAGTCAACGTCGTAACGGGAAACATAAAAATCATATCAGAAGACGCCGCTCAAGTAGACGTCCCTTCTTCATCATTTGAAAAAATAGACGGCAAATGGAAAGTAAAGTAAATAGCGGAGCGGACTATATAGTACGACGCCTATAGGCGTAATCGCAAACGCATTATCATACTTTATAGTTTTCCTTTTTTTAATTCCCTTACGATACAGGACAGCGCGTAGGACAGGAGCGCCAGAAGGGAAGGCAAGCCTAACAGCGCGGTCGCTGGCAAGACGCTCAAGCCCTGCGCCGTTATACCTGCGCGTTCGGCAAGGGTGAACAGTAGCGCCGCAAGCGCGGTTCCCCATACGCGCCTGAAGCCCAGAAAAACTGCGGCGAGCGCTATCCAGCCTCGTCCGCCCGCGCCGCCGGGCGTATACGCGCCTACTCTGAACATGAGGCAGGCGCCGGCGAGCGCGGCGAACATAGCCCCTATCGCCCATGCGCCCGCCACGAATCGCGCCGCGTCCAAGCCCCGTTCCGACGCAAACCGCGCCGAAACCCCAACGACGCGAAGCCGCAACCCCGCCCTTGTTCGGTAAATCGCAAACCATGCGAGCGCAAAGCACCCAATAGCCGCGCACGCGAAAAATGGCAGCGACCGAGCCGCGTCCAAGCCAGCGGTATTCCGTAGCGCGCCCCGCGTCCCGAACCACGCATGGGAGAGCGCGGACGTTAGCCCGTCCGCCGCAAGATTCGCCGCAAGCCCAACGATAAAAGGATTTGCGCCGCTGACCGCGACAAAACGCGCCAGCGCCCAGCCCGCGCTCGCGCAGAGAACGGCCGTCAAACAGCTCGCTATGAGCGTTGACCCCGTTTTCATCAGGAAAAAATAAGAAAGAAATGCCCCTATGTTCATAAAGCCTTCGATGAATATACCAAGAACGCCCGCTAATTCCGTTACGAGCGCCCCTAACGAGGCAAAGAGGAGGGGAGTTATGGAGACGGCTATGCCGATGATTATGGTCATTCTTGACGTTATTTAGAATAATAGATTGCTTCGCCAAAACAGATTCGGCTTTTTATGATTATCGGGTTTTTGAGCCGTTACCTGTTCAAAAGACCTTCCACTATTTCCGTCTGTTTTGCGCGGACAGCTTCGCTCACGGCGTTGATATAATTGGAGTCGTCCCGCACAAATTCGACGTAACCGTCTTTCACGCCGACCGTTTCCGCTCTGCCGAAGGGCAAACCGCCTTCAAGGAAGAGACGGGTTTTTTCATAAGCCGCTTTGTCCTGATGAACGACGGAACTTCCAACCACGACGCCCGGTCGGACGTCGTAACCGTTGGTATCAGCCCAGACCACTTTTACGCCGCGTTCCGCGGCCGCCTGCACGACGCCTTCGTTTGCGCCGCCCGCCACGCAAAGAACGACATAGGAGCCGCGGTTGAACATATCTATTGCAATTTCAGCCGCTTTTCCCGCGTCAAACCAATTACCCAGCACACGGAAGTCCACGCTGAAGTCAGAATCAATCGCCCTTGCTCCCTCAAGATACGCGGGAAGAATGGTCTCGTTCATCGCTGGGTATTCCTGCCCCGCCAAGAGTCCGACTTTTTTTTCTCCGCCGCGTTCCGCGGTTACCAAACCCGCGATAGAACCCGCCATGAAGAACTGCTCACGCTGGTCGTAACGCAAGGTATAGACCGCGGGATTACCGTCAAGCTCGCCGTCAAGCAAAAGAAATTTCTGTTTTGGAAACTTCGCGGATATCGACGCCGCAATGGCGGGGAGCGAAGGATTTGACGATACGATGAGCGCGTATTTCCCAGACGCGGACATCGACGTCAGGGAAGGCTCCCATTCCGCCTGATTATAGCCGGCTTCCACGACTGTAACGGATATATTCTTTTCAGCGCCCGCCTTTTGGACGCCTTGCGCCATCATTTCGTATATGGGACTACCCGCCATAACACCCGGCACAAATACGCCGATAGCGGTCGCTTGCTTTTCCGCTTTGCAACCCATTAAAAGAACCGCGAATAATATGAAAATCCTTAACTTTTTCAAGATTTACTCCTTGACTTTAGATAATAACAAATATAGCGGCAAAATCCAAGCTTGAAGCTTGAATGAAGATTACACTTGAGGGAATTTACCAAAGGAACAACAAAGTTCAGATGAACAAAGCGCGCCTCGCTCATTAAATTGCTGATTTATTTTGTCCGAACAGTCAACCAAGCGGGAGACTGAGAATGCCACACCAGCGTATGACCATGCATCTGTAAGCCTGCGGCCGTAACCGCTTTAACGAGAGAATCGGCTTGATTAAAGGTGAAAGTTTTATTTTGATTCCGCAAGGCGTCAGGTTTCATGGCGTTCTCCGCGGTAACGACGTTGAAATGTCTTCTTAGATAATTGAAGCGCGTTCCGCCGCCACTCAGGTCGCTCGGCGAAGCAATGTTGCCGATGAGGAATTTATAATGGGTATGTAGGGGCGTAAGCTCCATAACAGCGCCGCCGTCCGCAAAATTCGCCGCGTTTGGGTTTTCCACAGCGTAGAACGCCGGCTTCGCGGCGAAGTTCGCGTCAAAGAGCGTGGGCTTTACGTCTTTAATCCAGCTCGTTCCATCGTCAAGCCCCCAGAACGTAACGCGGGCGATTGAATCCGCGTATTTGACGAAAATCTTGAACATCGCCGCGTATTGCCGCGCCTGCTCCTGCCGCCAATCGTCGGAAAACTGCGGTCTCCCGTCAACGTACGTACCGGCGGCTTGTATGTCTAGTTCGCTTATGCTGATTTCTACGCCAAGCGATTCGAATAGTTTTATAGAAGCCTCTACCGTTGCGGGGTTGGTCCACACGCCGTGGTGGGACTGCATACCGACGCCGTCAATCAGCGGTCTGCCGCGGTAATTGGGGAATCGCTTGTTTATATCCTTGACCATATTGTAAACCGCCCGCGCTTTATCTGAATTGTTAAGGTTGTAATCGTTATAGTAAAGTTTCGCGTCGGGGTCCGCGTCCCGCGCGGCTTTGAACGCTATTTCTATATATTCGGGACCAACGGCGTCATACCAGGAAATCTGTCCGCTCGTTATGTCTCCGCTTCTGTTTTTCCTGCGGAGGCAATCTTTCCAGTCATTCGGGTCGTTGAGCGCGGGCGATACGGCTTCGTTCACCACGTCCCACGAAACGACCTTTCCCTTGTAATGGGTAACGATAGTAGTAACGTGCTCTTTTAGGCGTACGACGATTTCGTCTTCCTCTTGGGGAACGGACTCGCCGCCGTCTCCAAAGGAGAAATTACACGCCGACGATACAAAAACTATAATGGTCGCGAGCAGGGATAAAGGGAAAAATTTCATTGCTCCTCTCTTTTAAGAGACGGGATTGTCGTCTGAAAGTTACGCCAGACCCGCTAAAACAACCCCGTTATTCGCTATCTTACTATTGCGTCAAACGCTGGCTTGCGCTTGAGCTTCGAGTCGAACAGTAGAGGCGCGTCTGTGCGCCCCGGCGTCGGGAAGTCGTTTTTCCAGCTCAAGTTATCGCTCGTTCCCCAGATAACCACCGCGTCGAGGTTTTTCTTCTGGTACTCTTCCTTAAACACGTCGAAGATGGCGCGGTAACGAGTCGCCTGTTCTTGAAGAATGGCAGGCGTAACCGTCTTTTTTGGCTCCGTATCGCTTGTGTAGATGGACATATCCATTTCCGTAACAAGTACCTTAACGCCCAAAGAGGCGAACAGCTCGATGGTTTCCTTTATCGCGCTCACAGACGGGTTTTTTATGTCTATGTGCATTTGCATCCCAATGGCGTCGACAGGTACGCCGCGGGCTTTCAAGTCTTTCACCAAGTCGTACATACCCTGCCGTTTTCTGGGATTGGACGCCAAGTTGTAGTCGTTTATGACCAGTTGGGCTTTGGGGTCGGCTTCTCTCGCGTAACGGAAAGCGTTGTTTATGTATTCAGGACCGATGATTCTGAGCCATTCGGAATTGCGGAGCTTGCCGTTTTCGTCCAAAACTTCGTTCACCACGTCGTAGGAGTCCACATCGCCTCTGTATTTCCGCATAACGGTTTGAATGTAGGTCTTCATCCGCTGGTCAAGCCCTGCTTTGGTAGCGCCCGCGCCCTTGAAGAGCCAGTCGGGGTTTTGACTGTGCCACACGAGCGTATGCCACCTCACGCGATTTCCTGTATTCATGGCAAAGTCGACAATTTTGTCCGCCGGACCCCAGTTGTACTTACCTTCGGACGGTTCCACCGTATCCCGCTTCATCTCGTTGCCCGCCACAAGGATAGAAAAATGTTTCATAAGTAATTGCGCCCACTCGGAGGAAAAGTCAACGTCGTCCACGCTGACCGCGGCGCCTATGTCAAACGGCACCTTGTCGCGCAGATTCGGGATATTCACCTCGGCTTTGGGGCGCAACGACGGGTCGAGCTTCACGAATTTGACGTCGTCGAGATAGAATTCAACGGTATCGTTCTTGGGCGTCTCAAAGTAGACCTGCACATCGGTAATGGTCGGGTCTTTGGCGACCGTGAATTCGCCTTTTATCTGTACCCATTCGCCTTTGTTCGCCTGCGTTTGTAGGACGTTTTGGTACGCCTGACCGCTTGGCGAGGTTTTCTGCGTGCTGAATACAAAGGTTATCTTCGATGGACCGTCCTT
Organism: Treponema sp.; assembly: GCA_031260245.1. Taxonomy (GTDB): domain Bacteria; phylum Spirochaetota; class Spirochaetia; order Treponematales; family Breznakiellaceae; genus JAIRKH01. The sequence goes on along the minus strand of JAIRKH010000020.1, from coordinate 19,714 downwards.
GTAGTAGAGCCACGCTTCCACGCTGAACATATCGCCTACCGCGCTTGCGGCGAGCTTGCGCGTCGCGCCTTGCCATTCGTGGGTGCGGTTGAACACGCGCAGGGCTGACGAGCCTCCGTGTTTCACTGCGTTCGTAACTTCTAGCTTCTCTAAGCCTTGTCTGTTGTCCCCGCGAGGTCCCCAGCCGTCCATACCGTTCTCGAAATTGGTATCAATGACGGTAACGTTGCCCGCTTGGGCAAACGCCGTTACCGCCGCCAACGTCATAACAATGACTAAAAATTGTTTCATGTTTTTCTCCTCTTTATAATAGAAACAGTCCGTATCAGAGCCAACGTTATTCTTTCACCCCGCCTACGTTCAAGCCCACGACGAAGTAGCGTTGTAGGAAAGGGTAGACCGCTAAAATCGGCAAAGCCGCGACAACCGTGATTGCGGCGCGTATGCTTACGGGCGTTACCATGCTGTTCGCCGCGTCCTGGTTCATACCCATCGCGCCGATGGCCGCCGCGCTCTTCGCCTGACTCTGGCTTGATTGTAGGTATTCCATCAACTTGTACTGCAAGGTATGGAGATTGGCGCGTCCTGAATTGTAAATCATCGTGTCGAACCAAGAGTTCCACGCGCCCACAGCCACGAATAGAGCTATGGTCGCTAGAACTGGCAGGCACAAGGGCAGAATTATCCGCATGAAGATGACGAAGTCCCCGCAACCGTCAATACGCGCGGACTCGATGATGCTTTCCGGCAGGCTGTTCATATATGTTCTGATAACTACGAAGTTAAACGCGCTTATCATACCCGGAACCACATAAACCCAAAAGGTGTTGATGAGATGTAGGGACCGCATCAGGAAGTACGCGGGAATCAGTCCCGCGTTGATGTACATAGACACGATGATGATAATGGTAAAAGGCTTGCGTAGAACGAATTCCTTGCGGCTCAAGGCGAAGGCGAGCATACTCGTGAAGAAGACGCCTGTAACAGTCTGTATAACGGTGCGAAGTACCGATATGTAGAAGGCGTGGTAAATGGTGCCTGACGAAAAAACCGCTTTGTAGTTTTGCGTACTGAACACGCGGGGCCACAGCGTAACGCCGCCCCGCGTGGTGTCGGTCGCGTTGTTGAACGAAACCGCAATGGTGTTCCAAAACGGGTAGAGAGTCACCGCCCCGATGATAAGCATAATAAGAACGTTGACTATGGTAAAAATTTTTTCCTCAAGTCTGGACGTTGTGTAATAGTTCATTTTTTCTCCTGTATTGCGGAACTAGGTAATTAAATTAGCCTATCCTCTCCGAAACGCTTGGCGAGGTTATTCGCTATGAAGATGAGGCTTATGTTGACCACGTTCTTGAACATACCCGCGGCCGTGGCGAGCGAATAGTTGAAATTCTCAATACCATACTTTATGACGTATATGTCTATAGTTTCCGCGACGTCTTGAATGAGTCCGTTCTTGAGGAGGTATTGCAATTCAAAGCCCGCGTCAAGGATGTGTCCTAGGCTCATTATCATCATGACGATAATGGTTGACCGTATGCCCGGGAGGGTAATGAACCACATTTTCTGATACCGGTTGCACCCGTCTATCTGAGCGGCTTCGTAAAGCGCCGGGTCTATGCCCGCAATGGCAGCAAGGTAGATGATGGTGTTCCACCCGACTTCCTTCCACACGTAGGTGAAGCCTACGATGCCCCAGAAGTACTTTGGTTCGCTTAAAAACAGAATAGGCTCTTTGATGATACGGAGCGCCATAAGGAAGTCGTTGATCGCGCCGTTTTCAACGGAAAGCATAGTCGCCACTAGTCCGGTAACGATAATCCACGATAGGAAGTGGGGCAGATAAGAAATGGTCTGAATCGCTCGCTTGAACTTGACGCTTTTTAGCTCGTTGAGCAGAAGAGCGAACACGATGGCGGTAATGTACCCAAGCGTCATATTGATGAAACTCATAGCGACGGTGTTTCGCAGAACGCGCAGAAAACCCTTGTCAGTGAAGAGGAATATAAACCACTTCAAGCCCACCCATTGTTGACTGAAGAAATCCCGGGCGGGCTTATAGTTCTGAAAAGCCATGGTCCAGCCCCAAATTGGTATATAAGAGAACAGAATCAAGTAGAGAATCAAGGGCAGAGACATAGCGAGAAGTTGTTTTTGAGAAAACAGCTTCTCGCTAAAAGTTTTGTTCTGATTAAGGAGTTTTTCTTGCATTAATCTTTCGGACTCCATTTCCTGACGCGTTCATTGACCGCGTTCTGATAGAAAGCCTCGTATTTTTCAAGCCCTACTTGACTCAGTTCGCTGATATATTCCTGCCATAGATCTTCAAACCTATCTGGTCTTCCGAGAATGATGCGAGGAAGGTATTTGCGGTAGAGTTCTTCGGCTTTTTGCCACGCCATTTGCGCGTCGGAGCCGTCCGGGGTGTTGATTTGCCATGTAGGAAACCATACGGAATTTGGCGGCGGGTCTGGGTCCATGAGTCCCGCGTGACTCTCGACCCCATAGGCGGTCCACAACTCCTTATCCTCGGATTTCATAAGCGCCTCGCGTTCCCCGAATATGTCCGCAATGTTGGAAGGAAGTCCGTCGTCATAGGAGCCTTCAATTTTGGGCGCGTGGCTTCGCCACAGCGCGGCTTGGTTGTGGAGTATCCATACCCCATCCTCTTGCTGAAGCCGTTGGGTTTCCGTACGATACGGCGTTCCATCTTCGTCCAACTGATAATCCTCGCCCAAAATACCGTAGTAGCCGATTATTTTTTGTACATCGTCCGCGAGTTGAGCGTCCAAGAACCTGACGATACGCGCAGGATCCTTCGCCTTGACGCTGATACCGATGCCCTGACCTATGTTGGGGAGTTTGCGGTTGCGGTAACGCGGGCGGATAGATTCGTCAAATACGATAGGAAGCGGAGCGTAGGTGCGGTTGTACATTCCTTGGTTTGCGAGCGTGGCTTCCGCGTTTTGGAACTGCCACGCCTGATCGTGGAAGCCAAGAACCCGCCCTGACGAGATCTTCGCCAGATATTGGTCGTAGTTGTCCACGAAACAGGAGCGATCTATGAGCCCGACCGCGTTCAATTCGTTTAATTTCTTGAACCAGCGTTTGGAAATATCCTGGTACAGGAAAACCTTGTATTCGTGTGTAACCGGGTCAACGGTTCCATTGCCGTCGTTGGGATAGCCCGCGAGGAAGTTCGGCGGGTTTATGAGGCAGAACGAGCGCCAGTCATAGGTTAAGATGGTGAACCCGATGGTCGGCATACCGTCTATCGTGGGGTATCTTTCCTTATATTTGATGAGGATATCGAAATACTCGTCCATTGTTTTGATTTTTGGGTATCCGAATTCTTTTAAGACTTCCTTTTGCGCCCAAAGCGCCGAGTCGCCGTACCACGCGCTATGGTCGATACCGCTCATAACGCCCCAGACTGGCAAGACGTAGACCTTGCCGTCATCGGCTTTCATTTTTTCCCACGCCTCCGCGTAATGTTTCTTGAGGCGGGGCGCGTGTTTGTCGATAAGGTCGTCGAGCGGGACGAGCGCGCCCGCTTCGTAGAACTTGTCGCTGTCAACGTCGAGGAGGTCGGGATAATCGCCGCTGGCTATCATAACGCCGATTTTCTGATCCTTTTCGCCTACGAGAATGTCCCAGGTGAAGGTGACATGAAGGTTATCCGCTATCCATTTGTAGATTTTGTTGTCGGACGGCGGTTGTTGAGCCGTAGCCATAGAAAAGATAGAAATGTTGATGGGATAATCAGGATCGCCGCTTGCGGCCGCGTCTTCGCCTTTCTTGGCGCACGAGGCGAACAGCGCAAGCGCCGCCGTCGCAATAAGCAACGCCCAACGGCGTCGTTTAAGGTAAAAATGTCTTATCATTTGTTTCCTCTTTTAGATAAATTATGGCAAATAATAGGCGTCAGTTACTATGTAAATCTATAAGTTATTTTCCCTAAATAGAAAAGTCGACGAATTGCGCGAATCTAATTCAGGATGTACGGCGTTTCGCGCCATAATCGCGGCGAGTCCGTTTATTACGCGTGTTTACTTCGCCAGAACCCAATGAATATGACCGCGAAATAAAACACGACGATGTGGAGCGTCGGCATCCATAACCCTATGAGCGCCGCGACGAATACCGGAAGCGTGGAAGAAAACGCCAGTATTCCAACGCGGGAACGAAACGACAACGGCGCGATAACCATTCGTTGCAGTCCCATGCAAAAACTAGCCGCTAGATAAAACGCGGTCTGTAAGACAAGAACCAAAAGAAACCCTATGCCCATGAGCGCGGTCGCTATCTTGCCGTAATCGTTCTGTATCATCGCCGTATTAAAGTCCTCCACGATTCGCTCATGCGCGGACTCGTCTATGACGAATCCTTCGGAGTCCGTGTTCGCCTCCATTCGCGCCCGCATATCGTCCGGGAGGGACGAAACGAAGTTCTCCGCGTAGAGTCTGGAAAAGACTTGATACGGCGAGAGCCGCGCTATGCTGAACATTATGGGGAAGTTGAGGGCTAAGGAAACCATGAGCGCCTGTAATACTATGGTTCGCGTCTTCGTCTTTTCAATCAAGGTCATAAACCGCGGGGCGCTGTCTTTTGAAAAAGAAGCCCCCAATGTTACCGTCTCTAAATATTCTTTCATTTTTCGTTTCCGAATTCCACCGCAAAAACTTTGCTTTTCCTGTTCTGGTCGTAGAGTCGTACGCGGCGCGGCGGTAGGCTTTCAACAGAAGTCAGCGTGAAGCCGAGGGCTTCAAACCAATCGTGCGTATGAGTCGTAAGTACGAACACGCGACGGAAATCGCTTTGTTTGGCTTTCTCAAGCAGAAATCGCACGATGCGCCGCCCAAGTCCAAGCATGGTAAACGTAGGGTCCGTGGCGAGCGCGGCGATTTCCGCCTGTCGCTCTCCCCAGTCGTGAAGCGCCGCGCAAGCTCGCACAGAACCGTCGATTTCAATGACGAAGTAATCGTCCTTCTTCTCCTGAATCTGCTCAGGCGTCCGCCGAATCAACGCGCCGGTCTGCATAAGCGGTTCCATGAGCCGCAGAACGTCAGGCACGTCCGAACTCTTGAGCGCCCGAATCGACTCGTATTCGTCTGTATAAACCATAGTGCCTACCCCCATGTTGGAGAAAAGCTCCCGCAAGACCGCTCCGTCTTCCCTGCCGTCAATTATATGCGCCCGCTCCACGCCGGCTTTCGACGCCTTCAGCGCGAGACTTAAGTCAACCAAGGGTTTGTCGTCGGACCTGTCCTTGTTCGCTACGAGGATGAATTCAGCTTCCTGTGGAGTCAAACGTACCACGCGCCCCGCGTCGTCAACCTCGGAACGTTCCACATGAGGCGGCAGAATATACGCGCCCGATTTTAACCCGCCGCTAATCGAAACGATGAAGAGTTTCGCCGCTCCAAGCGCCGCGGAAACGGCAAGGGCGATGTCGTCGCTCGCCACGTTGTATGTCTTACCCGCGGGACTCCACCCAATACAGGGCAGAATCGGCGTCATGCCTTGTCGCAACGTCCGCTCAAGCGAGTCTACCAATACCTTCTCCACAAAGCCTGTATGCCCCATGTCAACGCCGTTAATCACGCCCAATCCCCGCGCGCGCACGAAATTGCCGATAACCGCGTCGACACGGCTCGCGGAAAGCGTCATAAAACGAGTCGCCGCATGAAACGCCGCCATCTCCACAAAAGGCAACATCGTAGAAGGCGTAACGCGGACATGGTTGCGGTAGCTCGACGCCATATTGTATTCTTGTAAAACCGCGTCTATGCGTTCCTTCGCGCCAGCGACGATAATGACGCGAAAGCCAGTTTTTGACAGCAACGCCATATCTCGTACCAAAGAAGGGAAACGCGGGTCTTCGGCGACTGGGCAGTCAATCTTAAACACCATTGTGGCGCCGTCAAAACGACTCTGATAGTGAAAAGCCTCTCGTATAAGCTCAACCTGCGTTAGAACCGCCATGACCCGCTCGCGCTCCAGTAATTAGCGACGCCGTCGGCGTCTTTAACGAGGTTGCGATTCCATCCGTACTCAAACGTATACTCCATATTCAGCGAGAAGACGCCAAAGGAGGAGAACGGTAGATCCCAGTGGACGCCGATTCCCGCGGCGACGCGGGTATCAATCACGTCTTGAGTCAGAAACCGAACGACTTTATAATTACTGCCGTCCGCCGTGTCCCCGTCGTCCCAAATAGTACCGTCGTGCCGCTCGCCGGGTTTATCATGGTTGTCCTCAGCGACGTTTTCCGAGGCGTTACCGTGTTGGGTGAAGTAGAACGAGGCGGTGATATTCAAATCAGGCAAGGTTCTCCACGTCGTCCGTAGAGAAAAACGGTGCGAATTCGGCTCCAGGTCCGTTCCTAGATTCCTACCGCGGTGAGAATATACAATATAATTCGGCTTGCCCGGAACGTAACTGCCGCTAGCTGGCTCTTTGGGGTCGTTCCAGTGCGAATACATGTAAGGGAAGACCATAGTGTAATCCGCGGCGAGAGACGAAAAGACGCCGTATTCTCGCGTCCAAACCACGCCCGCCTCGCCCGCGAACTTGTATTTTGTGTTCCATTTGAGACGGATGAAGTCATTAAACTGAAAGTCGTCGATGTATAATTGCCCCAAAAGCCTGACGTTATGGGGTAAATCCCACCTAACGTGGAAGCCCATGAAGGAATTGTCGCTGAAATCGCCGAGCGACTGCGCTGAAAAGAGCCATGTAAACGGGATAATGTAGAGCGGTTCAAAGCGGCCGCCCCATCCGACCGATTCCTGAAAGCCGAATTCAAAATTCCGCCAGGGATAGAAGTTGAACGCATGAAAGACGAGGTATTTTTCGGTAAACGTGCCGTCGCCGAAGTCGTCCGATGCGGTGAGTCCTAGAAATAGCGCCTCAAACGACCATTTTTGAGCGGAGAAGTTAACGCCGATATGTCCAGCGCGTCCGGCTTGGGGTCCCACAATCACGCCGTTATCATAGAAGGGTCCGACTGACGAGCGGCTTATACCCGCCTGTAAGTAAAAATCGCTTTTCCCAATGGCGGCCATCGATGTCCAGTTCTGGTAGAGCTTAAAGTCCCCGATATTGGCGTCGTCCGGTATGAAGTCCGGGAAGGGCGACCACGCGCCCGGAACCTTGAACTCTTCGCCGGGCTTCTCGGTCGAAGCCCATCCAAACAGGGCGTAGCTGGCGCTGATCCAATCCCGGATGCGGATGGTTCCATCCGCGAAAGGCGCCAATAGGATTGAGGAGTCGCCGTCTTTTCCGTTAACGCCGACTGTCAGTCCCACATGGAAGAGCCGCGCGTTCGGCGAAATCGCCGCTTTGTATTTCGCGGCTTTCTCCCGCGCCTCAAAAGAGCCCTTTTCAAGTACTTCGTCAAAAAATACGTCCAATAGCTGACTCGGATACGGGCGTACCAGCGGCAGGGGCCGGGTGATATAGCTCATTATTGACCATTTATCTATGTCTTTGTAGAGCGCGTCATTTGGGTCGTGAACGACCTGGGCGTTGAGCGCTCCCGTCAAAGTAAAAGAAACGATATAAAGAAAAGATAAAAAGTATTTTTTTATTCCCATAAGCGAATTATATAGAATTTACAGAGTCATGGCAAGCGATAGAAGCGGAGAAGCGGGCGGGTTTTATAATTTTTAAAAATATTTCCGCAATTTATTGAATAAAATTTCGTTTTCATGTATTATAAAAGAAGGCGTTAAGGCGAGCGTCGGTTAATGAACGGCGTTTTCTTATCTTAAATAACGCTGAAACTAAACGGAGGCAAGGGGTGAATACATTAGGAATCGGTCAGATTCATCGCGAGGAATACGACCAATCCGAACCGCTTGTCATTGCAGAGGCGCCCGGACGGGTTCATTTACTTGGCGACCACGGGGAACCGAGAGCGGGACTGTTTTTATCCACGGCTATCGATCGTTATATCCGTGTTGCCGTGAGCGTCCGTAAAGACGCCTCGTTTCGTTTTTACGCGGTTGCTCTTGACGAGCGTAAACGCGCTACATTGACAAACCTTAAATACAAACGCGAAGACCGGTGGTCCAACTACATCAAGGTCGCCATTCAACTTTTCGTGCGGATGGGCTTCATAGATAGAGGATTAAACTTCACCATTGACGGAGACGTCCCTCGGCAAATCGGGCTTGCCTCTTCGACGGCCGTCGAGGCGGCGACGGCCGTCGCCCTGCGGAAGCTTTTCCACGCCAATATAAACAACCGCGACCTGGTTGCAAGGCTGGCGCGGGTACGGGAAATCTTTCTGGGCAAAGGCGCTTCGCTTGTTGATTATGAAATCATAATGAACGCCAGAAAGGGGTGTTTTATGATTTTTGACGAAAGTACTAGGGACGTCCGGTACATTCAAACAAATCTCGACGGATATAAAATTCTGATTCTAGATTCACGGGTGCCGCGTATTGACGTAGAACAGGAACTACGTCAGAGACGGCACGACATACGGAAGGGACTTGAAATTCTTTCCCAACATAGACCAGGAATCGGCTTCAAGGACTTTACGTCGGCGGATTTCATCGAGGCGGACGGGGATCTTTCGGAGACCATAAGAAGACGGAGTTTCTTCGTAGTGCAGGAACTAAAGCGCGTGCCCGAAGTGGAAGAAGCTATCAAGAAACACGACGTCCAGAACTTGTCGCGGGCTTTGTTCCATTCACACGAAGGCTTGCGCGACTTGCTTGAGGTGTCCTGCCCGGAAATCGACTGGCTCGTCAAGCGTAGCCAAGAAACAGAAGGCGTCGCGGGTTCTCGTATGACAGGCTTGGGTTTCGGCGGATGTACGTACGTATTCATCAAGACTAACGCCATAGCGGATTACCAAAAACGGCTTGAAGATTATGAGAGAATCTTCGGTTTTCGTCCGATAATATATGAGATGGATACTGCTGACGGAGCGAGAGTGGTGGAATAAAAACGATGAATATACTTTTAACGAACGACGACGGCATTGACTTTATATTTTTTACCCGCTTTGCGGAGGCTTTGCGGGAGCTATCGGGGCATACTTTGTTTGTCATAGCGCCAGATGGGGAACGGTCGGGTTTTTCCCACCATATAACCTTCCTATCTGGTCCGGTGCGCCTCAAAAAGCAGGCGGAGAATGTGTGGGCGTGTTCTGGTACGCCGGCGGACTGTGTGATGATGGGCGCGATGGACGCCTTGGGCTGTTCGATTGACTTTGTCGTGTCCGGCATAAACAACGGCGCAAACTTGGGTACCGATATTATCTATTCGGGGACGGCCGCCGCGGCTCGCCAAGCCGTCCTACACGGCATTCCATCCGCGGCTTTTTCGCTGGTACGAGACGGGGAAAAGACGGCTTTCTGGGACGCGGCGATAGCTTATTCGGTTCAACATCTGGAAGAATTCGTAGGCTTATGGAATCCGGACGTGTTCCTCAACGTGAATCTCCCCAATACGCCGCAGGGACCCGACGGCTATGAGCTGACGTTTCCTGTGCGGAGGTATTACCCGGATAAGATAAAGCTATTTGACGCTCCTGACCGTAAACGTTACTGCTTTATGGACGCGGGGACGTCTTCCGCGGAATCAGAACCCGGTTCGGATTACGACGCGGTCTCACGGAACAAAGCCTCTATAAGCGCGGTGTTTATTCACCCAGTCGTGCAGAGAGGCTTATGTCCAGATGCTCCCGGACACGCGGCTGTAGAGTCTAGACCGGAACAGAGGATGAATCGCAAATAGAAAATTACAACATTATTCTCTAATTAAGGAGAGAGGATGAGTATGGAAGAACAGCATAATGCAACGACTGCGGGGTTACAAGAAGGTATAGCTCTTTTTAAGAAAAGCGATTGGAAGAACGCGCTTGACGTATTTCTTCGCGTGCGGACCCACAGCGACGTAGAAAAAAAGGAATTTATGTATTACATCGGGCTCTGTTACGCGAAACTCAAACATTACGAGGAAGCGGTACCGTATTTGGAAAAATTCATAAGCGAATCCCATGAGAGCACGCGCGTTTACCAATGTAGAATGACCTTGGCTTACGTTTACATAATGAGTAGAAACGCGAAAATGGCCGAATACGAGCTTACCATACTCTTGAACAACGGCTTTGAATCCGCGCAACTCTACGCGACCATGGCTTACGCGGCGTGGTGCCAGAGCGCCTTCCCGCGGGCCATTGAATGGTACGAGAAGGCGCTCTCCGTTGACGCGGACAATCTGACCGCTCTCAACGGACTCGGCTTTATACTCGCGGACAGCGGTAAAGACGCCCGGCGCGGCATCCGGTTCTGTAAGAAAGCCGTGGAAAAAGCGCCGAACAATCCGGTTTATCTTGATTCTTTGGGATGGGCTTATTTCATGGACGGCAGAATCCCGGACGCTAAGAAGTACCTCTACAAAGCTTTGTCAAAAGCGCCGGACAGTCCTGAAATCAAGACCCATATTTCCATTGTGGAGAATAAAAAAGAGTGAAATCCCGTTTCTGGTGTACAGCCGCGTTTTTTTTAGTCTGCGTTTCCGCGTGGACGCAGGATATTACGTCAAACAACCCGGACCTCAACGCGCGGTATGCCCAGGAAGAGTTCCGCATTGGGGTACAGGCGTTCAACCGTTTCGCTTTCAACGAAGCGATACTTTCCTTTGAGCGGGCTTTGTCTTTCACTCCTACAGATACCCTGCTCTTGGACTGGCTGGGACGCGCCTACTACCGTTCCGGTATTGAAACAGCCGCGGTACGGACGTGGCGTTCCGCGGTCGCCGACTCCGACCCGTTCGCCGCCGAAGCTATGCTCGCCAGTAGCCGCATCGAGATAGTGCAAGGCAGGCGTAATTACCTGCCAGTCGTGGACGACAACGTTCGTTATGTGGAATCCGGACGTTATCCTGGTCGGGTTGAACAGCAGACTCTCTACCGACAGCCCACCGCGGTCTTGCCGCGCGAAGACGGCTCCGTGTGGATAGCCGCATATGGAAGCAACGAGCTGGTACGTATTGACGTGAACGGCGTCGTAAGACAGCGGCAACGCGGGCCCATAAACGGCTTTGACCGGCCTTATGACATTGCGCGGGGACTCGACGGCAGACTCTATGTGTCCGAATACCGCGGCGGACGAGTGAGCGTTCTTAACAGCAACGGGGATTGGCAGGCGTACATCGGAGAGAAGGGGTTTGGCGAGGGTCAATTCGTGGGTCCTCAGAACCTCGCCGTGGACGAGGACGGCTATCTCTACGTCGTGGACTATGGTAATCGGCGCGTGTCTAAATTCGATCCAGACGGCGGTTTTGTGCTTTCTTTCGGTAAAAAGACTAAAAATTCGTCTGATTTTCCCGGATTCGTCTCGCCCACCGGAATCGCGGCGCGGAACGGTCGGGTTTACGTCGCGGATAACATATCCAAACAAATCTACGCTTTTGACCCAAACGGTGAATTCCTCGGCGTTCTGGTGAAGACGGGGCTTACCAATCCCGAAAGCCTCCGTTTCTTGTTGGACGGGCGGCTTTTGGTCGCGGACGGCAACCGCGTCTTATTGATAGACGTTGATTCCACCGTTATCCGCGAACTTGGGAGCGTGGGCAACGACAAGGTACGGCTTACGAGCGCGGAAATGGACAGAAACGGCGAAATCCTCGCCGCTAATTTTCAGGCGGGCGAAGTTTCCATCCTCACCCGTCTTGACGATATGGCGTCCGGGCTTTTTGTGCAGATAGAGCGGGTCGTCTCAAGCGCTTTCCCCGATGTCACGGTGGAAGTATCGGTACAAGACAGGCTTCGCCGTCCCATCGTGGGGCTTGACCAGCGCAACTTCCTGTTGAGCGAACAAGGCAGACCTGTCTTGAAACAGCGATTCTTAGGCGCAGGTTTTCGCGCCCAAACTTCTGACATATCTATCCTTGTGGAGCGTTCTGAGTTGACGCGAAGCCTAACCCAAGACATAGGCGCCGCGATCAAGGATGTTAGCGCGGCCGTGGACAGGGTAGTTTCGCTCGTGTCGGCGGGAGAACAGCCGATAAAGGAACAAGTTGAAGACGCGGGGAAGGGCAATCCGTCGCTCCATTCGGCGCGGTGGCGTTTTGACTTGGGACTGCGCCTTGCGGCGACCGATCTCTTGCCCGCCGAAAAGAAACGCGCGGTGGTTTTCATCGGAACAGGCGCTTTGGGAGAGCTTGCTTTCGAGAGCTACGGGCTGTCCGAGCTTGCCGCGTATCTGGCGAACAACGGCGTCGTGTTCTACGCGGTCGTCGTGGGGCAGGGTAAGGCGGACGAATCTCTGTTCTACTTATGCGCGGAGACCGGCGGCGCGGTTCTGCCTCTCTATCGGAGCGAAGGCGTCAAACCGACCATCAGCGCTCTTGTCTCAAAACCGAGCGGCGTCTACATCTTGAGTTACGAGTCTCAATTACCTACAGATTTCGGCGCCGCCTATCTGCCTGTGGAAGCCGAGGTCTACCTCATGGAACGCTCCGGCCGCGACAGGAGCGGCTACTTCCCGCCAAGACGATAGAACGTCAAATTTCGTAATTTCCTCCTCCAAGCCTTGCGCCAAAGTTAGAAAACGCCGACATCCGCCCCGAAAAAGTCAAGCAATTTACATGGCGTTTCCTTATATAACGCGTATGATAACTCCCGTATTGTGCGCCGCGGCTGGCGCGGCGGCCGGCTATTACGGCAGAGCGTTTCTTCCGCCCGGCGTCCTAACCAGATGCGTTATGGGATTTCTCGTCTTTTACCCAGGAATCACAGGAGCGGCCCGGGCGCTCTTTGTCGTTTCATCATTAAAGAAAAACAGCGCGTTCATCCTACTCCTCTCCTCCGCGGCAATAGGACTCTTCGCCGGACTCGCGGCCGGTAAGACGGATCCTCCGTCTCCGGGACTGCCTCTCGAAAAAATAAGAGCCGTCTCCGGTACTCTGATGGACGACCCGCGCTCTTATTCCACAAAATACAAGGAACAAGCCATAGGGACAATAGGGACACTGGCTCTCCAACGTGCAAAGGGACTCGGTAAAGTTGAAGTATCGGCTAGAGGAGACGTTTTCGTGTTCTTCCCAGAAGGCGCCGTCCCTCGCTTAAAAGAATTCGGACGGGGTTGTGAAGTATATATAGAAGGCGTTTTTCTTGAAGGAAGCAGGGATGAAGAATTGGCGTTTTCCGCAAAATCCACACATATTATCAAACCCGCGCCCCGTATTGAGCAGTTTCGCACAGGATTACGAGTGAGTCTAACGGAACGCTTCTCTAAATTCACATGGGGAGGACTAGGGATCGCGCTCCTTTTCGGTATGAAGGACAATCTTGATTCAACGCTCTCCAAGCGGTATCAAGAAGCGGGCTGTTCCCACGTCTTGGCGCTTTCAGGAATGCATCTTGCCATAGTCTCCGCGACCCTCGCTTTGTTCCTGAAAAAGCCATTGGGTTTGCGCGCCGCGGCCGTCGTGGGAGCTGTCTTTATCATAGCTTATATCTATCTAGTGGGGAATCTCCCTTCGCTTAACCGCGCCGCGCTTATGTACTTGCTTGGAACCGTCGCTGTTCTGTTCAACCTACCTAAGGACTCCCTGTCCATCCTCGCCATGACCTTTGTTTTACAAATCGCCCTTCAGAGACGCGAAGGTATGTCAGTTTCTTTCATTTTGTCATACTTGGCGCTTTTCGGCATACTGGTTTTAAGCAAGCCTATCTACGGCTTCTTCAGAGGTTGGACGCCGGACCCGCTAGGACAGAGCCTAGCCGCGTCTTTAGCCGCATTCTTGTGGACAGCCGCGGCGTCGGCGGCGTTCTTCTCCGTGTTGTACCCTATCGGCGTTATCGCAGGACTGGTCGTCGTGCCTCTGACAACCCTATTCATGGTCGGCGCAATGCTCGCTATGGCCGTAGCTTTTTTCCCTTTCCCTTTGTTACCCCCGATATCCATGCTTCTGTCCTTCTTGTATACGGTTATTAGCCGAATCGTAACATGGGCAAGCCTCCCGCCGAGCCTACCCGCGTCAAACACAACTCTGGTCTTGACGGCGACCTTGACGCTTACAGGACTTATTTTGTTCGTGGATAGACTGTCAAGACGGCGTTTAGGAAAGCGCATACGGACGCAGGAGGGAACGGTTTCTTATTAGGCGATATCCCTTTCCTAAAATCAATCCGTCGCTGGACTCTGATGGGGCGGCTTCTCTTTGGGGTACTCTATGCGCGAATGATAATAACTCAACAGAACCTTGACGAAGGCTTTCTTGATAGTTTCCAAGTCGTGAAAGGTGAGTTCCGATTCGGATAGCTGTCCATGTTCGATTTTCATATCGATCAATTCTTGGACGGTCTTTTCAATTTTTGTGGCGGTTGGCTTTTCAGAATTGGCGTTTGTGTAGTGAGCGCGCGCGGTCGCTTCGGAAACGTCCGCAAGCATCACCACGGCCGACTCGCGGGACCGAGGCGGCGAACCGGGATAGGAAAAATCTTCGCGGCTCACGTCTTTTTCTTGTTCGAGCGCCTTGTTGTAAAACCATTGAATCAAAGAAGTACCGTGGTGGTGGGCGATGATGTCGATGACCGGTTTGGGCAGACGCATATTTCGCGCCTTTTCCACGCCGAGCTTTACATGGCTTCGGAGGATAGTCGCCGAAAGGCGGGGCGGTATCTCGTCATGCTTGTTGTAGCCGGACTGGTTTTCGGAGAAATATTCGGGATGGTCAATTTTGCCAATGTCGTGATAATAGCCGCCCACGCGGGCGAGCAGGAAATTCGCGCCGATTTCCTCGCAAGCGGCTTCCGCGAGCCGCGCGACCATTACCGAGTGGTTGTAGGTACCCGGCGCGGCTGTGAATAGTTTCTTGATGATAGGCGCGTTCAAGTCCGACAGTTCCATGAGCCGAAACGTCGTTACCGCGTTGAGAGCCTGTTCCAAAGGCGGCAAAAGCCACATGACAAGCATACCAGACGCTATGCCGTTGAACGCAGTCCAGAACAGAATCAACGGGTAATCGGTTACGGGGGCCCGCTTTAAGAGAAGCGTACAAATCGTGGAAATGCAGTTCGCGGCCGCGATAAAAAGCCCCGCCTTCACCAAATCCATACGCCACTGCGCGTTTCTTAACGTATTGGACGCGGTGAGTCCAGACGCCAGCGCAACGATGTATGCGGATATATCAAAGGAACCAGTCAGGAATGCGGCGAGCGGTAAGGCTAAAGCCCACGCCGCCGCGAGGTTTGCGCTTATCAACACGGAGAAAAGCATGGTGATGAAAGCCGTAGGCGTCACGATAGAAATAGGGAAGAGTAGCGTGTTAAAAGGCAGGTTCTTGGCAAAAGCCGCGCCTATGATGTAGAGCGCGGTGAGGATTATTATCAGATAGAGTTCGCTATTTGATAGCGGCTTACCGATAAAACGCGGATTGCCCAAGAAAATGAACAAGATAAAGAGCATGATAAGGACGAACACACGTCCGAGCATATTCGGGACATCCCATACGGACGACTTTGTGTTGACTTCCGCAAGACTCGCCATATCTTCTTCGCTTACGAGAAAACCTTTTCTGACGACCTCTCCGCCCTGTTCCAGGGTGAACGTCAAAGGTCTCTCCGTAAATACGTTTTGTTCATTCACGCCGCCTGTCCGATTCGGGTTTTCCCGTAGAGCATACGTATTGTTGACGACCGCCAAGACGGATATGACAAACGCGGCGACTGCGGCTATTACCGGATATCGTCGGGCGCCCGCGTCTATGAACGCCTTGCGGACATAAGAGAAAAGGTCTATCGTCGATTTTCTCTCAATTTTTTTCGTTCTCATAAATTTCATAAGCTTGTATTATCTTCTTGATAAGAGGATTGCGGACCACGTCCGCGGTGTGGAGATAGGCGAAGTAGATACCGTCTATATTCTTGAGCGCGGCTATTGCATGCAACAATCCGGACTCTGTTCGTTTCGGTAAGTCTATCTGGGTAACGTCTCCAGTAATAATGGCCCGCGATCCTTGACCGATACGCGTCAAGAACATTTTCATCTGTTCTTTAGTGGTGTTCTGCGCCTCGTCAAGAATCACGGCGCAGTCGTTCAGACTACGCCCGCGCATATACGCAAGGGGCGCTATCTCTATCGCCCGCGTCTCCTCCAACCGCCGTATGGTCTCAAACGGCGCGAGAGATTCCATTGCGTCTTGCAAAGGATGAAGGTAAGGAGTGAGCTTCTGCTCCAAATCTCCCGGCAGGAAACCGAGGCTTTCGCCCGCCTCGACGACAGGCCGGGTCAGTACGAGCTTCCGTAACTTTTTAGACAGCACAAGCCTAAGCGATTCGGCGACGGCAAGATAGGTTTTACCCGTGCCGGCCGGACCAACACAGAAACTTATGTCGTTCTCGCGCATTCCCCGCACATAGAACGCCTGATTCTTGGAACGAGGGTGGACGCGCCGACCGTTCGGGACGTTAATGACTGTTTCCCATATTGCGTCCGGACCCGCGTCTCCAGCCAGAGTTCTCGTGTATTCAGTCGAAGGCGTTTCGCCGCTCCGCGCGGCTACGGTAAGCGCGTCTATGACGGCTCTGAACCTATCTTTCACGCCAGGGTCGCCTTCCATGCGGATTTCGTTACCGCGAGCGCTGATGTACACATTCAACATACTCTCAATTACCTTAAGATTCTCGTCGTTCGCGCCGCATACTCGCGCCAAAACAACCGGGTCCTCTAAAACAATGATTTCCTTATTTCCCTTGTTTTCCAAAAAGCCTCCATACGGCTCAAGTTTACAGCGCGAACGACCGTGAGTCAAGAGGGAGCGCTAACGTTTTCCTGTTCAGGCTCCATGTAAAACGATGGGCCGTGGATGTCCTGAACGCCCTTGGCGCCGACCGTCGCCTGCTTGAGGGAAAGCATTCCGTCTAAATGCTCGACAAGGTATATCACGCGCGGACTATCTTGGGGTCTTAATTCCAGCATTTCCATGTCTTCTACGCGGAAAAAACTGTACATACCGGTCTGGACGCTTTCGCCCAGGGTCAATTCATAAACGCCGCTCTTGGAAAAATGGATTCTTCCTATGATACCGTTGTAGACGCCGTCAATAAAAGACGGGACGCTCTTGACCGACTTCGGCTCTGGCGCGAAGTTCGCCTTTCTGTAAGAGCCGTTCCAGCCCGCGTCTGTGCCGATTTTAAGACGCACGTCTTCAGAGACGCGAATACGCACGCTATCCAACGATTCGAGGGCTATATCTAATGAGCGGCGCAATGTCCGCACCGAAATGTTCTGAGTTGACAGATAGACGCCGTAACGAGTCGCGCTGGAATTCTGCCATGTGAAGATTTGTTGCGTGTCGTCCGTGTAGAAGATGACTTCCTTGTTTTGCGGGTCAAAATAGATATATTGACGACCGTCGATGGACCCGTCCGGCGCTGTCCAGTACCACAACCCGCTTATGAACCGTTCAAATGTACGAATACCGCCGTTCAAAACGTCGCGGACTTTTTGTTCTTCTATCTGTTTACCCGGTATACGGGTCAGACTATCCTGTTTATAGCTGCCGACATCGCTGTCATAAACGTAAGAAATTTCAATCTGGTCTAAAATATTGACGGATTCCGCGTCTCTGCCGCGGGCGACTATGGGGAAGGCGCGGCTGTTTGCCATACCTAGTTGATAGGCTTGACTACGCTCGACTTCCTTAACGGTAACGCTCCCCTCTATCCGAATATCCGCAATCTTAAGGAAAGGTTCCGCGCCGTCGCTTTTTTTGAAAGCGGTCAAGGTGAATTCGCCCTCTGCGTTCATACCACTCAAGAGAACGTTGGGTATGTGCTCGCCGATGAGGTCCTGTATGTATAAATCAATGGTTCCAGGGCGGACAGCCGCGGTCTCCGCGTCCCATACGCGCTTATACGACTGGGACGATTCGTCAAAGTCTATGTACGCGATATAAACAGGGCTATCGTCCCGCAATCGGTTCCGATAGGCTATGACTTGCTCTTCATGGACGTCGTCGTCGAGATTGTCGTCCAGAGCCGTTACGAGAATTTCGTCGTCGTTCAAAGGGACTTTTAACAAGACGCTGTCTCTGTACGCGATGTTGTCGTCGGGCGTAAAGGCGTCGGACCCGGACGCCTCCCCGCGCTCAATGACGCGGGTTTGTTTAATTTCCTTGGGTTCAGGCGGCTGAAAGAAACGATCTGGAAAAAGCGCCAGCGCGGCTATGGCGCCGCCAGTCGACAAAAAAGCAATTATCGTTAAGATATGTAATGTTTTTATTTTCAAAATAAACCTCTTAATTGAAAAGAGAATGACGCCAGGACGCGGAACGCGCTCTTTTCTACTTCCTGACCGTCCATTCCTATTCCATAGACAGATCTTGTATCGCCTGCTTGAAAAGTTCCTTTTCTTTTTCAGCCGCGCTCAAACTTGGCGGCAGAGCCGCCGAGGACTTTGCGATAACGTTCGCTACGGCGCGCTTGTCATAGCCCATTGAGGCAAGAGCTTCTATCAGTTCCGCATACACAGACCCGTGATGCGCGTGGGAAAGTTTCCCTTTCAGCGCCAAAAGCATCTTCTGCGCGGTCTTTTTCCCAAGTCCAGGCACCCTTTCGAGCCGCCCGAGATCTTCGGAATCAAGGGCGTTCTCCAGTTCTTCCTGCGATATACCGCCCATTATCTTGACCGCGCCTTTGGGTCCTATACCGTCAACTTTAAGCAGTTCCAAAAACGTATTCCGCCTCGTCTCGTTACAAAAGCCAAAAAGCCGCATACCGTCTTCTTTATGATAAAGCCACGTCCACACCTTACCGGTTTCGCCCGCGTCAGGCAGAGCCGCGTTGTCCGTAGACGGAACGATAAGGTCCCATTCCACGCCGCTTGTCAGAATAAAAAGCGTATCCGCTCTCTTTTCCGTAATGACGCCTTGAATACTATTGAACACTCTATTTTCTATTAACCTCAAGACGCATTATAAAATAAAAGAACGCTGTCTGTCAATATTGCCGCAGTATTTTTAAGCCGCGCCTTGAAAGGCGGGTGTCTGACACCGAAGCGCGCGGCCTGGGCGTCTGACGCCTCGAAAGTGTCTGACACCAAAAGGCGGCGCAAAAGCGGCTGACGTCCCCGCGCTACCTGAAACGCCTATCGCCGCGTCCCGCCTGCTCCAGGCGCTTGACACCGCGACCAATGCCTGACACCTCGAAAGTGTCTGACACCAAAGCGCGCGTCAGACGCATTGTTACCTAACGCCGCCGTCAACAACTTGGCGTCAGACACCCCCATGCTTTATTGCTACCTGCTCATTGTTCACTTTTTTTTAAAACCCGCTTGACAAAAATAACTTATTTAGGCATACTATCTTCATGCGTTTAGCTGTGATTTTTCCGACGTATTTTCTTTATTTCTCAAGCAAAAGCTCTTGCGTGAAACATAGCTGTCTGATTATGTACCCCCCCCCCAATTCATACTTCCAATACTATAGCGAACGAGGCTATTTCTTTCCATTTTTATATAATTCTCTGGACGCCGAGCGGCGTTCTTGTTCTCAAGGCTTTATCCGTTTGCAATGCAAACGGATAAACGGGCGGCGTTTAGCCGCTCCCAATAAAACGGAAGCCTTGCGGCTTCTATAAAAGGAGTGTTTTATGAAGAAAACATTTTCGTTTGTTTTAATGGTCGCGCTGACCTTCGGCGCGGCGCTCGTCAGTTGCGGAGACAACGGCGGCGGCGGTAACAAC
>JAIRKH010000005.1 GCA_031260245.1 Treponema sp. | reverse complement strand
CCCAGCCCGCGGGCGAATCCCGCGCCAGCGTCAGACGCCAGAGAGGGCTAGTAAAAAATCTTGTTGAATATTAAAATGCTTAAACATAAGGAGCGTTATAAAAAATTATGAGTCGTTTTAACAATTTTACCGTAGCCGTCTATTGCCCGGCGCGGTGGACTGCGCGGGTATCCCAGACAGAACTCGCGGAACAAATCGGTTTCTTTGAGAAATACGTCGGAATAGATAAGGTTTACCTTGAGACTTTCCGTGCGGAAACCGCGCCAAAGGAACAAATTGCTATGTGCAAACGAATTTTCGCGGAACATAATATCAAGGTTTCAGGCGGCGTTACAACCATTACGGAGGATTTGGACGCGGAGGACAAGAAGCGACAGCGGCTTTTCAATACGTTCTGTTATTCAAACGAAAAGATGCGCCGCCTGCTCAAGAAAAAGGCTGAATATACAGCGAGCTTATTTGATGAATTCATCATAGACGACTTCTTTTTTAGCCAATGTACCTGCGAAGACTGCCAAAAGGAAAAGGGAAGCCGTACATGGGCGGATTTCCGCCTTGAGAAACTGCGTGAAGTATCGGAAAATCTCATCATAAAACCCGCAAAGGCGGTTAATCCCAAAATCAATATCATCATAAAATACCCAAACTGGCGAGAGAGCTTCCAGGAGACCGGCTATAATCCCGCGATTCAGAAAGATATGTTCGACATGATTTATACGGGAACCGAGACGCGCCACCCAGTATTCACCGACCAACACTTGCCTCGTTATTTGAGCTATTCCCTCATGCGGTTCATGGAAAATACCGCGCCAGGCAGGAATGGCGGTGGATGGTTCGACCCCTATGAGTGTTACTCCATAGACGTTTATCTCGAACAAGCCTACCTCACGGTTTTCTCCAGGCCGTCTGAGATAACCCTGTTCTGTCTGCCCTCGCTCTTCAACAACAAGGTAATAACGCCGCTCGGTTTTCGCCTCAAACAACTAGACGCAATCCTTAACCGTCTGGGAAAGCCCGTCGGCGTACCAGTCTACCTCCCTCACGACAGTCGCGGCGACGACCATCTCGAAGACTACTTGGGCATGACTGGCGTTCCGTTTGACCCAACGCCGACGTTTCCCCCTTCGCCAAACCAAGCGGTCTTCCTCACCGCATCCGCGCTAAAAGACCGCGAAATAACCATGAGAATACGCGATTTCTTGAACAAGGGTGGAAAAGTCATAGCAAGTTCAGGCTTTGTCTTGGGCGCGATGGACAAAGGAATCGGGGTTGAAGAGTTCACCTCTGTCCGCTATAACGGGCGAACTGTTTTCGCTGATGAGTTCCATATCTCGCGCCCTGACCATTCCCGTATGTTCTACGCGAAATCTACGGAGAAAATAGCGTTTCCCTTAATGGAACACCGCAACAATGCAACATGGTCTCTTATCAATGCAGGTTCTGGGGACTG
Organism: Treponema sp.; assembly: GCA_031260245.1. GTDB lineage: Bacteria > Spirochaetota > Spirochaetia > Treponematales > Breznakiellaceae > JAIRKH01. The sequence continues at coordinate 7,050 of JAIRKH010000005.1, read as the reverse complement.
TCACTCCTCGATTCTCCTGCGAGACACTTTCGGCAAGGGCGAATTCATTACGCTTGTGGTCCCATCTCTGTTTTCTGAAATCAAAAAACTGCCGCCGCAGGTCCTGTCCCGCATACGAAGAGAATTCTTTCCGGACATTTTCCTCGAATCAGACGCTCAGGTTTCTCTCTTCGTTTACGATAACGGGACTTTCGGTCTCTACTCTTATGTTTCGAGCGATTTCTCAAGCCGTCCCGCGTGGGTAAAGGTTCACATCAAGGGGCAAGTGAAAGAGCTTGCCTTGATTCTGCCGGACGAGCAAGAGAGCGTATTCTCCGCGTCTTTCGGCAAGAACAAACAATCTTTTAGCGTGCCGACTCTCTATTCCAACGAAAGAGAAACGGTTTTTGAATTGAGAACCGAGCCCGGCGAATTCATGTTTTATCAAAAAACGCCGTAGCCTTCCAACGCCTGTTTTGGAGAGCGCGTTCCAAAACAGCAATTCTCTCAAATAGTATTTTTCCAGACGATACGGGTCGTTTCCAAAAACGATCCGTATTTTTTCGTGGTTTAGCGCCTGTCCCTAGCTTATGGCGTCAGACACTCAAATAAGCAGAGCCTGTTTGACAACTTCTTAATCGGGCGTTGGTTACGCAAAAGCGACATTCTCTATGCGATTGAAGCGAAAGCGGACATGGCGAGCGCGTATTTTTCCGCGATGGCGTCTTCGAGCGCGTCCCGTTCTTGGTCAACGACGCGCGCGGACTCTTCTTCTTCATACCACTCGGCAAGGGCTTTGACTATCTTGTCGAGCGTGTATTCGCAGAAGAATTCCGGTACATCTTGGTGGATTTTATCGCACGCGAAGATTCCGCAGTGCATTTTTTCTTGATACACGTGTCCAAAAACCGCGGGCGCGGCCGCCATGAGCATCTCGGTGGAAATGTGAATCAGACGCGGCTCAACGTCTATGAGTCTGCCGAATTCAAAGTACAAATCGTCCCAAATACGCATATCGTCGTTAGCCGTGTGATAGACCTGACCATAACAAGCGGAACGGCGGAGAACGCCTGCGTAAGCCTTGGCGAGGTCGCCCGCCCACGTCCACGACCAGGGATTTACGCCGTCGCCGAAAACCACAATCGGCTTCCCTTTCTTTATACGCTCGACGATGCCGTAATTGTTTCGCATGACGCCTACGTTCTTGCTTCCCTTCCCGACCGTGAGAGACGGGCGAATAATGGTGATGGGCGTATCCTCCATCCGCGTCCCCAAAAACGCTTCCATCCGCGCCTTATGATACCCGTAGGGGCAAAACGTATCATCAGAAAAAAGCTCATGGGTTTCGCGGAACGGTACGTTCCGCGTCGGGCGTTTATATACCGACACCGTAGACGTGAATACGAAGTGCGCGTCGCTCTGAGCGAGCGCGTCGAGGGTAAGGGCGGCGTCGTCGGGGTTATACGAAATCATGTCGATTACAGCGTCGAACTTCCTGCCTTTCAGAAGCTTCTTAAAACTTCCCGCGTCTTGCTTGTCTCCAATAACGACTTCAGGCTCCGCCTGATACCGAACCTTTCGGACGCCCCTATTGAATGTCGTTACATGGTGGTTGAGACTGTGAAGGCAGTTCACGATTTCCGTACTAATAACGCCGGTGCCGCCTAGTATTAATATATTCATGCCTTCAATTATAATCTTTACACCGCCTTTGTCAACAGCAGACCAAATTGAACAAAAATACGTGGGAAATAAAAGATTTTCAAAAATACGCCATCGCGGCGTTCGATAAGCGCCGCTGTCCCCGCGGCGTAACCTGCGTCTAACGGGTTTCGCCTGCGAGCTTTAGCAGCTTCTCATTCGTGTCTTGGAGTCTTTTTGAGAGCGTCTCTATTATCTTGACGTCTGTATTTTGGTCGATTCGTAACGCGGCGTTAAACAAGGCGGGCGGTAAAGACATCGCTACGAGATCAGTTTCCGCTTTGGCGGTCGCGCTTCTCATACTCGAAAGCATATGTCCCATTTCACCGAAGAAGTTATGTTCCACAATAGACGCGATCTTGTTATCCGCGGTAAGGTAGACGCCCACTTCGCCCGAAAGTATGTAGAAAATAGCGCGGCTCTTCTCTCCTTTGAGAAAAATGGTCTCGCCCTTTTTATAGAAACGCCGATATTTCCATAGACGACCTTCAACTGAAGAAAAGAGAAATCGTTCAATAAGCGAATATTTCCTCTCGCCATTCACTGTTATCAGTTTCGTGAACAACAAGGCGTCTAAAAATTCAACGGTGAAGGCGAATTGAGCGCCGATGAAAAAGAATAAAAAAAAGAAATAAACCTTTGCTAAGATTCCGATGATTCCTCCGAGCTTCCCGTACATTAAATAGTAGCGTTCAGGATTGATGAATAGGTTAAAAAACGCCGACACGAACGCGTAACTTATGATGCAGAGAATAGCGCCGAACAGGGCGGATTTCCATTTGGGCGGACTGTTGGGAATCGTACAGTAAACGCCGAAGATCAGCGCGCCTAATCCTGCAAGGCAAAAGACGTCGAAAAGCCATCGTTTCATAAAAAGAAATTCATGGACAAAGCGGGCGCTCAATACAAAGACGACGACAACAGCGATGACGGCTAGTTCAAGACATAAGGGTATGAGCCAATTTTTGAGCATATTGACTGGTTTTTTGTCGATGAAAATAGAGTTGAGTCCTCTTTGCATAGAGAAAGCCAAGACAACCGCGGCCCAGAACATACTCACAATGGAGAATACGCCTATTAATCCTGTATTGAAGTTCGTGAAAAATCGGTCGATAGTTTCCTCGACGCCGAAGACGTTTTGTGAGAATCCTAAAAAATCTGTTTCTTCAATATTGGTGAAGACGGCTGAAAAAAGAGACGCGGCGATTAGCGCCGCTGGCGTGAGAGAGAGCAGGAAACCGTAAGCTCCAGCGGCCGCGTGATTTGCAAGCCCGTTTTTCCCAAAGTCCATGAAGCAAAGCCAAACTCTCTGTCCTATTTTCTTTACAAAATTCACGACTACGCCTCCTTCTACGCCTAAACTATAGCAAAAGAGACGATTTTACGCTATAGTGTTTGAATGGCTTCTCCATATATATTCGCGGAAACGCCGTCTTACGCGGCGCTTTACAAACCGCCGCGTTTCCATTCGGTTCCGCTCAAGCGGGACGACGCATCCGCGCGTACATTGCTCGACTGGTATGCGAATATTTTTCCGCCAATACTGGAGGTACAGGGCAGAAATCCCTGGGAGGGCGGTATTGTCCATAGACTGGACTATGAGACAAAGGGACTTGTCCTCGCGGCCAAGACTCAAGCGTTTTTTGACCATATTCTTGTTCAGCAAGAGAAAGGGCTTTTTATTAAGGAATACCGCTCGATTACTAAAGGAGCGTCCATGGACCGGTTTCCTGCTGTTATAGAGAGCGCCTTTCGTCCTTTTGGACCCGGTGGGCGCATGGTGAAACCTGTTCTGACGCCTTTCCCCAAGAACAAAGACGTTTGTCTTGACCGAGGGCGTTATTATTGCACGGAAATCATCGAATCTACGGACCGCGGAGATGGGACGGTTTGTTTCCGTTTACGGGTTAAACGGGGGTTCCGGCACCAGATTCGCTGTCATTTGGCATGGATTGGGTTTCCCATCGTCCACGATTCGCTCTATGGCGCGTCGCCGTATCAGCAGGGAGACCTTGCTCTCGTTGCCGAAGCGCTTTCGTTTTTTGATGCGGACGGCGCGCCGATTCACTATTCAATGAGCGTATCTTGTATAATATAAGAAATTTTTCTATTAGACGCTTGTCATTTCTATTTCTTCTACTATTATTGACAATATGGATAACAAACAAAATTTCTCTGTAAAAAAGGTTTTTTCTTTACCCGCAAGTTCGTGTAAACAACCGCCCCAGTTGAATTTTTACCTCCGATTAGGGTTATTAATATTACATCGCAATATTAATCGAAAACCAATTCAGTCGTCGGCAACAGTCGAGCGGCTTCAAGTCCCTTGCGGATGAACGAGACAGAATACACATTATCAACAGTAATATCCTATGGATAAACCGGGCGCCCCTTGATTTACCTTATGAAAAAATATAAAATAACGACATGAGGATAATCTTAATCCGTAGAGAGATAAAGTGTTTGTCCGCGAACTGAAGCGCTCGCTCGACCGCTTGAACGGCGCGCGGGGAAAAACGCCTGAAAAACTAGAAAGAACGACGACCAAATTCTCTTCAATCGGTATTGGTAGTATTGCGGATTTGTTGCTTTATTATCCACGCGAATGGGTGGACAGAACCCGTGTCGTACCGCTCAAGGACTTTAACAAAAAAGACGAAAAAGGCAGAAAAATAACCGTTTGTACTGTGGCGAAGGTCATAGCTCACGACTGGGTCGGTTTCGGCGCAAAACGCGGACTCAAGGTTTATATCGAAGACAAGACGGCTCGCGCTGTACTGACGTTTTGGAAATATCAGGAGACCTATACAAAAATCCTATCCATAGGCGAAAGCTTTTGGATTTCCTGCAAATTTTCCTATAACGCCCGATACGGCGACATCCAATCTTCTTCAAAAATTGTTTACAAACGCGCTACGGACGAAGGAGCATTTAAAAAGTTATTTCCCATTTACCATTTAGGCAAGCAAATCACGCAAAAAGAAATAGAATCGTTTATAAAATTGGCTTTACGGCAATACGGCTCATCCATTGAGGATGAAATTCCTCAATTTTTACGCGCGAGATACGACTTTCTGCCGAAATCAAAGGCTTTAACGGCGATTCATTCTCCGTCGACGGCGAATGAGTTGGAAAAAGCGAAAAACGCTTTGATTTACGAAGAGTTTTTCTATTTAGAGACCATAATCGGGAGAAAGTCAATGACGCGCAAGGCGAAACAGCGGCGAGAATGCAAGGCGAAATTCGGCTTGCAGGAACGCCTGCTTGAACGACTGGCGTTTTCTCTAACCGTTGGGCAGGCGCGGGCTATAGAGGAAATCAACCGCGACATGGACGGACCCTTTCCCATGGCGCGGCTCTTGCAGGGCGACGTCGGTTCAGGCAAGACCCTCGTCGCCTTTCTCGCCTGCCTCCACGCGATTGAAAACGACAGACAAGCCGCGCTTATGGCGCCTACGGAACTTTTGGCGCGTCAGCACGCGGAAAACGCGGCGAAACTCCTCGAACCGCTCGGTGTGAGAGTCGCCTTTCTCACTGGCAATATGAAAGCCGCGGGGCGCGCGCAATTGGTTAAGAACCTTACTTCTGGCGAGATTGATTTGGTCATTGGCACGCACGCGCTCTTTTCAAAAGACGTTGTTTACCGCGACCTGCGCCTCGTGATAATCGACGAACAGCACAGGTTCGGGGTCTTGCAGAGGCAGGCTATCATGGACAAGGGCGACAGCCCGGACCTCTTGATGATGAGCGCGACTCCAATCCCCCGCACTCTGGCGATTACCGTATTCGGCGACTTGGACGTCTCGATTATTCGGGATATGCCGCCCGGACGCAAACCCATTGAGACGCATTTGGCGCGTGAATCCAACGAGGCGAAAGTCTACGACTTCGTTAAGCGGCGGCTTGCGGAAGGGGCGCAGGCGTACTTCGTATACCCGTTGATAGAGGAAGGCGAACAAGAGCTAAAGAACGCGACGTCGATGGCGGAACGGCTTGCCCGTGAAACGTTTCCCGAATATCGGACGGCGCTCGTGCACTCGCGCTTGGACGAGGAGGAAAAGCGCCAGACGATGGAAGCGTTCCGCAAGGGGGACGCGCGCGTCCTCGTCGCGACCAGCGTCGTGGAAGTGGGCGTCGACGTGCCTAACGCTACGTGTATGGTGATTGAACACGCGGAACGGTTTGGGCTTTCCGCCCTGCACCAACTGCGCGGGCGCGTAGGACGCGGTTCCGCTCAATCCTATTGCTTCCTCGTGTACTCGGACGAATACACCGAAGACGCCAAGACCCGTCTCATGGCGATGCTTGAGAGCGCCGACGGTTTTATCATAGCGGAGGAAGATTTGAAACTCCGCGGACCGGGGCAGATAGCGGGTTTTGAGCAATCCGGCTATCTGAAGCTAGGGATGGCGGACATTGTTCGAGACTCAGCCCTATTGGAGCAAGCTCGCGTGGACGCTTTCGCCATGCTTGAGAAAGACCCCGGACTGCTTCTGCCTGAAAACCTTGTAGTATCAGCCGTCCTAGAACGTTGTCCGCCGTGGGAGAACGTCGTTTTCTAAAGAACTCGTATGATTTTTGCGATATTCCGCTTGGAGAAAATTCTGGCGCTTCCAGATTTCAGTCTGATAATTCAAGATTACAGTCCTGCATAACAAGCGCAGGAAAGGCAGCCAGTGCGCTTCGGTAAGATTGGACGTAGAGCAACACGATCCCTTGCTCTTTTCGCAATGACATGCTATGATAAAAATCATTGTATTGAAACATCGCCGTTGCTTGCCGTTGACCATTTTTTTGAGAAAATTGTCCAAACATATAATGACCGAAGGCCGTTATAAGGATGTAGCGTATGACAGAAACCCGGCAAAAACAGACAGGTTCATTTTATACTGAAAGCAAAATCGCGCAATGGCTTGTTGAGTGGGCTGTCCGCAATCCTCGTGATTCCGTTTTAGAGCCGTCTTTTGGCGAAGGCGTCTTTATTGAAAAAGCAATTGAGCGGTTTAAGCTGCTCAAAAACAACAGTCCCGCTATTACTGCGGTTGAAATACAAAATGATGTTTTTGAAAAACTTAAATTGATGTTCGCTGAGAATAATTTGAACGCTTGCGCGGCGGATTTTTTATCGATGGATGTATCGCAACAGTATGACGTAGTTATCGGAAACCCCCCTTATATCGGGATAAAGAAACTGCCGCAGCCGCAAAAACACAATGCGCGGAGCATAATAGATAAATATGCAATACCCTGTCCCAACAACGGCAGTTTGTGGTTTCCCTTTGTATTACACGCCACGGATGCCCTCAAAACAGACGGGCGGATTGGTTTTGTTATGCCCTTTGAAATAACCTACGCGAGATATGCGGGTGG
>JAIRKH010000095.1 GCA_031260245.1 Treponema sp. | reverse complement strand
TGCGGCAACTTCGCATAACAGGACTGTATATGCTTCGCCGCCTTTGGCGGCTCGGGGTTCCGTTCCGCTAGGTCGGCTACGCCTCCCACGCTCCACTCCACCCACATTTTTGCAAGCCCGATAAAGGAAACCGTAGGTTTCCAGGGCTTGAAAAAATGTGGGTGGAGTGTGGCGTGGGAATGAGCGTAGCGAATGACCTAGCCACACGGAACCCCGAGCCGCCTACTGGCGGCGGAGCTATATACAGACCTGTTATGCGCAGTTGGACTGTTTTTATTCTACGCCTTTCATTTTTTTTATTTCATTGATTATATCTTCAATTGTCAATCCATCCAACCAATTGTGCCGATTCTTAGTATAGTCACCATACCCGGAATCAAATTGTCTCATAAATTCAACCATTCCTACCGGTCCAAGTTTTTCACTTAATGCTTCAATTCCCAATTTTCTTATGGTGTTCATATCTTTTACCATAGTTTGACTAGTCATTTTCAATTGCCTCCATAAACCAACTTATTGGATTTTCAACCCGTAAAAATGAATTTGTTTTTTTCGAGAGTTTTACAAAATCTTTATCCACCGTCAATAAAGCATCAACATTTCTATATTCAGCAGATGCAAAATGTAAACTGTCAAGCGGTTTTAAACCATGTTTTTGTACTTCTAACGCTCTTGCTTCTATTTCATTATTTAATTCTATATTTTCTTTTTTCACGGAATATAAATTCAGTACATTATTTATTTTATTTAAATCAGGCGTTTTCATAATTTCATATTCAACAATATCACTTCCAATTAGTTTCCAGGATCCATAAAAACATTTAAATAATATCCCATTAATGGCGTCAGTTTCTATGCGAATTTTATCCTGTGTTTGATCGTCGGTTGGTCTATTTAGGCAACAGCAATCCATATAAACCACCAATGCATTATTCATCATATTTATATTTTACCATAAAGGTTTTATTTATACAAGCGTATAATTTTTTATACATATTTATATTTCAATCCAATGTCGCATAACGTCCCGGCTGTATATGACGTTTTTGCGGTTGCTGGCGCAAAGTTCTTATTCGGGCTGCCAAAACGTCGCCAACAGCCGGAACGCTGGGGCGACCGACGCGGGGTGGAGTAAAATATTAACTTTGTTGCGCCGCGATCCCTCTTGAAATTTTATCCTAAATGTATGATTATACTCCCATGCATAAGATTGAATTGGAGAAAGCTTACAATCCGAAGAGCTTTGAAGACAGAATATACGCGCAATGGCTGGAAAGCGGCGCGTTTAGCCCCGCGCCGTCTGAAGACCCGCCCTACGTCGTCGTCATACCGCCGCCTAACGTTACCGGCGTCCTGCATATGGGACACGGATTGAACCAAACCTTACAAGATATTGTTATTCGGTTTCACCGTATGCGCGGAGAGTCGACCCTCTGGGTTCCCGGAACCGACCACGCGGGCATCGCTACGCAAAACGTCGTGGAAAAACGCCTCAAAGCGCAGGGGAGAAATAGACGCGATATGAGTCGAGAGGAATTCGTCAAGGAAACGTGGAAGGTCAAGGAGGAACATCACGCGGTCATCTCAAAACAAATCGCGGTTATGGGCGGAAGCGTTGACTGGACGCGCGAGCGGTTCACGCTGGATCAAGGACTGTCGCGGGCGGTACGCGACGTATTCGTCTCTCTTTACGAAAGAAATCTCTTGTATAAAGGTAACTATCTCGTGAACTGGTGCGTTGGTTGCGGCACCGCGCTTGCGGACGACGAAGTCGAACACGAGGACACGCCGGGTAAAATGTACCATATCCGCTATCCCTACGCGGATAACAGCGGCGGCTTCGTTGAACTAGCCACTACTCGCCCCGAAACCCTCTTCGGCGACACGGCGGTTGCGGTTTACCCGGACGACGAGCGCTATAAACATCTTGTGGGTAAAACTGTGCGCCTGCCTTTGACTGACCGCGATATTCCCGTCGTCGCGGACTCGTACATCGACCCCGCTTTCGGTACAGGCCTAATGAAAATAACGCCCGCTCACGACGTCAACGACTGGGAGGTGGGTAAACGCCATAATTTGCAAGTCGTCAATATCTTGACTGCGGAGGGCAGGCTCAACGCGGAAGTTCCCGCTAAATACCGCGACATGACTATTGACGCGGCGCGCGACGCCGTGGTACAAGACCTCAAGGCGCAAGACTTGCTCATAAAAGAAGAGGAAATCACCCATTCGGTCGGACATTGCTATCGATGCGGTACAGTGATAGAGCCGTTCTTGTCGGAGCAATGGTTTGTGCGAATGAAACCGCTTGCGGAGAAAGCCCTGGCCGCATGGCGCCGCGGGGAAATCCTCTTCTACCCCAAACGCTGGGAAAATACTTACGCGCATTGGCTCGCCAATATACGGGATTGGTGCGTCAGCCGCCAACTTTGGTGGGGGCATCGTATACCCGCATGGACGTGCGCCTCGTGCGGCAAGACAACGGTTTCCCGCATGGACATAGAGAAATGTCCGCATTGCGGCGGCGCGGTCTGCCAAGACCCTGATGTGCTTGACACTTGGTTTTCGAGCTGGCTCTGGCCCTTCAGTACGCTTGGATGGGAGGGCGTGGAACAGGCGGAGCGCGAAACCCCCGCGGACTTGCGGAGATTCTATCCCACAACCGCGCTCATTACCGCTTACGACATCATTTTCTTCTGGGTTTCGCGTATGATAATGGCGGGACTTGAGTTTACAGGGCAAGTTCCCTTCCGCGACGTCTATATTCACGGACTGGTGCGCGATAAACAAGGGCGCAAAATGAGCAAGAGCCTGGGCAATGGACTTGACCCGCTCGAACTCGTGGACGAATTCGGCGCGGACGCGGTAAAATTTACGCTCGCCTACCTGTGCGCTCAAGGACAGGACGTTCTGATTGACAAAGATTCGTTCAAACTCGGCTCAAAATTCGCCAACAAGGTCTGGAACGCCAGCCGTTTCATCCTGATGAACCTTGAAGGGCGCAACCTCGTGGAAAATCCCCCTCTCCGCCCGATTGACCAATGGATTTATTCGCGCCTGAACGCGGCCGCGAAAACCATGACGGACGCCTTCTTGTCCTACCGCTACAACGATGCGGCGTCTGTCGCGGACGCTTTCTTTTGGAATGACTTTTGCGATTGGTACGTTGAAGCGGCGAAATTGTCCCTACATTCAGAAGACGAGTCGAAAAAAGACCGGGCTGTGTCCGTGCTTTTGGATGTTTTGGCGCGGGCATTGCGGCTATTGCATCCGCTCATCCCTTTTATAACTGAGGAAATCTACGGCAAATTGCCCAATACCAAAGAGTCTTTGATTGCCGCGCCGTATCCTTCGCCTGTATTCAACGAAAAGGATGCGGAAATTGAAAAGAACTTTTTGGTTCTACAAGATTTGACGCGGCAGATACGGACGTTACGGAGCGAGTGCGCGATTCCCCCGGAGAAAAAGGCGCGGGTTGCGGTGAATTCCTCTGAATTCGGGGAGTTCTTGCGCGAGAATTCTCCAATGGTGAAAGCTTTTGCGAATATAAGCGAGCTTTCGTTCAGCGCAGGGCGCGAGAAAGATTGTCCGCAAGGCGCTATTGGACTTGTGGGTAACGGCTTTGAAGCGTTTGTATTCATCGCGGACGCGGTTGACCTTTCGTTTCTCAAGAAAAAGTTCACAAAAGAGCTTGAGAAGGATAAGAGATTCATAAGCGCTTTAGAAAGTAAGCTCGCCAACGAAAGCTTTCTGCGGAACGCGCCGACTGATTTAGTAGAAAACGAGCGGATAAAGCTGAAAAACGCCCGCGCCCGCGTGGAAAAACTCGCGACTTATGTGCGGGATATGGATTAGGCGGGAAAAGCGTTTAAAATAGGAGGTGTTATGGTTGAAGCGAAGAACGTAAAAAAGAGTTTGCCTTTGAAACAAAGTATGACGATGGAGGAGATGCTCCGTCTGAAAGGGACGCATTTAGCGCCCTATATACAACTTGCCACAGTGTTGATAGGTAAGACTCGCGAAGGCGGGGGCAATATGTTTAGACACCAGCTCGACACGATGGCGATTCTTGTGGACTATGGGTATATTAATTCGGTTCTGCTCAAGGGCGCTATCGTGCATGACGTTATTGAAGACGCGCCGAATTTCAATCATAACCTTCTGTTATCCATTGATTATGAGAGCGCGGCTGTTTATAACCTTGTGCTTGAGGTTACGCGGCGGCACGAGGAGACGAAACCCCAGTTCCTCACCCGCATACGGGAACGCGGCTCCATAAACGCCAAGGTCTTGAAAGTAGCGGACCGTATCTCCAACATGATTTCCCTTGGTTTTGTCAATAACGCGGGATTCATCAAGCGCTATACCGAAGAAACAGTCGAGCATATTTTCCCTATCGCGTCCGAAGTTGATATGGCTATGCTGAAAGAACTGGAGGACTTGGTAGAATCCCGCATGAGATATTACGAACTCTTTTCATAGTTCCCAAGAGACGGCGAAACTTACCATCGCTAAAATCATTCCAAGCAATCCAACGGTTTGACGTTCTGGTCGGGCAGTCTTTCTAGTATGTGGGCGTAAGGCTCGCCAGTACACGGGTCAGCGGCTTTCGGCAAGAGCGCCAAGAGCGGGACGAGCGCGAAAGTCCGTTCCCGCAGGCGGGGGTGGGGGATTTCCAGAGACCGACTGGACAAAACCCGTTGGCCGAAAAGCAATATATCAATGTCGAGCGTCCGCTCTCCCCATCGGCGTTCTCTCGTCCTGTCCCTGCCGAAAGCCGCCTCTATGCGGTGAACGGTTGCCAACAACTCCTGCGGCGTAAGCGTACAAAATCCGCAAACCGCCGTGTTGAGAAAAGGCGGCTGGTCCGCGACGCCTTGCGGCGCGGTCTTGAATATCGGCGCAACTCGCAAATCCGTCAATATCCCCCGCAAACGTTTCACAGCGCCTGACAGAATAGCGCTCGAATCGCCCTCATTTGAACCGATTCCTAAAACAACTAATTCCATTTTAGACTTTAATAAAAAAATCCTCGTCGCAAAACGGCGAGATATTGAAGATTTCTCCCTCGAAATATTTGCGTATGCGAAGGAACAAATTCCCCCCGCCTTCCCCAATTTTTACACCCCGGAAGACGGGGAATTAAATACGAACAGCGCAGACAACATATCGCACAGGGCGTTAAAATTGTCTGTGATTGTACTTATCCATACAGTCAGTGGTTAATTAACATCCTCGGCTACGGCGAATGTGGAATTTATGGGCAGTTCCGATTCTAGCGACGCGGTCTTCCTGGCGCGGGTCCTCTTGAGGAGACCGCCCTCCTTAGCCGTTGCCGCGGACGCTGTAACAGGCTTGGGGAATTCACGGTCAGGGAACATTAGCTTGCGGATTTTGTCTTGAATCTCGTCCATGAATCCGGGATGTTCCTCCAGATAAGCGCGGGCGCTTTCCCGTCCTTGCCCGATTTTTTCGTCGCCATGGGAGAACCATGCCCCCTTCTTGTCAATAATTCCGTATTTCACAGCCGCGTCTAGGAGACTACCCACTGCGGAAACGCCCTTGCCAAACATGAGTTCCATTTCTACCTTGCGGAACGGCGGCGCAACCTTGTTCTTTACCACCTTCACGCGCACTCGGTTACCGATGGCGTCCGAGTCGCTTTTCTCAATGGTTTCAATCTTGCGGACCTCCAAACGGATAGACGCGTAAAACTTGAGCGCGTTACCGCCGGTGGTCGTTTCTGGATTGCCGAACATCACGCCGATTTTCATGCGGATTTGGTTGATAAAGATGAGAATAGTTCTGGACTTGTTGATGATGGCGGTGAGCTTCCTCAAAGCCTGACTCATCAGGCGGGCTTGAAGCCCCATGTGCGCGTCTCCCATGTCGCCGTCGATTTCCGCCTGCGGGGTGAGAGCCGCCACAGAGTCCACCACGATGACGTCTATCGCGCCGGAACGCACGAGGTTTTCCGTAATTTCCAGGGCTTGCTCCCCGTTATCAGGCTGGGAAACCCACAGATTATCAATATCCACGCCAAGATTTTTCGCATAGACAGGGTCGAGCGCGTGTTCCGCGTCGACAAACGCCGCTATACCGCCGAGTTTTTGGGCTTCCGCCACGCAGTGAAGCGCCAGAGTCGTCTTGCCCGAAGATTCGGGACCGTAAATTTCTATGATTCTCCCACGCGGATACCCGCCTATACCGAGCGCCTCGTCCAAAAGAATGGAACCAGACGGGACAATCTCAACGCCGGCCGCTATGTTATGGTCCCCCATTTTCATTATCGCGCCAGCCCCGAATTGTTTCTCTATTTGAAGCCGCGCCGCTTCAAGAGCTTTTTCCTTTTCCTCAATAGAAATCAGATGCGTCGCATCGCCATGAGCCTTTTTACTTTCAGCCATTTGCCATTTTCCTCCAAATGTTTGTGATCTCTCGCGTGAGAGTCTCTTAATATACCGTATTCAAATGTAATTTGCTTCAGAGTATAATAAAAAAGTAACGTTTATGTCTAGTAATTTTTAGCGACATGATAAAAAGTATGAAAATCAATGGAATAATTTTTAAAAATATGGTATAATAAAAAAAGGAGAACTAAATGAAAAAAAACTTGCCGATTTTGTTCTTTATCTTTATTATCTTTTTCCCCGCGGACAAGGCGCGCGCTCAGAACAAAGCGGTTCAACTGGGATTTGGTCTTGAAGGAAACATGAACACAGCGCACGGCGGGGCTTTCGGGCGTTCTATGAGCGTTGATATACAGCTTTTCAAATACATAGTCAACGGCGTTATTCTGACTGTGAGCGACGACTTCGCAAAATTTACCGCCATAGAACCAGAAATCTTCGCCCGTTATTACCTGCCGCTCAACAGAATTTCATCGTTGAAAGAAAAGGCTCTTTTCAACATAAAAGACGGCGGCTTCTTTGTTCAAGGCGACTTGGGCGTGAGTATTGACATGGGTTTGGCGGTTAACGTTACGCCGCGGCTTCTGGGCGGACTCACTGCGGGTTTGCGTTACTCGTTCAAGGACGGCGACTACTATATCGAGCCTTTTCTCAAGACTGGCTACCCGTTTCTCTTTGGCGGCGGATTGAGATTCGGGTGTAAATTTTAATCTTTAATTATAAGAGGCGTTAAAATGAAACGATTCTTTTACTTCTTACCGATTTTTCTTATTGCCTGCGACAACCCTTTCTACAACGAGTCCTACGAATCGCCGGACGATGTGGTTTCAATAACCGTAACCGAGCCGTCAAAAAGGCTTTACAAATATGGGGAAGCGTTTGACCGAAACGGGTTAAGCGTCAAGGTTTATCGCCGAGACGGAACCTCGTATGACGAAAAGAACCCCGCCATATCGGGTTTCGACTCCGCGCGGGAAGGCGTTCAGACCATAACGGTTTCCGCGGGGGGAAAATCCCGCCAGTTTATCGTGGGCGTGATGCTCTTCGCTTTGTCTGCGCCTGAAATCTCCGCCTCAAAGGGCGGAACCGTTATGTTGCAAGCTGAAAACGGAGCGTCTGGCTCATGGGCGGTTTACGTGTTCAAAGGCGACGCTTTTGAATCCGCGCCGAAGCTCGATCCGCAAAACGGCGCAAGCGCCGCCTTTTCCGCGCCGTCCAGCGGCGGGAACTATATAGTAGCGGCGAACTTCCGCGCCAAAGGCGTCACGTCGTGCCGTTTCTACCTTTTAAAGGTCGAAGAATGACGCGAATCGGACGCAATCGCTATTTTTCACGGTAAAATTCACGAAAAATTTCACAATTAAAAAAAACATCTTGAAAAATCTAAAATAGAGCGCTATAATCTATAATAAGTATTAGGGTAAAGATGAGATGAATTCAAAACTACCTATCAACAGTATCAAATATTCTCATGACGCACGGCTTACAAAACGCTTTTCCACAGGCGGAATAAAGCCGCGATATTGCGTACGATACGAAAGATTTAGGTCCCCCCCCCCCCCGCAGATTAGACGCAACTACAGACATAACAAGGCGTTGCAAGCGTCTTTCCCTCTCGTGTATAGCCCGTTTTGCCGTTGGCGGAGCGCCGTGCGGCTCTATACAAATTTCATTTCTTTGGAGGATATATGAAACGTCATAACGTTGAGCGGCGTTTTTCGCCGCTGTCGCGGAAAAAGGCGACCGCATTGTTCCTATTTCTATTAGGCGCTGGCGTCGCTCTTTCGGCGCAATCCATAGACGGCGCCGTCATTAACAGTAAAGTGGCTGGATATGCGGACAATGCGTCGAAACTTATTCCCGACGTGATAACGATGCAGAATGTGTGGGCTGGAGCGCCCACGAAGGCAGGCTCTTTTGGGTTAGGCGTAACCGCAAACGGCGCCGTCTTTTCAATGGACAAGATTGACGACGCGATTAACGGATACAACCAGTTCGCCGGCCAAGCGGCGAGCCTGGACAACTTCCCGGACAGCATCTTGTTTTTGCCCGCGGGCGCGGGCGAGATGCGGATAAGCCTGCCGAAAATCCCTATAGACATTGGATTAACGGGTATGGGGTACGACCTGGGCAACCTGATTGGGTCGGACAGCCAGTACTTGTTCTGGACCGGCGGCGTCGACTTGCGGGTGGACGTCGTGGGCTTGCTCCTTTTGCCCATTGAGAACAGAGCGGCGCGGACAAGCGCCGAAATCGCCAATGAAGCGAAAGACAAGGCAAAGGCTACAGCGCGCGCGAAAGCTAAAAAAGCGCATGAGGAGATTTCCGACAAGGAACTCGACGACGCGGCTAACGCGGCCGCGAACAAGGCGATTGCGGCGCATAAGAAGTCGCAGGAGGCTGTGAAGAGCTTCTGGTTAATTCCTCGACTGACGCTCATCGGCGGTTATTACTTGTCGGGCATGAGGTTTGATTTCACAGCCAACGACGATAACGTGTGGTTTGACTTCAAGACCGACACCTATTTTTTAGCCGCGCAAATTACGGAGAACCTCAGAGTGATACGGCTTTTCGGCGGTATTCGAGCGGTGGGAAGCGGAACGAACATCCAGTACGGATGGGAAACGGACAAGCCCGTTCAGTTTGAGGGCACGACTTACGCGGAAGGCGCGAAGTATACGGCGCCTGTGAATCAAGGCGACGACTTCTTGTATTTTCAAGTTTACGGCGGTTTGTCTCTCTTCGGCGATTTCCTGACGGCCGGAGCGATGTATAACATCATAACCCAGCACGTGGGCGTGAGCGCCAGCGTGCGTTTGAGGTTCGGCGGTTAATAATTTCCCTCTTTACCCCATTTAAGAGGGAATTATTTATAGATTTCATTTTTTCATTTTTTTCATAGGAGGTAAATATGAAAAAACTATTCGGTTTTTTAACGGTCGCGGTATTGACCGCAGGAATTTTGCTTTCGTGCGATTTGGACTTGGGCGGCGACAATAACA
>JAIRKH010000059.1 GCA_031260245.1 Treponema sp. | reverse complement strand
CGGCAACCCGCTGGAACACGTCAGCTTCGGCGTCGTTCCGGGTGTGGGCGGGAGTTTGATTTACTCGACACTTTTCTAACACCAAAACCCGCCGTATTGACATCATACGGCGGGTTTTTCATTAGCATACCGCAAATTTCAAAGATTTAAGATAAGTTTCCGTGATTGCTCTATTTGAGTGGCCGGGCATTTTTGAGAGTTTGTATATATCTTTGCACTGTCAACAAGTTAAGGGAAAGGAAAACAAAAAGGTCCACAGATTACGCTGATTTTCGCCCCGCTCCCCCATCTAAATCTGTGAAAATCTGTGAAATCTGTGGACACTCTTTCTTAACTTGTTGACAGTGTATATCTTTGTCTTTTCTGTAAATTCTCAACTTCAAAGCGTTCGTAGATAAACCTGAAAACGGCGTTTGATTGTCCGGCATTGAAGTATTGAAGTTTTGCTGTTGCGTGGGAAAGAACACGTTTCCCGGCGCGGCAAAGCATCTGGTAACCTGTGAGTGCGGCGGCAAGTTTGTCGCGGCGGGCTACACCACCGGCAACAGCGGCGGCATGGCGGCGTATTTCAACGCGCAGGAATAAGCGCAGGCGCGTTAATCCCCGTCTTTTAGCGTGAGGAGGCAAGGAGCTGCGGAACCATCCCCAACTCCGGGGCGTACCTTTGGCGCGCCACTCCTCACTTCTATACTTCCAACTTTTATCCGTTGGCGGGCGAATACACCGGAGCGCGTTCAATTAAACGCGGGCGGCGATACCGTCGTTCATTCGTGCAATTTGCGGAGAAGAATGAAGAACAGGGAACAGGTAACAGGGAACAGATAACAGGTAAGAACGAACACCTGGCAAACAACGACACCTATTATCTTTTATCTATTATCTTTATAATATCTTTTATTTATTAAGGAGTTATCATGGCACTAGACTTTACCGTCAAAGACGTAATCCACAAGGTTATGGCGAAGTTCACGCCCGCGTTCCTGCCGGACGCGAAAAAGCCCTTCAACCTTAAAGCCGTATTCCAGCCGGAGCTGGACATTCACGGCATCGCAAGCAAGGCCGAGGTCTACAATATCGAGGCCGACCCCCGCGTCATCGAGGAAGGCTTCACCGCCGCCTGCGAACTCATCTACTACCTCGCCGCGGACGGCTACAAGATCAAAACGCCGGTCTTCAACCTGAGCATCCGCCTCCCCGGCGAGTACGAGGGCGCGGAGACCAGCCTCCACGAAGGCGTCCACCCCGAAGCCCGCCTCCAGGCCAGCGCCGCCTTACGCGCCTGTTAACGCAGAGGGATGGAAAGTTCCGTATCGCCAGGCGGAATCCCCTTGATAATCGTTTGAACGTAGTCGTAGAGAAAATCAAATCGGTAGGTTTCCAGCAGGGCGAAGCCTTCCGACTGAAATATATCCTGACTGTTCTTGTCCGCGGTACCAGCGTAATACCGGGTGTTAAGAACGCCGACCAATTCCTCCAGAGCGCGACGTTCCCCAGAATCGAGGAACGCAAACTCCGGACGCCGTTTTAACATATTAATGGAGTCCTGTTTGAAAAAATCCTCTGCGTAACGGTCAAAACGTAGAAACCGCTCGTCCTGTATGCCCGCGGACCGCGCCCAGGCTTCCACCTCAGCCGCCTGCACGGTATAACGCCAACGTCCTTCGCCAGGAATCAGATGGAGGACTCCGTATTGGTGGGGATACACCGACAGAGCGCTGGTAGCGATGTCATACACCGTTCTCCCAGAAGCCGTTCGGCGCTGACTGATTTCCTGAACGTGGATATGACCAGTCAGGACAAAGGCGATTCCTAGTTCGGAAAACACTTCCTGAAGGGTCGGCGCGTCGTCGACGGTAAAACCCTCGCGTATCCAGGGATGGTGGTTCATTAAGCTGTGGTGCATGGCAACCGCCAGCAAGGACCCGTCTTTCTTCGCTTGGAGCGCGACGCGGCGTATCCAGTTTCTCGTCGATTGCGGTATCGCTCCTGAAACCTCGGAGCGCCGGAGAATCCAATTGCTTCGGTATTTATTGCTGTCCAGCATGAGGAGACGGAGCCCTCGCAGAGGTTCAGCCGCATAGCTCAGAGTCATGCGGTCGCGGGAAATCGCTTCGGCGTAACCGAAGTTCCGGTATATCCTTTCAAACTCCCTAGGACTCGCAGATTCGACGTGTTGGGTTCGTTCTTTGAAAAAACTCCGAGCCAGCGGATTATTAACGTCATGGTTCCCCGGAATCACATATACCCGGGCGCCGCATCGCTCCAATTCCGCCAGATAACGCGCAAAAGCCAAATGGCTTTCCCTTTCGCCGTTATAGGTCAGGTCTCCATTAAACAGAATAATATCAGGGCTTTCCCGTTTCACAGAAAACCGGAAACCTTCCAGAATCCCTTCTTGAGCGTCGATGTTTTTGCCACCCTGTTCGGTTATCAGCCGTTGAAACCGGGAACCGCGGTCGTGCAGATTTTCCGCCAGATAATGTACATCATTGGTCGCATAGAGTAAAACCCCGGAAACATCCGCGCCAGGTTCCTTGGGCGAAGGAACGGCGTTTTCCATACAAGCGGTATAAATAAAAACCGCGGATAAAAAAAGCCCGAACAGGGAAAGACGTTTCTTGTACATTCTGCCGTCAAGTATACCTTCTTCCGCAAAAGCCGTCAATTCTTTTCGGGAATACGTCCTGTTTGAAAACTCTTCCACAGCGATTCTCAAGTCGTCGACGGCGCTATACGCGGACGCCTTGAACCGCGCGTTCTTTTATACTATGCTAGAATTTATGAATAATTGCAAAGGCAAACGGTTTCTCCGCCTTGCCGAGTACGTTTCTTCTCTTCTCAAAGTTTTAGCAGTCGTTGTTCCGCTGGGCGTCGCCGCGCTTGTATTCTTCTTCCGCGCGCCGGTTATCCTCGTTACGGACGCGGCTTTCAACGAGCTATACGGCGAACGACGTATCCTTATGAGCAGCGTCGAGACTCAGGCGCGGTTGTTCCGCCGCGTTAAACAGGTAATTATCGGCGACGAGGCGAGCCCGGACTTAGTAAGCATCGCCGTATCGTCCGCGGCTCAGGAAAAAGCGCCGTTCTGCGTGTTGTTCCCGTCTCGTTACGCTGAAGGCGCGGCGCTTTTTGCCGAGCAAAACCCGCAGACGCCAGTCGCGGTTGTGGGCGGGACGCGGACCGTCAAGCAAGCGGCTGACGCCGAAGAGGGGACGGGCGTGGTTTCCGTGCTGACCGACGTGGAGACCGACCTATTCCACGCAGGCGTTTGCGCGGCTATTCTCGGCAAAGCGTCCGTCGCTCCGGAAGAAAACGACGAACAGATTTCTCTTTATAGGGTAGCGGTCTTGCAGAGGACTCCCCTCTCTCAAGCGGAGAGGACTTCGTTGTCCGACGGGCTAAAAGAAGGCGGGTTTTCAAACATCCAATATATGATGGCGAATTCGAATTTCCAAGACGCGAAATTCGCCGCCATTATCATGCTTGGTCCTTCAAACAGCCTGCTTGACCAACATCTCAAGACGCCCGTTGTGCTTTTCTCTTGGCTCGACCCGGCGTTTACCGCGTCGAGCGTCAAAGTGATTTTTGACGATTCGCTTTGGGCGCAGTCCGCGGCGGCCGTTAAAGCGGCGGTCGCGGGAAGAGACGAGCTTGCGCCGTCAAAGGTCCTAGTCGCGGCTCGCGATAGAATAGAGAAAGAGGTAGAACGCGAACTGAAAAAGGCGGTGAGAAACGGTTCGCAAAAAAAGTTAATAAAAAACGATTAAAAGGGTTTGACAATAATTGAATAAAGATTTATAATAGGAATTGATTTGTTTTCGGCAATCAGCTATATAATGATAAAGAAAAGGAGTATCGGATGAAACATGGTAGTTTAAGGGTTTTCTGCCTTATTCTTATGGCATGTATAACGGTAGCGTCAGGTTTTGGCGACGAGTTTACCTCTTCTATTGAGACTATCGTACTTGAGACGTTTGACAACGGCAGCGAGGCTCAGTACGATTGGAAGGTCGAGGGGAGTAAATTCGCCACAAAAACCGATGCGGCAACGTATCCCAAGTTAGCGTTTGTTGCGGCATGGCCATCTCAGCTTTTCAAGTCCAAGGACGGAAAAGACGCGGACGGCAATACCCTCAACGCCTTGGGAATTCAAGGCGCGTTTGACCGTCGCGGCGACAATTGGATAGACGTCTATCCTACGCGCAAAGAGGCGGATTCCGGCGCGGAGGCGGGAGATCCTGTTGAGATCCCAATGCCGGGTAGAACGGACAAGATTTCCATGTGGGTATGGGGTATGAATCTTGACTATTACCTGGAAGTTTACGTGAGGGATTATTTAGGGATAGTCCACGCTTTCAAGATGGGCGATTTGAGGTACGCGGGATGGAAAAAATTGACGGCTAAAGTACCGTCCACTGTTCCCCAGAACAAGAAAAGTTATCCGCGGCTCGAGTCCCTCAAGCTTGTAAAATTTCGCATTTGGACTAAACCGCGCGAACAGGCGAGTCCTTTCTACGTCTATTTTGACCAGCTTGCGACTCTTACTGATACTTTTGAATCCATCTTCGATGGAGACGATTTGGCGGATCCTGCCACCGTGCAGGCTTTGTGGAACGAAGGAGGTCAATAATGAAGCGGTATATTATTATGGTCGCGTGTATTTTAATCGGCGGCGTTTTGTTCGCGCAGCAAACCGGCGACAGCGATTCGAGCGCGCGCGCCGATACTGCCCAGCAGTCGCTTAAAGAAGTGTCTGTCGACAAATTTGAACATGAGGGGTTCTGGACTTCTGAGATTTCTTCCGATCATGGTACCGCTTTGTCGCGTCTTTTTGAGGGAGAACCAGCGGATAAACAGCCTATCGAGGATGAACAAAACCTTGACCCGCCGCCTCCTGATAAATACGTCCTCGGCACACGGGTTGATTTCTACCATCGCGGTCCCGCCAGCTTCAAAATCTTGGCGGAACATCCCATCCCCATAGAAGGCGTCACGAAAACTTTGTCGGTCTGGGCGGTTGGGCGCAACTTTAACCATACCTTGAAAATTATTGTGCAGGATTACTTCGGGAAACAGCATAAACTCACATTAGGTACACTCAATTTTCAGGGATGGAAGCAGTTATCCGTCGCGGTTCCCGCGCAAGGCGACGACCGCGCGGTAGGCGGTATTCCTCAACAGGATTATCACTTCACCGGCGAAGTCGGTATCAAGATTGTGGGCTTTGAGGTGATATGCGATCCAGAGGAAACTTTTGGTTCCTATTACCTCTACCTCGACGACCTTCGCGCCGTTACGGACCTGTTCTTGCAAGAAAACAGAGACGAAGACGACATGGAAGACAGCTGGTAAACCAAGTTGTATCGCAAAGGGGGCAAACGCCCCCTTTTTTGTCGCAATTAAAAATGTATATGTCTAAAATGTAGCGCGTTATGCCCCCGCCCCCATATTCAATTAGAACTGTTTTTGACGCGCCTCGTTATTTAGGCGATACCTTTGCGAAGAAGGATATTTTATGGAGAGTAAAGCTCTGCGTCCAGTTATCAAAGTGGTAGAGGAGAAATGCGTTAATTGCCATCGATGTATCAGGGTCTGCCCCGTGAAGATGTGCAATAACGGCTCCGGGGCTATAGTAGACCATCACGCTGAACTGTGTATCGGTTGCGGCGAATGTATCAGCGCCTGTCCCCACGACGCCCGTATCGGTATTGACGACTTCGAGCTTTTCATAAAAGACTTGGAAAACGGCGTTCCAATCATTGCTATTGTGGCCCCCGCCGTGTCCGCGAGTTTCGAAGATTCCTACCTCAAGGTGAACGGCTTCCTCAAATCCTTGAGAGTTAAAGCCGTATTTGATGTAAGTTTCGGCGCGGAACTTACGATCAAGTCGTATCTTGCCCACATGAAGGCGGTAAATCCTCCACTGACGATAGCGCAACCCTGCTCTACCCTCGTGTCCTACATTGAAATGTACCATCCCGAACTTATTCCTTACCTTGCCCCGGCGGATAGTCCTATGCTTCATACTATGAAGATGATCAAGCGGTTCTACCCCCAGTATAAAAAACACCGCATCGTCGCCGTAAGCCCCTGCTATTCCAAGCGCCGGGAATTCGACGCGGTGGGTATAGGGGACTATAACATAACCTTCCGTTCCGTCCAACGGTATCTTAATAGCGCTGGTAAAACCATCGCGGCTTATCCCGCGCTTGACTACGATAATCCTCCGGCGGAGCGGGCGACGCTGTTTTCAAGCCCGGGCGGGCTTATGCGGACTGTGCAACGTTATGACAAAGACGCCGCCGATTATACCCGCAAGATAGAAGGTCCCAACGAGGTATACCGTTACTTGGCATATCTTGGAGATTCCATTACGCACGGTAAGTCGACGGTTTACAAGCTCATCGATTGTCTCAATTGCGCTATGGGTTGTAACGGCGGTCCAGGCGCCATGAATTATAACAAACATTTTGACGACGTAGAATATTTTGTGGAACAGCGGCAGAAGGAGGCGCGGAAGAAATACCATCCCTCTCTTTGGCAGAAGCTTTTCCATCAAAACAAATTGGAAAAGACTTTGGACGCTTATTGGGAAGACGGCTTATATCGGCGTTCCTATACGGACAGGTCGAGGATATTCAAAGAACAGGTGAGCTTTCCAAACACCGCAAGACTTGAAGCTATGTTTAAGACCATGCATAAAGAGGATCCGGCTGACCGCTTTGATTGCGGCGCGTGCGGGTATAAGAGTTGCGAACAGATGGCGACGGCTATCATCAACGGACTGAACAAGCGTGAGAACTGCCGCTATTATACGGAGTTTGAGAAAGAGGTACAGGCGAATGAAAGGACGAAACGCATGATTAACAGCGTCTGCGAACAAAGCCTTACCGAAATGAAGAAGAATCGCGACGAACTTGAAGCTCTCTCTAGCCAGATAAGTACGACCGCGGACTATGTGGTCCAGTCCTCCCAAGCCATAGAGCGAATGGTGGAAAGCGTGCGGTCTATTCATAACAATCTGGAACATAACGCGAAGACCGTGTTGTATCTGAATTCCTCGTCGTCGGACGGCAAGAAGCGGCTTTATAAGATAGGGGAAGTCATCGTTCAGGTGGCGGAGCAATCGGACGCTTTAATAGAGGCGTGTAAGGTAATCGGCGACATCGCCAATGAGACTAGTATTCTGGGGATGAACGCGGCTATTGAGGCGGCTCGCGCCGGGGACAGCGTAGGCAAAGGGTTTGCGGTAGTCGCGGGAGAAATCAGAAAACTAGCGGATACTTCCGGACGCCAAGCCGTGAAAATAACCGATAACTTGCGTACTATCAAAACTCTTATTGATACGTCAAAAGAATCCGCCGTATACGCGCAGGAACAATTTGACCGAATGGCGACTCTTATTGATACGGTAAAAAACGAAGAGCTATCTATACAAGACGCTATGAACAGTCAGAATTCAGGCGGGAGTCAGGTATTGGATTCTCTTAACGAAATCAACAGTTTGATAGGACAGATAAAAGAAACTTCCATATCCCTCCTCGCGTCGGGAGAATCGGTTATTCAGTATATCGACTCCCTCAAAACTATATAAGCAGGCTTCGTCTGTTAGACGACTTCGCACGGGCGTTGTTTGAAAGCGCTTGCAGGCAAGCGCAACCTGCGAGGTGTCAGACACATAGCGGCGTTTCACCGCGCCGTTTATTTTTAATTTAATTACTTCCATATTTTCAAGGCCGTCATTGTCAACAACTTTAACCGCTATATTCCAAAAGATTCGTCTGGGGCTTCATTGTTTGCACTGATAACTATATCACCTCGTCATTGAATATCTGCATCGCTTGCTGTTCTGCTTTATACGCTTCATAACGCTTTTCGTTAGCGTCAAGCGCCAATTCGTTTATTTTTGTTTGAATAGATTTATTTTTAAGCAAAGGAAATGGTATCCGCGAAACATGATTGTCATCTATTTCATCTACAACGCTACCGTATGTATATCTTTTTATGAGATGGCATCCATACGCGGAAGATAAAAATATAAACATATATCCGGCTAATTCATTAGTTGCCGGTATAACTCTAATGATATGCTGATTAGCTGCCCAATGATTCCAATGTCTTGGAACAAGCGTAACTTTCCCGATAGTTCCACTACACGTTATTAATACCATATTTTCCTGTAATTCCAACTGTTCTTTTATTCGCTTTGAATGTTTTGTCAGCGACAGATACTTTTTATTTGACGGGTCAAGTTCAAAAATTTGCTTTCCTCCAAAAAACACCCTCCCTTGTCCTTCCTCTACATAGACCCGCTTAAATCT
>JAIRKH010000053.1 GCA_031260245.1 Treponema sp. | reverse complement strand
CAACACAGGGATAATACCAACTTATGAAATTAGAAAACTAAAAGAATTGCATAAATATATCAATTAAAATTGAATAGATGAAAATAATAATGGTATACGCCCACACTTCGCATAACAGGTCTGTTTACGCTTCGCCGCCAGTAGCGGCTCGGCCTACGGTTTTGCTAGGTCAGTCGCTACGCTCCATTTCCACGCCGTTGCGGAGGCACATTTTGCCAGCCCTGGTCTTTGCTGTGCAAAGCCCTTATTCGGGCCGTCAAACCGTCGCATACCGCCGGAACGTTATGTGCAATTGGGCTAAAATGGGTAAAAATGGCGCGCTTGATTTTTACAACGGTCGTCGACGGGACGGGAGCGCGTATCGTCCGACGATTCGGAACGGTACTATGCGAGATTCTGCGGGACTTGCAGAGTTTCGGCGTCCTCACCGTAAGCCGCGAAAACGCCGCCCTGCGTCTCGCCCCGGCAAAGCCCTCCATCCTGACGGACTTCCGCGCCGCGGTAAATGCCATGAAAGACTCCTCCCTCATCTTTGTTACCGGTATCGAGACGATTGATACGGGCGCGGGACCGCAGGTAAACTCCAGGAACCTCGTGCGAACCAGTTCAAGTCCCTGGACTCCCGGAACTTCGACATGAGGGCGGTGAACTACGCCTTGCCCGCCGAGTTGACCGCCGGGACATCCCTTGACGAGGCGGCTATTATCGCCCAGATATAAAAGGACGACGCGTTCCCCCCGCCCGGTACGCGGCGGTCTGTTACGCGGAAACCGTCTTTGAGCCAAGGCTGGCGGAGTACAGGATACCGCACATGGTAACGGCCGGGCGCGGTTTACAGTGTACGACGCGCTCACCGGCGAGACCTTGAACAGCGATACGGTTGACACCAGACGCTTTGTCTTTACTTCCGCCAATACCGGGGGAACAGAGCGTCGTCGCCGAAAGTCGCCGGGCTTTGCAGTTTTTGTACGACCCCAAAAACAAGCCGGGCCTGGAAGGTATCATGCGGGAAATCCTGATCGGCTTATAGTCGGCTAAAAAAAAATTGTAATTGAGGCTGTTCCAAAGCTTCAGATTTCTTCACTTTTTCTTCCCTGCTGATTAAAGCAAACATATATATAGTATGAGAAAGAACAAAATTTTAGCGCGGGATGCGTGGTACGAGGCGCGGACGGCGGTGGAAAAGCGAAAAACGTACTTGACCTTTAGACTATGTTGTGTTATTGTGTATAACAATATTTTGATTTTTAAGGAAGTTATCTATGAATTTATTGACATCGTTTCTTTTAATGGCGACGCCTGAAGGTCAGGGCGCGCCCGGCGGCGGTAATCCCCTCGTTTCATTCGTCCCTTTCATTCTTATCATTGCGATATTCTACTTTCTCATCATAAGACCGCAAAATAAGAAGCAGAAGGAAACTCAAAAGATGCTCGATTCGCTCAAAAAAGGCGATAAAATCGTTACCATTGGCGGCGTCCACGGGACGATTCAAAACGTCAAGGACAAGTCCGTTATCGTAAAAATCGACGACAACGTTAAGGTCGAGTTCAGCCGCTCGGCAATCTCTAGCGTCGAAACGCCCGCAAAGGACAAGGACGAAAAAGACGCGAAAGAAACGAAAAAAATCGAGGACAACGCTGCGAAGGCTAATACGGGATCTACGCCGTCGT
Source organism: Treponema sp. (assembly GCA_031260245.1). GTDB lineage: Bacteria > Spirochaetota > Spirochaetia > Treponematales > Breznakiellaceae > JAIRKH01. Next base: position 13,065 of record JAIRKH010000053.1, on the reverse strand, counting down.
CGACAACTGCGGAAGCGGCCGCCCCGGAAGCTAAACCGGATAAAAAGGACGGCGGAGCGGAATAAAATGAGTAAACGTTACAGGCTTTTCATTGTCTTGGCGGTCGTTGCTATTTGTTTTATCTTCCTGTTGCCTACTATCCGGTGGTACTTTATGACGCCCAAGGAAGACCAGTCCCTTGCTCTCAGTTCCCGGGAACAAATCAAGATTTACGCGGAACAAACCGCGCTCGCCGATTTGCAGGGGTTGATTGACGCGGCAAAGAACAACGGCGACGTTCCTGACAAGTTAGCCTTCTTGGTGAAGGAGGCAAAGCGCATCAATAAGCAGGCAAAGGCGGAAAATCCAGAAAAATGGGACGCAAAATCCGTTCTTTCTGTATTCTCAAGCAAACAGGAAGCGCTTGACGCTATTGAAACTGACTACCGCGACCGGATTTTCAAACTCAAAACCTTGCAAAAAAACGCGGTTCAGCTCGGTTTGGACCTGTCCGGCGGCTTGAGCATCGTCTTGCAGGCGGACTTGGACGCGCTCACCGAGCGCATCCGCCAGCAAAACGAAGACGCGGATTACACGCTGACCGACGCGGACCGCGAAGACGCGGTGAATCGCGCCCTGGAGGTACTGAACAGTCGCATCGATAGGTTTGGTCTGACCGAACCTGTCATCAGACGACAGGGACAGGACCAAATCTACGTGGAAATCCCAGGCACGGCCGATCCGGAACGCATCAACGACATCATTATGGGTAAGGGGAGCCTTGCTTTCCATATGGTAGACAGCGAGGCGTTCGAAGCCTTCGACGCCTACTACCGCGCCCACCCCACAGCGACTATCGACAGCGCGACTGGTCGGCTTTTAGTCGAACCGTCCGTAATCCCTCTGCCTGACGACGTGCAGATTCTTGGCGTTTACCAAAAAGACCGCTACGGACTCGACGAATTTACCGGATGGACCGCCGTGAAAAAAGAGGTGGGGCTTGACGGCAACCACATCAAGAGCGCGGTCGTGGATCGCAACAACCTGGACGGTAAACCGGAGGTTACGTTTATCCTGGACAATGAAGGCGGCGAAATTTTCTATAAACTAACGTCCGCAAACGTGGGCAAACCGCTCGCCATCGTGCTCGACGAACGGGTGAAATCTCAAGCAACCATACAATCCGCCATACGCGAGTCTGTGCGCCTCACCGGTTTCGGACAGGAAGAGGCGCAGAACATCGCTCTTACCTTGCGGACCGCGGCCTTGCCGGTTTCCCTACAAGTGGTGAATCAGCAGAGCATCGGCGCAAGTATGGGCGAGGATACCATTCGGCAAGGGCTTTACGCTCTCGTCGGCGGACTCGCCGCGGTTTTGATATTTATGCTTGCTTTTTATAGAGTCTCCGGCGTCAACGCGGTGGTGGCGCAAATACTCAACATCTACCTGATGTTCAGCGTTCTTTCAGCGTTTAATTTTACCCTCACTTTACCGAGCATCGCGGGTTTCATTCTGACCATTGGTATGGCGGTTGACGCAAACGTCATCATCTTCGAGCGTATGAAAGAAGAATTGCGGCTGGGCAAGACCCGCAAAGCCGTTGTAGACGCGGGCTTCGATAAGGCGTTTTGGGCGATCATGGACTCCAATATCACTACATTCATAGCGGCGCTTTTCCTCTCGCAACTCGGCTCTGGTCCCATTCAAGGCTTTGCCGTGAGCTTGGCTATCGGCGTCGTCTCGTCGGTGTTCACCGCGCTCTTCGTTTCCCGCCTCATATTTGACTTCGGTACAGACGTTCTGGGAAGTAAGAAAGTGTCAGTCAGTTGGAGGTCGTATAAAAATGAAAATAATTAAATTCTCGCGGGCGTTTCTGCCATGTATGCTCTTTTCGGGTGTGCTGATAATCGCCGGACTCGTCGGCTACTTTGCCCTGGGCGGTTTCAATATGGGCGTTGACTTTCAGGCGGGTTTGATTCAGGAAGTACAATTCGCGCCGCCCGCGTTGAGGCTCACCTATTCGGGGCAAGGCAACGCGACCGTTTCCTTTGACAGAAATAATCTTTATATCGTCGTCAGCGGCTCCGGCGTGGAGGGCGTTACACACACATTTCCCTACGCGACCTACACGGACGTCGCGGCGCTGACGGCCGCGGTTTCGCAAATCGACGGCTTACAGGCGACTGCCGAAGAATTGGCGGGCGCCGTTAAAACCGCATGGCTCGTGCATAGCGCGCAAGCGAACCCGCAACTGGGCGCGGAACCTTTTGTCGTTCATTATCTGAATACGTCGGACCCGTCTACGCCGCCCATACCGATTGAAGACGTACGCGAAAGCCTCTCGGAACTGGGGACGGTGTCAGTGCAAATTTTAGGCAAACCTGAGGATCGTCGTTTCATGATTCGTATGCAGGACAGCGATATTTCAGGCAAAGAGGAACAGATTCCCGCGAACAAAATCATTGACGCGATGGAGAAAAATCTCAACTTGGGCGCGGACGGCGTTGCGGTTACTAACTCCAACTACGTCGGTTCCCGTTTCTCAAAGACTCTCTCCGATCAGGCGGGCATTCTCATGGTTCTGACTATGTTACTCATTTTGATTTACGCCTCAATACGATTCAAGCCCCAATTCGCCATTGGCGCGGCGCTTGCCATCGCCCATGACGCGCTCATCATGGTCGCCTTTATCGCCTGGGCGCGTATGGAATTCAATACCACATCTATCGCGGCTATTCTGACGATTCTGGGTTATTCTATCAACGATACCATCGTGATTTTTGACCGCGTTCGTGAAACGCGCCGTATGTTCCCAGAAGACGCCTTTGTCGATGTGCTTGACCGTTCCATTACCGAAACCTTGGGCAGAACTATCATCACGACTCTGACGACCATGCTGGCGGTCGTCTCCTTGTACATATTTACATCCGGCTCCATGAAAGACTTCGCGCTTGCTCTGCTTGTCGGTATGACGAGCGGCGTTTACTCGACTATATTTATCGCCTGCGGTTTTGTGAATTTCTGGGACATCGCGGCTAAAAACAAGAAGAAAAAAGTTCATAACAGCGCAATAAGATTAGCAAAGACCTAAAAACGCGGAATTTACGGTTTTATTTAAACCGATGGCATGGATTCTTTTAACGTCCGTGTTCATCGGTATTTTTGTTTTATCTATAATTGAAATTTACCGCAAAATCCATTTGTTCCGAAGGCGGGAGGGGGCGTCAGAGTCAAAAAGCCCCGCCTGCCGCTCTTTTGAAGGCGCGTATTACTGAATCAACGCCTGATATTACCAGTGGTGAAACCCATAGGGCAAGCGAAAGTTCCCATCATGAGCGCCCAGACAATCCATTTGTGTTTTGGTCAACACGGGGCGGCGCAAACCAAGGGAGATTTTTGAGTAAAGACCGCGATGAACGAACCTCTGGGACAGCCCTGGCGCAACGCGTCTTTCCCCTGAAATTTTCATATAATTCGCCCTTTATTCAATCCACAACTCTATTTCTTTTGACGCTCCTATGTAATGTTTATTACCCGAAAATACCAGGACCACACGGTAACGGCCTTTTTCAACAGGCGGCGACGCTAGAGACTCGCCGTCTATGGAGAAATACGTAACCGAAAGTTCCACAGGCGGCGCGGTATGCGCGGCCGCTTCCTTCGGTTCGCCGTCATGGGTAAAACGTTGTACCGAGTCGGCGGTAAAGGAGATAAACGCTTTTTGGATATGGTATTCAACCTTGATATTCTCACCCCGCTTGTATCCATTCCCCGACGGTCTTTCAATCCGCGCGTAATAATCGCCCACCTCCGTGGGCGGTTCCACGCTACCGCCCGCGTCTCTTTCAAGATTCTCTTCAGAGGTAAAATAAGTAACAATGAAAGGCGGTATGTGGTCCTTCGCCGCGGCGACCGCGATGGGCTGGGCTTTCCCGTTGTATAAGGTATGTTGATACGTCGCCGATGTGATGATAGGCGGCTCCGCAGTCTGCGCTTTGGACGCGCAGGCGCTTGCTCCCAAAAGGGACAAAAGAGCGCAAAGATAGAAAACAGATTTCATAATTATTCACCCGCGTCTGAAAGCTGAGTTGAAAGATAGCGCTCCCCGGAGTCGGGGAGTATGGTAACGATGATCTTTCCCGCGCTTTCAGGACGCGCGGCAATCTTGAGCGCGCTCCAAACCGCCGCTCCAGAAGAGATGCCGCAGAGAATCCCTTCAACCTTAGCTATCCTCCGCGCGGTTAAGATTGCGTCTTCGTTAGTAACCCTGACTATCTCGTCAATAATGGAACGATTGAGAATCTTTGGCACAAACCCAGCGCCGATTCCTTGAATACGGTGGGGGCCGGGAAGTCCGCCTGAAAGCACCGGCGAGGCGTCTGGTTCTACGGCTACGATGCGGACGCCGGGGCGCCGCGCCTTGAGTACTTCTCCGACGCCGGTTATGGTCCCTCCGGTGCCGACCCCAGAAACGAAAACATCGACGGACCCGGCCGTGTCCGTCCATATCTCCTCCGCGGTAGTCAGGCGGTGTACTTGGGGGTTGGCGGGGTTTTCAAATTGAAGAGGGATGAAGCTACCGGGTATTTGCGAGCGTAGCTCTTCCGCCTTACGGATGGAGCCTTTCATTCCGTCTTTACCTGATGTGAGTACAACATCCGCTCCGAGCATTATCGCCAACTTTCGTCGTTCCACAGACATGGTTTCAGGCATGGTGAGTATGAGCTTGTATCCTCTCGACGCGCAGGCGAAGGCGAGTCCTATGCCTGTGTTACCACTGGTAGGCTCTATTACGAAGCCGCCTGGTTTGAGCCTGCCGTCCCTTTCCGCCGCGTCTAACATAGCCGCGCCTATGCGGTCCTTCACGCTCGTCAAAGGGTTAAAAGACTCCACCTTCGCCAGCACAGTCCCTGGAAGACCTGCTCCCAGTTTAGCAAGTCTCACTAGAGGCGTGTTCCCTCTAGTATCAATAATAGTATCAAAAATTTTTCCCCGCGTCGGGGGCGTTTGGTCACTCATGTTTTTCCCCTAAACTATTCGCTTTCTTCTAGTTCTTGCCTTTCGCGGATGTCGTAAAGCTTGCGGTCAAGTTCCGCCAACTTCATCTGTTGCAAGGCGCGCTTGTATTCAATTGGCGTGATTTTCACAAATCGTCGACGGTTTTCTTCCCATCTATCGAGAATGGAACGAGCATAGTCAGAGTTAGTCCAGAAAACGTGCTTCTCAATGAACGATTTGACGAAACCTTCGTCGTCCTCAGACTCAAATCCTGTTTTCTCAACCATACCTTTGTTCAGAAAGAAGTCAAAGCCGCCTGTAACGTCTAAAACATAGGCGATACCTCCCGACATACCAGCCGCAAAGTTACGCCCCACCTTGCCCAAGACGATAAGGTTGCCTCCAGTCATATATTCAGCCGCATGATCGCCTACGCCTTCGACGACCGCGGTCGCGCCCGAATTGCGGACGCAGAAGCGTTCGCCCGCAACGCCCGAAGCGAAAATTTCGCCCCCAGTCGCCCCGTAAAGCGCCGTGTTGCCGACTATGATGTTTTCTTCGCTTTTGAAAACCGACCCCGGCGGCGGCGCGACTACGATGCGTCCGCCCGAAAGCCCTTTGCCGATGTAGTCGTTAGAGTCGCCCGCTAGACGGAACGTAATACCTTTCGCCAAAAACGCGCCGAAACTCTGCCCAGCCGAGCCTGTGAAGTCAACCGTGATAAAGTTGTCCGGCAAACCCGCGCCCCCGAAACGCCGACTCACCTCGTAGGAAAGAGAAGCGCCCACCGCGCGGTCTGTGTTCTTCACCTCGTATTTCAAAGCTGTCGGATTCCGCCCGTCAAGCGCGGCCGCGCATTGAGTAATAAGCGTCTGGTCAATCTCGTGAATCTGATTCTGAACGCAATACGTCGCCTTGCCTCCGGGAATGTATGAAGGGCCCTCCTCCTTGAAAAGAAGGCGCGAAAGGTCAACAGACGCGGATTTCCACTTATCGCTCCGCCGCTGAACTAATAACTCCGTCCTGCCGATGAGGTCGTTGAACCGACGCACGCCCAATTTCGCCATTATCTCGCGGACTTCTTGCGCCAGAAATCTGAAAAAAGTAATAAGATGTTCGGGGTTGCCGGAAAAACGCCGCCGCAATTCAGGGTCTTGAGTCGCCACGCCCATAGGACAAGTATTTTCGTGGCATTTTCGCATCATCACGCATCCCAAGACAATAAGCGTAGACGTGCCGAAGCCGAATTCTTCCGCTCCCAATATGCCCGCAATCACGACGTCGCGCCCAGTCTTGAGTTGCCCGTCCGTTTGGAGACGCACCCGTCCGCGCAAACCGTTTTTCATCAAGACCTGATGCGTTTCCGCAAGCCCGATTTCCCAGGGAAGCCCTGCGTGCCGTATGCTGGACTGGGGACTCGCGCCCGTGCCGCCGTCATAGCCGGAAATCAAGATGTTGTCCGCATGTGCCTTTGCGACGCCCGCGGCGATCGTGCCGACCCCAGTTTCGGAAACGAGCTTTACGCTGATACGCGCCTGCGGGTTCGCGTTCTTCAAGTCAAAAATCAATTCCGCCAAATCCTCAATGGAATAAATATCGTGGTGGGGCGGAGGACTTATAAGCGTAACGCCCGGCGTCGAATAACGAGTCTTGGCGATGCTCGCGTCTACTTTATGACCAGGTAATTGCCCGCCCTCGCCGGGCTTCGCTCCCTGAGCTATTTTGATTTGCAACTCCTCCGCGTTAGCCAAGTATTCGCTTGTAACCCCGAAACGCCCAGACGCTACTTGTTTGATGGCGCTCCGGGTCCACGTCCCGTCAGGACGCGGCTTGAAACGCGACGAGTTTTCGCCGCCTTCGCCTGAATTGGACCGACCGTGAATCGAGTTAAGCGCGGTAGCTATGGTTTCGTGCGCCTCTTTGGAAATAGAACCAAAAGACATTGCGCCTGTGGTGAACCGCTCCATAAGTTCTTCAATCGGCTCGACCTCCTCAAGGGGAATCGCCGTCGTCTCCGCAAAATCAAACAACCCGCGGATAACGTGGGGACTTCGATTAAGCGTGTCCGCGGTTTGGGAGAAGAGCTTAAACTTGGCGTAATCCGCGGAGCGGCACGCCCATTGCAGGAGGTGTATAGCGTCCGGGTTCCACGCGTGCTTCTCGCCGGTTTTGCGCCATTGATATTGTCCCAGCTCGTTGAGGAAGACGTTTCTCGTAATGTGCAAATTCTCCATGTCGTCAAGCGCGTTTTGAAAAACTTCGGACGCCTCTCTTTCCAAAACCGCAAAGTCCGCGCCTCCGATTCGGCTAGTTGTACCCGCGAAGCACTTTTCAATAACCGCGTCTCCTAGCCCCACAGCCTCGAATATTTCCGCGCCTCGATAGGAACGCAAGACGCTTGTTCCCATCTTAGACATGACCTTGAGGAGCGCTTTTTGCAAGCCCTTGAGGTAGCGCTTTTTCGCGTTATGGGCGTCTTTGACGCGAGGCTCTTCACGAGCGAGTCTTTCGAGCGCCGCAAGCGCCCCGTAAGGCGCAATCAAGTCCGCGCCGTAGCCGAAGAGCAAAGCGAAATGCATTATCTCTCGCGGTTCAGCCGATTCTACTATGATAGAGGTTTTGACGCGCAAACCAGCGCGAATAAGCCCGTGATGAACCGCTCCCATGGACAAAAGCGCGGGTATGGGGATTTTGTTATTATCCACGTTAAGAGCCTCTCGGTCGGATAAAACGAGGAACGAAACGCCGCTTTGAACCGCGGACACCGCTTGCGAAACAAGCGCGTCGAGAGCGTTTTCCAAAGCGGACTCTCCATTCCTCAAAGAGAACATCGCGGGTAAAGTTTTAGCCGAGAAACCTGGAATCGCCAGTAAACTCTCCAACTCAGGCGGCGTGAGAATCGGGTTTTTAACCTTGACGCGGCGGCAATGTTCCGGCGTTTCGGCAAGCAGATTCGCCTGCGAACCAACGAAACTCGTCAGAGTCATCACCAAGTCCTCGCGTATGGAGTCAATCGGCGGGTTAGTAACCTGCGCGAAAACCTGCTTGAAGTAGTTATAGACCCTCTGGTTTTTATCGGAAAAAACTGCGAGAGGCGTATCGGTACCCATGGAACTGGTCGGCTCTTGACCCGTTTCCGCCATAGGAAGCAGGAGACGCTCTGTATCTTCCCGCGTGTACCCGAAGGCTTTCTCAAGAAAAAGCGTCCGCTCTGGCGCGACGCCTGAATCGTCCGCGCCGTCCTGTTTAAGTAGGATAATGTTTTGTTTCACCCAATCAGAGTAAGGCTGTTCGCTGTCCACCCGACGCTTAACTTCTTCGTCAGGGATAATGCGTCCTTCTTTCATGTCAACCAAAAGCAATTTACCCGGCAACAAGCGCCCCTTAAAGACGACTTCTTCGGGCGCAAAATCCTGTACGCCCGTTTCAGAACCCATGACGATTAACCCGTCGCGAGTGATAGTGTAACGGGATGGGCGCAACCCGTTGCGGTCGAGCGTCCCGCCCACGTAACGCCCGTCGCAGAACACGATGGACGCGGGCCCGTCCCACGGCTCCATAACACAGGCGTGATATTCGTAAAAGTCCTTTAATTCTTGGGGAATCGGGTTTTCTTCGTTCCACGCTTCGGGAATGAGCATCATGACGGCGTGGGGCAGGCTTCGCCCTGTCAAGACGAGAAACTCAAGCGTGTTGTCAAAGCTAGCCGAGTCGCTTTTGCCCGGCTCTATCACAGGCAAAATCTCCTTTAGAGACGCGCCGAAACGGGGATGCTCGAAGAGCGCTTCTCGCGCGGACGTCCAGAAGCGGTTGCCCTTGATAGTATTGATTTCGCCGTTGTGCGCCGCGATACGGAAAGGTTGAGCGAGGGACCATGCGGGAAATGTGTTAGTTGAAAAGCGGGAATGAACCAAGGTCACCGCGGTTTTAGCGCTTTTCTCGCTCAAGTCAGGATAAAACTCGCGGAATTGTCCGGACGTCAGCATACCCTTGTAAACAATCATCTTTGACGATAGCGAAGGGAAATACAGTTCTCTACTCGACAGCTTCTTTTCAAGTTTTTTGCGTAAGATAAACAAGGCGATGTCCAAATCAGAAACGCCGTTTCCTTCTTCATTTATACAGTCGGCGTCCCTTGTTTTTTCTTTAAACGCAAGGAAAACCTGTTTAACGGCTGGTTCAGCGCTTGCCGCTATGGATCCCAACACGCCGTGGTTCACCGGGACGTCCCGACACGCGAATAGAGAAAGACCTGTTTCAGCGGCGGTTTCCTCAATGACGTTGACGACTTTTGCGACGTCGCCTTGTATGAAAGCCAGACCAGTTCCGTAATCGCCTAGATATGGCAGGTTTTTTACCTGTTTTTTATAAAATTCGTGCGGGATTTGCAAGAGAACGCCAGCCCCGTCGCCCGTCTTATTGTCCGCGCTCTCCCCGCCGCGATGTTCCATGCGCTCAAGAATTTCCAAACCCCGCTGTAAAATGTCATGCGAGCGTCTGCCTTTGACGTCCGCGACAAATCCTATGCCGCACGAATCATGCTCGTCTTCTTCCCGATAGAGACCGCGCCGGTCCACAGAAAAGACCGTATTCTGCCCCATAATGGCTCCTTATTTAACTAATATATAGTTCGTTTAACTTTACCATATTGAGCGATTCGTGGCAACCACTTTGAGTCAGGCTTTGCGGACGGCAACGCCTATTCGGATTATTTAATGCGATAAGTACTTTTTGCAAAAGGGTAAATTTGGCGGGCTTTCGTCCTAGGGCTTTCCCGTCCAGATGGACGGGAAAGTTTCTATAAAAATCATTCGCTCCAGTACGAGGAGGCGATTCGCTGTCCTTGGTCTATTTTAGCCCACTGTTCATCTTCGGACAACTCGTTTCCGCCGTCGCAGGACGCGAAGCCGCACTGATGCGAAAGGAGCAGGCGGTCTTTGGGGATAATTTTTGACGCTTCGTCGAGCATATGGATAACGCGGCTCTCGTCGTCAAGAGTATTCGTCTTGCTCGAAAGAAGCCCCAGTACAATTTCCGTCTCCTGCTTGTCCTTGAACGCGGCGAGCGCGTCGAGTGAACCCGCGCGATCGTCGTCCCATTCGAGGAAGAAACGGTCGTATTTCAGTTGTTTGAGGAATAGTTCGGCGATTTTGACGTACGAGCCGCCGCCCATATTCCGCGAGTCGTAGTTGCCGCGGCAGTTGTGCGTCCACATGGCAAGCCCAAGACTATGACCAAAGTCAATTATTGTGTTGTTAATATCAATAAACTCGGCCGCCAAAGCCCGAACCGTATCTTGGTTGATGTTTTCGCCCGTATAGGGAGAATTGGGGTTATCGTCCGCGAAAATCTCCCACAAACAGTCGTCGAGTTGCAGAATCTTCCCTCCAGCCGCCGCGTATTCTTCTATGAATTCCTTGTACGCCTTAACCAGTCCTGTTTTCAGCTCTTGGGGAGAGGCGTAGACGGAGTCCTTGCCGCCGATATTGTCCGACCATGAGAGTTCCCCAAAGATATGGGACGGAGACGGGACGCAGAGTTTTGTTTTCCCGCCGTCCACGATTGACTTGAGCCTTTGAAAAATCGCAATGAAGTGGTGGTTCTTGCCGCCGAGAGGCTCAATAATCCGCAAGCCAATATCGCGGCGCGTTTCGTATTTCTGGGTTTCGTCCTTGTCGCGGAAGAAGTAGCCGTGTTCCGCGATATAGCGGACTACGCCTTTCAGCCCCCAAACAAAGTCCAAATGCCACATAGACTTAGAATATTCGCCGTCTGTAAGGACCGCAAGCCCGTGCTGAATTTCTTTTTCCACCACGTCTTTCGTCGCTTGGGCTTCACATTCCTCATACCCCGCAAAGTCGGCGTAGAAAGGGTACACAATGTCGTCGCGGCGCTCGATTTGTTTTTTGTACTGCAACAGAGCCGAGGGGCGAAGCAGGCTGCCTACAGTCTGGAACCTTTTGCTCATACTATTCCCTCCATATTGCTCAAAACGCTCTGAACGTCGTCCAAAGAAAGAGCGGAACACCTCCTAATTTCCTTCATATTATTTCTCCTTTATAAAAATGAATATAATAAACTATATTCCTAAACGCCGTTTTTGCCAAGTATTATTCTACAAATTAAAACGCTTTTGAATCATGCCGATATTAAAAATATGATACTCAACGCCATTCTGAAAAATTCTGTATATACTCTTGAGCAGTTTAGCTATGAACAAATCAAAACACTCGAAAAAGCTGTTATCGCCCGCGAAACAAATGGGAAGGCGGTCTACTATACCAACTGCTTAGTTCGTAAAAAAGAAGTCAAACTGACACCCGAAGAGGTTATCCGTCAGATGTACCTCGATACCTTGTTGAATACCTATCAGTACCCGCACGACCGTATAGCCGTTGAGTCTGAAATAATGTTTGGGCGTGAGAAAAAACGCGCCGACATTGTTATTTTTGACAAAGACAAGCCCACGGCGCAGTACATCATTATCGAGCTGAAAAAGCCCAAGCTCAAAGACGGCAAAGAACAATTGAAGTCGTACTGCAACGCGACTGGCGCTCCTATGGGTGTGTGGACGAACGGGAAATCCATCTCTTATTATCACCGCAGAGACCCGAATTACTTTGAAGACATTCCGGTTATTCCTTCCGCGAACCAGCGTTTGACTGATATTCTTACGGAACGATGGACAATCAAAGATTTAATCGCAAAAGATAAATTGGTCAGTGAACGTAAATCGCTCAAAGACCTTATTCTTGAAATGGAAGACGAAGTACTGGCAAACGCGGGAGTCGACGTATTTGAAGAAGTATTCAAGCTGATTTTTACCAAACTCTACGATGAACTGGAAAGCGGACGCAACCGGCGGCGGCATTTGGAATTCCGTAATTATGGCGAAAGTGAAACCGAATTAAAAGAGAAAATCCAGAGTCTTTTTAATAAGGCAAAGGAAAAATGGGACGGCGTATTTTCCCCTGACGCGAAAATTGACTTGACCGCCTCGCATTTATCGGTGTGCCTTTCTTCGCTACAGGACGTTAAGCTGTTTAACAGCAACCTTGACGTCATTGACGACGCCTTTGAATACCTTATCAATAAAAGCAGCAAGGGTGAAAAGGGGCAGTACTTTACGCCGCGCTATGTGATTGATATGTGCGTTAAGATGCTGAATCCAAAAGAAGACGAGACAATGATTGACACGGCGGCCGGAAGCTGCGGGTTTCCGGTACATACGATTTTTCACGTATGGGAAAGAGTTATGACTGACGAGGGATTGGATAAAAGCAATCTATTTACCCTTGAGAAAAAGCCGTCCCGCTGTGTTGATTATGTGAACGACAAAGTATTTGCGATTGATTTTGACGAAAAGGCGGTGCGGGTCGGACGGACGCTTAATTTAATCGCCGGAGACGGACAGACCAATATACTGCATTTGAACACGTTGGATTGGGAACGATGGGAAGAAAAAACAAGCGATGAATTGTGGACGGATATTTACAGTGAAGGCTGGAAAAAGTTAAGGAAACTGCGTATTGTTAAAAACAGCAACCGGGGATTCGGCTTTGACATCCTGATGGCAAATCCACCTTTTGCCGGGGACATAAAAGAGAGCCGTATATTGGCGAAGTACGATTTAGGGAAGAATTCGAATGGTAAGTATCAGAGCGCGGTGGGCCGCGACATTCTTTTTATTGAGCGCAACCTTGATTTTCTTAAACCCGGTGGACGGATGGCGGTGGTACTGCCCCAGGGACGCTTTAACAACGCAAGCGACAAAGTAATACGCGAGTTTATCGCGAAACGGTGCCGAATATTGGCCGTGGTAGGCTTGCACGGCAACACGTTTAAGCCGCATACCGGCACGAAGACGAGCGTGTTGTTTGCGCAGAAATGGGACGACAAACTCTGCCCGAAGGTTGCCGATTACCCTATCTTTTTCGCCACGATGCGGGAACCGGGCAAAGACAATTCTGGCGATAAAATATACGAGCCGCTTCCCGATACGCACGGACACCGGATAGTAAAGCACGACCTGTTTAACCACGGAGGCGAAACAAAGGACGGTATAGCGGAAGCCTTTATCGAGTTTGC
>JAIRKH010000046.1 GCA_031260245.1 Treponema sp. | reverse complement strand
CGCCGCCCAAACGTCGCATACCGCCGGAACGTTAAACGCAGTACGCCTGTACCGCCACCGCTTCTTTAGCGATTTTTTCAGAAAATGATTTTTCAGATTAACTTGATTTTACCAAGTATATATAACTTTAGGGTATCTAAAAAAGGAATCCATCTGATTGATTAGCTTTGATATATTTCCAAAGTCAAGAGCGCGATGATCAAATACTATACAAAAGGGGATTATTCTTCGAGAAACAATCCGCGAATTTAAAACTCTAGGCTTATCTTGTAACGTCCCTATGCCGACAGCCAATACTTGCGGCGATACTAAATCAATGAGAACCGGCGTACCGATTGTATCACGCACGGAAGCCCCTATATTAGAAATAGTAACGGTTCCCATATTTATATCGCCGGTACAAAGGCGCAAATCATCTCTCGTCTTTTTATATTCGTCTTTTTCCTTTCTTGAAAATTTCTTCAATCTATCCCCGCCGAATTTTAACCCTAAAAGACGCCCCGCGGGATGAAAAAAATCGCCGCGCTTAATGTGTTCAAATGTGTCTTCCAAACCAACCTTCAACAAGGTTATGTCAATATTTGTATTATTTATCCTGGTCATTAATTTTTTGATATGATTTTCAATTTCCGATAACGACTTTACTCCGCAGTCGGGTATTCTAACAATTATCATTTCTTTATTTGACAATAACACGGGTGTATTAACGTCTATGCTGTTTATAATTTTTATATGCCCGGAACAAAACCATTTGTTAAAAGAAATATGCGCATTTAAACGCGGATCAACTTTTATACTCTCAACAATGATTTTCATTAATATCGTATTTAAGGATATTTTGTTCCCGTCGCCCTTTCCGTTATTTAATGATTGAAACTCGTCAAACAATTCAGTCGCGTCCGCTTCGTAGAGATAAGCTACATGAGGAGCTTTCCATCCGAAACTGGTACTAGATGAAATGACTTTTCGTCGTATATCAAACGAAAGAAAGCTATTTTTCTTCACATTCAGTATTTCTTTCATATTACGCATAATACTATGCCTATTTTTGTTTGTCAATACATTTTCAACAAATTTTAAGGCGTATTGCGCATAACGGTCCGGCTGTATATGACATTTGGGCGGTATGAATCATGACGCCCAAATGCGGGTGAAAGAACCGCGTTGCCTTTTCCAATATTTCCCTTGTATACACCCTCCCTCTTTTTCATTCAAAGGATTGTGATTTTCTTTTGTTCCCCATAATTCAAATTCAACATCCATCTGTTTATTAAAGGGGTTTCAAACAGGCTCTTATATAAAAATATAAGACGGCGATCCACAAAGAAAGAAAAGTCGAAGAAGTCCGCTCTAGTGATAAAACCTTCAAGCGCGGGACCGCGCCGTGAAACCGCCTATCGCGCCGCTTGCGTCTTGATAGTGGAAGCGGCGCCCTCTTTCTAACAGCGCTCCCGTATGAAGTCTTTAAACAGACGAAGTCTGTTGTAATACCCCTTTAAATATAATATAATTGGCGAATGAGCCATAACAGATTTCTCTCGCCTACTACCAATAATGAAAAAAACGCGCGATGGATTAGCGGACGAAACAACCGCCGACTAAGAAGCGAAGTCCGTAGCGACGCCGCTCCGCATAGACGCGGCGCGGTTTTCCGTTTTACGCTTATCTTAACCATAGCGTGTGTCGCTTTACTGCGCCCCATACACACAGACGCGGAACAGTTCTCCATGTTCTCTGCGGGAGACCCTATCCTAGAAGACATTCGGTTTCTGGCGCGTGAGATGGGGCGCAGTCTCACGTCGTTCACGCCGCCCTTGTCGCGGGACGAAGTTTCCCTCTTCTTGAGCGAGCTTGACGAGGAGACGCTTTCCTCCGCGGGACGCGACGCGTACAACCGCATCTATTCCGCTCTGACGCCGAAGACTCTGCTTTCAAGCGGGTTTTTTAGCCTATCCGCGCGCGCTGTTTTGACGAGCGAGACGCGCGCCAGAACCAACGCGGACGTCGCGTGGGAACAATTCTCCTATCGTTTCAAGGACGAGCCTTCTCTCTTGTCTATACCAGTGAACCTCTTCTTTGGGAGCGCTGTTCAGCTCTTCATTGAGTCGAGTCTTACCCGCGACCCGTCGGCGTTTAACGAAGTGGGCGCGATCTTTGGGACGAACGCTCCTTACAAGCCGGAGTATTTTGACCTGAACATACCTTTGCGCGCGTTCTTGGCCATGGGCGGACCATGGTGGAATTTTGAGATAGGGCGGGACAGAGTATCCTTCGGCGCGGGGCGGACGGGCAACATGGCAGTTTCGGATACGCCCGACTACTACGATATGGCGAGGCTCTCCCTATTTTCGTCTGTGTTCAAATACTCTCTGCTGATAAGCCAGACGCCCCTTCAGCTCTTCGGTTCAGACGACTCTCTGCTTGCGTACAACGCCAACACGCCTGACTTCGATAACGGCGGTCTTATGGAGACGACCAACCGTTACCTTTACCTGCACCGACTCGACATCCGTCTGTTCAAGAGGGTTTCTCTTGCGCTCACCGAAGGCGTTATGGTGGGGAACTCGCCGTTGGAATTGCGCTTCGTCAACCCGTTGACGGTCTTTCACTCGTTTTTCTCGTGGCGCGACTACCCCGAATGGAATCCAGGCGCGGATAGGAGTAGTATGAGCGGCTCGCTTTTTTCCTTTGACGTGGACTGGGCGATTCTGCCATGTTTAGCGTTTTATGGGCAGTTTGTGATGAACGAGCTTTCCACGCAATACGAGGCGGATAATTATCCCGAAACTCAGGCTCCAAACGCGACGGGTTATCTTGTGGGGCTTGAGTTCGTGTATGACCTTGCTGGGTGGCGCGCGGTTTTCTGGGGCGAGTTCATGTATGCGGACCCGTTTCTCTATATACTGTCGTCTCCTTTCGCCAGTTTTATCTGGATGCGCCGTCTTGCGGAAGTGGGAAACAAACCTCTGCGTTACACGTGGTTTGGGCATCCTGAAGGCAGGGATACGTTGCTTTTTGCGGTCGGCTCGTCTTTCGTTAAAGACAAGATGGGGTTTTCGGTGGACGCTGTATTCGCTCTCAAAGGTGAGCGTACTATTCAGTGGGACTGGGGTATGGGGGAAGGGTACAACGACCAGAATACGCCGAGCGGCGTTGCGGAGAAACGGCTGTCTCTGGTTTTTGGTTCAACGTGGCGGGTTCTGCCTTATCTGACGGTCTCGGGGCGAATTGGGGGCGCGTATATTTTTAACGCTGTACATAGGCACGGTCGGGATGAATATGGAGGGTTTTTCACGCTATCGGCGCAGGCAAGCCTATTCTAGGTTAAATGGGGCGTTATTAAATATTTCATTACAAGCGCTACTAAAATACGCTTATGATTGCGTCTATGAGACTCATACCATTAAAGCCGGCGCCAAGAATTTTTGCAAGATTCCGCTTGACATTTTACCTACCAGTCGGTATATTAGTAACTATGGATGAAGATACAAAGACGCTCATACTTAACGTTGGGCTGGATTTGTTTTCGCGGAAAGGTTTTGAATCCGTAGGCGTACAAGAGATAGTAGATGCGGCTGGCGTTACGAAACCAACTCTTTATTATCATTTCAAAAGCAAACAGGGGCTTTTGGAAACCATTGTGGCGGAACGCGGCGTGGAACTGCTTGCGATAACTCGAAAAAACGCCGAGTACCGTTGTAATCTCGTTGAGAATTTGACTGCTTTGTTTAAAGAAACGCTCAATTTCGCTCGAAAAGAAACTCGCTTTTATCGACTTGCGCGGACGCTTTTTTCATCCGCAACAGAAACTACCGAGTTCATCGTCGGCAAGCCTCTGCGGAAAGAGCTCGTCGCCGTTTTGCAAGCATTATTCAGGAACGCCGCCTCTGACCACGGTAACATGAAAGGGCGCGAGTACGTCTATGCGGAAACGTTTCTCGGTCTCATAGAAACATGGGCTATTCTTTCCATAAACGGTGAAATTAGCATGGGCGACTCTATGCAAGCTCGAATCATTCATAACTTCATGCACGGAATTTTTTCTTAATTCGGCGAGGGAGGTTTTATGTTTTATCATATTTATCCTTTGGGATTCTGCGGCTGTCCCGCGTGGAATGATTTCTCCAGTCCCGCCGGGGACGGGTTACGCGGGATTGAGTCTCTCATTCCCCATTTGCGAAGACTTGGCGTTGACGCGGTGTATATTGGACCCCTGTTTGAATCTACGGCGCACGGCTATGATACGCTGGACTATTTTCATATAGATCGCAGGCTCGGAAATAACGCTGATTTTCATCATCTATCCCGGGCGTTTCACCAAAACGACATGCGCGTTGTACTAGACGCGGTATTCAATCATGTGGGCAGACATTTTTTTGCATTCAAGGACGTTCAGCAGAACTGTGAAAATTCCCTCTACCGCGATTGGTTTGCTAATCTTGACTTTTCAAAATATAGTCCCCAAGGGGATTCCTTTATGTACGAAGGTTGGAACGATTATTACGATCTCGTAAAGCTCAATGGGTATTCCCGCGCCGTGCGAGAGCATCTCTTTGCGGCTGTGGAATTTTGGATACGGGAGTTTGACATAGACGGTCTACGACTTGACGCGGCGGACCAGCTCTTGCCTGATTTTATGGACGACCTGTCTCAGCGGTGCCAGGCGCTCAAACCTGATTTCTGGCTCATAGGCGAAGTCGTGGCCGGCGATTACCGCAAGTTCCTTTTCAACGAATCGGGCGGCAAACGTCTGGACAGCGTTACTAATTACGAGCTTTACAAGGGTCTGTGGTCGAGTTTTAACGACAGGAATTTCTTTGAAATCGCTTGGACTTTGAACCGCCAGTTTGGAGAACAAGGGCTTTACCGAAATAGCCTGCTTTACTCGTTTGCTGACAACCACGATGTCAACCGCGTTGCGAGTATACTCAAGAATCCCGTGCATCTATTCCCATTATATGGGTTACTCTTCACCATGCCCGGAATCCCGTCCTTGTATTATGGAAGCGAATTCGGCGTTACAGGGACGCGCTCCCCGCACAGCGACAAGGCGCTTCGTCCGTCTTGGGAAACAGTCGTTCATAGTCAAAGCCCGGTCCATAGCGCCGACCTTTTTAACGCGCTAAAAACCTTTGCCGAAATAAGAAAGAACAGTCCCGCCTTACAAAACGGCTCGTATCGCCAGCTTTATGTATCCCACGAACAGTTCGCCTTTGCGCGAACAACGGATAGGGAAACAGTCGTCGTCGCGGTGAACGCGTCCAAGAGAACAACGTCTCTAACTCTGCCCGTCAGGAGTAATCAGTGGAAAGACCGCCTGAATGGAGAAATATTTTCCGCGCCAGACGGCGTCTTACGTCTATCGCTTTTTCCGTCATGGATTAGGGTATTGGCAACGGTTTCCGCATCATAACTGAAGTAGGGGAGTTGTGAGCAAAAATCTATCCCTCCCCCATTCGCGCTTTTACCTCCTGCGGTGGTCGTATCGGTCATTACCGCCGCGTCTGTCTCCACCCCGGTCATGGGACCGGTCGGAACGCGGCGAACGCTCGGGCCGCTGTTCGTGCGCGGATTCGCCGTCAGGATCGATGGCGTCAATGTAGGACAGATTGATCCTGCCTACTTTGTCAATTTCGAGCACTTTCACCGGAATCTCCTGATTTTCCTTAAGAATATCGGTAACGTTATTGATTCTTTCACGGGAGAGCTCGGAAATGTGAACAAGCCCCTCTTTGCCCGGGAGAATTTCTACAAAGGCGCCGAACTCTTTGATGCGTCTGACCACGCCGTTATAGACGCGCCCTACTTCTGGGTCGGCCGCGATGCCGGTAACCGCAAGACGGGCTCCTTCCGCGTCTTTGGGATTGCGTCCGTATATCGTGACCGTGCCGTCGTTCTCCGTGTCAATCTTCACGTTGTACTGCTCGCACAGGGCTTTGATGGTTTTGCCGCCCGGTCCGATGAGCGCGCCGATTTTGTCAACGTCTATCTTGAGGCTCATGACCTTAGGCGCGAATTCACTGATGTCGTCGGCTGGCTTACTGATGACCTGATTCATGATACCCAAGATGTGCAGTCTACCTCGTTTCGCTTGTTTCAGCGCTTCTCGTATGATTTCAATCTTGAGTCCGGCGATTTTGATATCCATCTGGAAACCGGTGATACCATCCGCGGTTCCCGCGACCTTGAAGTCCATATCGCCGAGGTGATCTTCCTCGCCCAAGATATCGGACAAAACCGCGTAACGCTCCCCGTCTGTAACCAATCCCATGGCGATGCCCGCGACTGGCTTCTTCATCGGCACGCCCGCGTTGAGTAACGCCAAAGTACCGCTACATACGGTCGCCATGGACGACGAGCCGTTAGACTCCATGATTTCGGAAACCATGCGGATGGTATAGGGGAAAATCTCTTTTGTAGGTATCATAGCTTCGAGAGAGCGGCGGGCAAGGTTGCCATGTCCAATTTCTCGGCGTCCCGTGGCAAGCCTGCCGACTTCGCCGACCGAATAAGGCGGAAAGTTATAATGTAGGATGAAGTGTTCTCGTTTGTCGCCGTCAATATCATCAAAAACCTGCTCGTCCATGGATGTGCCGAGAGTTGTTACCGCCAAAGACTGGGTTTCGCCGCGGGTGAATAGCGCGGAACCGTGAGTGCGGGGCAAGACGTCGATTTCGCACATAATATTACGAATATCTTCCGTACCGCGCCCGTCCACGCGCAGTCCCTTGCCCAGGATTGACGACCGCAGGATGTTGTACTGTAAATCCTCGAAAAGCGCGTCAAAAAGTTTCACCTGATTTTCGTCTACTAGTTGTTCCGCATATTTTTCCTTTAAATCGATTTTGATCATGCGGATAGCAGCGAGACGCTCCATTTTGCTTTTTTGAAAGCAGGCTGACTGGAGGAGAGGTTCGGCGTCCGCGCGGATAGCGTCCGCGTTTTCCAGAACCGCGTTGCTTTTGGTGAGGGGCAATTTTTCCTTGCCGGCAAGAGAGCGAAGTTTTTCCTGTAATTCGTATAGTTCTTTAATAACCACATAGGCTTTTTCGAGCGCGTCAATCATCAAGCTTTCGTCAACCTCGTTTGCTCCGCCTTCGACCATGGTAATGCCGTCTTTGGTGCCTGCCACCACGATTTCCATGGTGGATTTTGCGATGTCGTCGTAAGTTGGATTCACCACGAGCTGACCGTCGACTTGGCACACGCGCACGCCCGCGATGGGACCGTTAAACGGGACGTCCGAAATATGAACCGCGGCCGACGAGGCGATGATTGCCAGGACGTCCGGCGGGTTCACATGGTCCGTGGAAAGCACAGTCGGCACGATTTGGATTTCCCTGCCGAAGCTTTTTTCAAAGAGCGGACGCATAGGTCTGTCGATGAGGCGGGACACGAGAATCTCCTTGTCTTTGGGTCTGCCTTCCCGTTTGATGAAGCCGCCCGGTATTTTGCCCGCCGCGTAGTATTTTTCATTATAATCAACCGTGACCGGCACATAGTCCAATCCCTCGACCGCGTCTTTCGAACAACAAACCGTGGCAATTACCACAGAGCCTCCGTATTGAGCAAAAACAGCGCCGTTAGCCTGTTTTGCGATTCTGCCGGTTTCAAGCGTAAGTTCTTTTCCGGCGAATTGCATAGTTACTTTCTGCATTTTTTCCTTGATTGTTAGAGAATAATGAATAATATCGTTATACGAATCCATAGCGGGATTTTCATAGCGCTTTCGTTATTTCTCTAGTATTATTTACTACTTCCTATTTTCTCAAACTCAAATCTTTCAGAATCTTGCGGTATTTCTCGATATCCGTACGTTGGATGTACTTGAGAAGGCGCCGCCGTTTGCTGACGAGGATGCCCATAGTACGCGCAGACGCTTTATCCTTCTTGAATAACTTGCGGTGTTCCGTTAACCTGTTGATTTTGCCGGTCAATATCGCAACCTGCACTTCCGTATCGCCGGTATCGTTCTCGTTCTTACCGTATTTCGCGATGATAGAAGTTACTTCTTCTTTAAGAATCATAGTTTCTCCTTATTTAAACTAGGCAAAAGTTCAAGTCCGTTGCTATTCCTCACTACTTGCGGCGTAGAAACGCCGTCTTCAGAAGACATTTCCCGCGCCTCGCCAGTGAATTTTAACTTTACTACTTCCTAGAACAATTCATAGCAACCGCTAAAGACGGCCGCTTTTTCTGAACCGTTAATCCATAAATTCTCTGCCGAGAGCCGCGGAGGCAAGCGCAAAGTCGCCCCGCGCTATTGCCTCGCGTATCATACTGGAACTGATAAGTTTATCGTCAAGCAAAACCGTCTGTACAATGTCGATTTCCACGCCGCGTTCCGCGGCGACGCGCCGAATGTCTTCCGCTCCCATGTCCCTTCGGCGTCCGCATCGAAAATTCTCGCCAACCGCCAAAAACGATAGCCCTCTATCAAGCAGAGTCTCTATAAAAACCCGTCCTTCTATTTTACTGAAATTTTCAGAAAAGTCAATGAGTATAACGCGCGTTATTCCCATTTTTTCAAAAATATCCAATTTTTCTTCAAGGCTGACGATATCCCGCCCATCCTGACGCGCCAGCGCCCACTTGGGATTCTGCCGAAATGTGATAACTGTCGGCTTCTCCTCCCGACTCACAACCCGCTCAATCAGCGCCTGATGCCCGCGATGCACCCCGTCAAACACGCCTATCACCGCGGCAAAAGGCTTTTTCTCTTCATTTATTATAAAGTCGTCCCAATCCAATGCTTCCATTTACATTGCGTATTTTACTGGAATCATCATAAAAAGTCAATACGGCTTGAGACGCCTCAAAATCTACGCAGCTCTGCGATTAGGCGGGAGAGTCCCATCCCACGATACGTCCATTTTGCATAAGCGCAAGCCTGTCGCCTAAAACGCGGGCTTCCTCTAAGTCATGGGTAACGAACACGCAGGGCGCCTTACCGCGTATACTCTTAAATTCCCGCCAAAGCCCTTCTTTGAGCGCATGGTCGAGGCTCGAAAAAGGCTCGTCCATGAGGAGTGCCTGAGGCGGAAAGACGAGACTGCGGGCAATGGCGACCCGCTGGCGTTCACCGCCGGAAAGGGTCTGGATTTTCCTCTTGGCAAAGGAACGCGGCAGATGAACCATGTCGAGCATATTTCTGACAGCTTTTTGCCGCTCCTTTCTGGGAATTCCTCTGATAAAAAGGCTGTAACCTATGTTTTTCTCAACGTCCATGTTGGGAAATAACGCCAAGTCTTGAAAAACAAAGGCGATGTTACGTTCCCATGGGGGCGTTTCTATAACGTTCTGCCCATTGACGAGTATCTCGCCGGATTCAGGCGGGACGAGCCCCGCGACGACGTTCAATGTGCTGGTCTTGCCGCAACCTGACGGTCCAAAAAGGACAAGCGTTTCCTCGTCGTTGACGGAAAAATCAACCGCTAAAGAAAAATCGCCGTTTTTTTTTGTTATTTGTTTGACTTCAAGCATATACTTTGAACGTTAATATAACATTCACGGACTATTTCGTCTAGGCGTTTCATACGGAAATCCACAAAGTATAATCCCCCATGTCCTTAATTACAATTATGAGTTTCCGAAACATCAGGTTTTTACGCGTCTTGTTATCGGCTAGGAAAAATAGTATAATTTTACCAAAATACTATGTATCAATATTTTAACAGAGACTTATCGTGGATAGACTTTAACGAAAGGGTGTTGGAGGAAGGCGTCCGACAAGATGCGCCGCTTCTGGAACGTTTCAAATTTTTGTCCATCGTATCCTCGAATTTTGACGAATTTTTCATGGTGCGGATAGCCGCGTTGAAAACCGCAAAATCGGCGCGCGTTCCGTCGACCGACCCTTCGGGCTTGGAGCCTGCCGCAATTCTGAAAAAAAGCGCAGAGAAGATTCGTTCTATTCTTCACAGACTCTACGATTCTCTTGAAAACGACCTGTTCCCGGTTTTTGCGAAAGCCGGACTGGAACTTACACGGCTCGCCGATTATTCTGACAGGGACGCCGAATTGCTTGAGTCTCTTTTTGTGAATGAAATTTATCCGCTTCTCACCCCGCTCCGCCTTGAGGACGAACCGTCCATCGAGAGCAAATGCGTCTACGCGGCGTTTCTGCTTCAGCCGGAAAACGGCAAAGGCGAAACGGTTGCAATCGTCAAGATTCCACCCGTAATGGAGCGCATCGTGTGGATCCCCGTGAAAGAGAAGAGGCGCTTCACGCTCGTTGAAGACATGGTTCTTCGCTGGGGGCGCTATCTTTATCCGGGCTTCCATGTTAAGGAACGCCTACTCTTCAAAATCAACAGGGACGCGGATTTTTCCGTTGACGAAAAACGAGACGAAGACTTCATCGAAGCTATGACTGAAGTGATTGAAGACAGAGAAACTTCGACGGCCGTCTGTATGTTTTTTTCTCCGGACAGTGAGCGTCTAACAAAAAAAATAGCCTCTTTCTTGAAACTGGAAGATGAAGACCTCTACGAAGTATCTGGACCTCTACAACTAGGGGACCTGTTCCAGCTGACGAACCTACCGGGTTTCGACTTCTTCAAAGAGAAGACATGGAAGATATATCCGCATCCAGCGTTTGCGGACCCGGGCGCGTCCATTTGGGACGTCATTAAGGCGTCAGACATCCTGATTCACCTCCCTTATCAGTCTTTCGAACCGGTGCTGAGATTCTTCCAGTCCGCCGCGGTCGACCCAAATGTGCTTGCCGTGAAGATAGCCCTCTACCGTACAAGCGGGGATTCGCCTATCGTGAAGGCGCTTGAGCAAGCCGCGCTTAACGGCAAGCAGGTAACAGCTTTCGTGGAACTCAAGGCGCGTTTCGACGAAGAGCGTAACATATCTTGGGCGAGACGCCTCGAAAAGGCGGGCGTCATTGTGGTTTACGGCATCGCTAATCTTAAGGTTCACGCGAAGGCGTCGCTCGTGATGCGTCGGGAAAAAAGGAAGGTGGAACGGTTCGTGCATCTTTCAACAGGCAATTATAACGATAAAACCGCGAAACTCTACGAGGATTTAAGCTTCTTCACTGCAAACGAGGAAATCGCCTTTGATGTGGGACTACTTTTCAATATGCTCACCGGCTATTCGGTGATACAGCCCATGCGGCGGCTCATTATAGCGCCGACTGGCTTGAAACGCGAGCTCCTCTCCCTCATAGGCCGAGAGTCGAATCGCTCAAGTCAAGAATATCCGGGCAGAATTATGGCGAAAATGAACGCTCTCGTGGACACGAGCGTCATAGACGCCCTCTACAGAGCGTCTCAAGACGGCGTAAGAATCGACCTCAACGTGCGCGGCGTCTGTATGCTTGTCCCGGGCGTTCCCGCTCTGTCTGAAAATATTCGGGTGGTGAGCGTCGTCGATCACTTTTTGGAACATTCCCGCGTTTTCTATTTTGCCAACGGCGGCACGGAAGAGGTCTTTCTCTCAAGCGCGGACTGGATGCCCCGTAATTTGGAACGCCGCGTGGAACTTATGTTCCCCATCCTTCATGAAGACATACGCAGGGATATGGTCTCCATTTTGGAAGCGTATTTCAAGGACAACTGCCAAGCCCGCAGGCTGAAACCGGACGGCTCTTGGGAACGTCTTTATCCATCCAACGGCGAAAAACCCTTCCGCGTTCAGATAAAATTGCTTGAAAAAGCCGCGAGAACCGCGTATAAGCCAAAGATTCATGAGGAATTCACGGTGAGAAGGCGGATGCCGGAAGAATAGCCGCTATTTTACACGGGCTTTTTTCATTATCGTCTCCTCATCCACTACGCAAGACAGCAACTCTTCAATTTCCCGTGTGATTTTCTGCCTTGACGCGCCGTTTTTGAGCGCGTCTAAAAGAATTTCAACAACTTTCTTCCCATAGACGCCTTTCGCGGCAAGGTTGAAAATACGAGTTTCTTGCCTGAATTGTTTGTCCGCGGTTGCATCTTTGGTATCCGTCCACGCCGGTAACGACGAGAAAACCGGATGATTCTCGCCTATGGTGAAGAGGCGCTTGGGGTAAAAGTTCAGCTGCCGCTTGAACCAGTCCGCGTATACGGCGAAGCTGTTATCCGCGGCGCGGACAAATGCGGACGAATAGAGCGGGGTCAGGCGAGTCGCGGCATGAGCATGGAAGTCAAGCGCGTAAGGATGAGCGTGCGCGAGGATATCGCGGTTTGCCAGGTCCATGCCCGTGATGAACACATTTGACGGCGTGAGAGCAAACGCCAAATCCAGCGCTTGAGCGGTAACGGTCCCTCGCTGAGGCGTACTGAAGAAGGGGAGTCCGAGGGATCTTAAGATTGTATTTTGCCAGAGAGAGCCGTCGCTTATGAGCAACGCGGGTGAATTCGCGATTTCCGTAGGAAGAATCGCGTTCATCGTCGTCGCAATCGGAATCTCTGCAGCATTAGGCGTCTGTCGACAGAATCTGATAAGCTCGAATAAGTGAAACAAAGCCCAATTCCCGCCGTCCGACGTCGCGACCATGTCAGGCGAGACGCCGTTCTTTAGCAGGGCGGCGCATGCAGCGGAAACGGCAAGGATAAACGCCCCTCTCTTTTGGAGGGTTTTTATAGTTTGCATAGAAGCTTCAAGCCCCGGACCCGCGCCTACCACTATGATAGGTTTGTCAAACTGCTCGAAAACGATAAGTTTCTTGATAGTATCTATTTTTTTAAAAAAATTTGAAAACCATCTTTCGCCGAAATAGTCTGTGGTACGCTTGTTGGCGTCCGCTCTCTTGATGAATGCCGCGGTCTCGGCGAGCAGTCGAAGGTATCTTTCGCCAAAGACCTGTTGCGATGGTTTCCATTCGATGATTTCTATAGACGAGGCGTAGACATCCGGAATTTCTCTTTCTAGAATGGCTTGAACGTCTACATCCTCGACGTGAAGGCAAACTATCTTAACGCGAGGGAATCTTTTTTGAAGCGGAGAAATCATGTGACCTACGCCCGGTTCAATCAGAACGAAAAAACGGACTCCATCTCGCAAGGAGAGGGAGTCGACGTAACGTTCCGCTTCCGTAGTCGGATTGTACCGTGAATGGAGAATTGATTTACACGATTCCGAGTTCGGTGAAGAGTTTTTTGTAGGTGTCAAAGTACTTTGAAGCGGCGAATTCTTCTATTTTTTCTTCGGGCAAGGATTCCAAAAGCTGATCCATGTAGGACAAAACGGTTTTGAGTTCGTCCTTGATGCTTGGCGGAATCGTCGCTACGCCCGTCCCGCTCACCGCTCCCGCTGTAGTCTCTTCGATCGCCACTCCCGCTGTCGTCTCTGTAGTCTCTTGGGTTTCAGCTATCGGTTCGGCTGGAGGCGCTTCTTCAACTTCTTCAACCGGTGGAACGGGTTCCTCATACACGGCAGGCTCGGCCGCTGGTTCGGGAATCTCCAGAATCGGCTTTTCTTCTGGGAACGGAATTTCAACTTCCGGCTCTTCGGGCAATTCTTCTTCTATGTGAGATTCTTCAAACGCTTCGTCGCCCATGTCTAAGATAGAGTCGTCAAAGGAAATACCTTCAAGCGCCGGTTCTTGAATAGGATTTTCAACCACTTGGAGGTCCGGTTCGTCAATAACCGCATCGGAAAGATCGAGGTATTCCTCGACTCCCTCATCCTTTTCGTCTTGCAGAATTTCCTCTGTTTCCAGAAGACTCACGTCTTCAGGCGACGGGGTAATAGGAACCACGACACCCTCTTCCCGCAGTTTCTGTAGTTCTTCTGAATCTTTTTCAGCATCAATCGGCCGCTCGTCTTCAACACTCGCTTCCGTCTCAAGGATTTTTTCGTCCGCGGCTGTCTCAAAGTCGTCAGTGACCTCCGCGCCCGCCTCTTCGGTGAAGTCTGCGGACATAAGGATATTGTCTAGCTCATCGCCGGTCAGAGCTATCTTTTCATCGCCGTTGTCGTCGAAAAAACCGCCGCTGTGAACAGACTCGGACTCTTCCGCGGATGGGACGATTTCCTCAATCCTTTCAGATCCCGACGGCTCTTCGATGGGAACGGACTCAAGTTGCGCTTCTTTACCCCGGCGCTCGAGGAAATTTTGCTTCAAAGAGGACAATTCCTTGCGAATGGAGGACAATTCTTCGGCTATACGTAGGAGTAATTCCGTGGAAAAGCTTTGCGCGATTTCTGTTTTTTGCGACTCAGTCGCTTTTTCCACCGCGGGTTCCGCTACCTGCTCGACAGGTGTTTCCGCTTGGGACGGGACTTCTTCCGCTTGCTCAACAGGAACATCCGCCTCAGCCGCAGGTTCCGCTACCTGCTCGATAGGTATTCCTGCTTCGGCCAAAGCAGCGTCCGCATCAAACGACATCTCGTCAACGAAGTCGTCCGCATCTTCGGGAACCACCCCATCGGCTGTTTCTGTAACCGCGATTGTTTCCTCTACAGGCGTTTCAACCAAAGTCGGTTCGTCAAATTTTTCCTTTTCTTCCTGCGCAGGTGGAATCTCGTCTTCTTCGTCGTCAAACGGGGAATCGTCAAGGAAATTCTCCATGAAGACTTCCGTTGTGTTACTGTGAGATTCGGGAACTTCTTTAGCGTCCGCGCTGTCAGCCGATTCTTCTGAGGAAGCGCTTGCAACAACAGGTAGAATTTCTTTTACGTCCGAAACGACGGTTTTTTCAATCGGCTCCAATTCTTCTTTTGGAAATTCATTCAAAAGAATTTCGTCGTCCGTAAAACCGTCATCCTCGGCGAGGATATCTTCCACATTGAGTTCCTCTTGAGGTTCCTCCTCTTCATCAGGCAAATCTAGCGTGTCGAAGGACATTTCCAAATCATCGCCAGTCTCGTCAAGCGGTTGCGCCTCAAGCATCCCCAAATCGGCTTCCAAACCCGTCAGGTTATCGTTGGCTAGTTCATCTGAACTTATATCATCAGGATCGCTTGTCACCCACTCGCCATATTCATCAAATCCGTTTGATGAACCATCATCATATATTGAAGATTTTTTTTCGTCAGCCATGAATCGCTCCCTGTTTGTTTCTTAATATAGTCTTAGCCGGCTCTCAAAACCACGATCTCGGAACCGGGCGTCTTATGTTTAGTATAAAACATTTATTAAATTTAGGCTAGTCCTTTTTTTCAATACTTGCCAAAAAAAAATATATGTGTTATCATTTTATAAGGAATATGCTATGAACAGATTAAAAAAAGCTCCGTTTCGTCTCAAGTTTCTCGGCGCGGTCTGGGTAGGAGCGTTTATATACACATTGCTTTCGCTCACGATAGGCGTCCATGGGAAGACAGCCTACGATAGACTTTACGGAGAATATCTACGACTTACGGATAATTTTACAACCATACAGTTCATAAACGCGGAATTGGACAACATGGGCGTTCGGCTCGGCGCAAGAGACAATGGAACGCCGGACGGTATACCAGCGGATCCGGAAACTATTAGGGCAAAAGCTTGGGAAATCGGGTATGGGCAAAGAGGCGACCGTCTCATTCGCATTGTTGATAAAGCGACGGCCGATGACGTTTCGATGGAAACAGGCGAAGCCGTAACCGCCTTCTATCCCGAAGGAGTCCCGGATTATATCGTGAAGGCCGTGTCGTGTTTCTTTGGACTCGCTGTGCTGGCAGTCTTCTGCTTTCAGGATATTTTTGACTTCACCGATGGTCTTCCCCGACGGCAAAGGCGAGTGCGGATTTCATGATAAACCATAAGTGTATTGCGGCGATTTAGCGAGGGCGACTCGCGGCCGCTATTCTCTTTCTTCCTTGAGGAAATATGAACAAACTTGAATTATTAGCGCCGGCCGGGTCGCCGGAAGCGCTTGACGCCGCGGTGGGCGCGGGGGCGGACGCTGTCTACTTTGGGCTAAAAGATTTCAACGCGCGCGCTCGTAGCGCCAATTTCGCCTATTCTCAAGCTGAAGCGGCCGTTAAGAGCCTGCGCCGTCTTGGGAAAAAATCCTATATAACAATAAACACCGTCTTTGAACAGCGGGAGTCGGACAGGGTTTTTCAAATGCTGAATTATCTGTCCTGCATCGGTCCTGACGGCGTCATCGTGCAGGATTTCGGCGTTGTGGAAATGATAAAGGAGTTTTTCCCGCGATTCCCGAAGCTCCACGCGTCGACACAGATGAACATAGCGAGCGCGCGCGGCGCGAACATCCTCTCAAAGAACGGCGTTTCACGGGTCGTACTGGCGCGGGAGCTGACACTCCGCGAAATACGGGAGGTTCGCGACGGTACAAACGTGGAACTTGAGGTATTCGTCCACGGCGCTCTCTGCGTCAGCGAATCGGGCTTGTGCCTGTTCTCCAGCTACCTCGGCGGCAAGTCCGCGAACCGCGGCTTATGTACTCAGGCGTGCAGGCGATTCTACAAAACAGACAATGAATCTGAGTCCGGCTATTTCTTTAGTACAGCCGATCTTCAGCTCCTTGAAAAATTGCCGGAACTGGTAGACGCGGGCGTGAACGGACTCAAAATTGAAGGGCGCATGAAGAGCGCCGACTATGTGGGAACCGTAGTACGCGCCTATCGTAATATGCTCGATTCCGGACGCGTTGAAGAAAGTAAGGACATCCTTAAAAACGACTTCGCGCGCTCCAAGACGTTTTTCTATTTCCCCGTTGATTTATCGGACAAAACGTTCCCGTTAAACTGGCTGAAACCCAATCAAGCCGGCGGCGTGGGAATATCCTTGGGCAAGATTTTGAAGACAAAAAATGGACGAGGGCTAATCCAAGCCGAAAACAAGAGGGTCGTCGAAGGCGACTCGATTCGGATTCACAAAGCCGACGATTCCGATAGGCTGACCCACAAGCTCGTATTTGTAGAAAATAGCGGCGTTTCCGGCGTATGGCTCTCGCTTCCCCAAGGCGCGGACGTTGGCGACAGCGTTTTTTTGATTCAGACGCGGGCTATGTCGCGGCGTTACGCGCCAGTTCTACCGAAAAATTTGGATGGATTCCGCCGGGTTCCCGGACGCGAAAAAGCGCCCAACATTGTCCTATCCAAGCTTTTACTTCCCAAAAAAGATTTCGTCAAGAAACTACCGGAAGGTCTCTACGCGTCCGCGTCCAAGATAAGCGACTGCTTTGTTTTACAATCCAGCCGCCCGGTAAAAGTTATCCTCGCCTACACGCAAAAGAACGCCGCCTCTCTTCTTGAAAAAGGTCAGGTTCCCTTTCCACCTCAAGACGTTATTCTAGCGTTGGACCCATATTTTCCTCAAGAACGCGCGGCGGATTTCGCCGAAGAGATTCCTCGTCTCATAGAGCAAGGATTCACGACATTCGTCGTGAACAATCCAGGGCATTTCTCGTTTTTCAGAAACACAGACGCTCTGCTTATCGGAGGTTCCTATCTTTATACGTTCAACCGATTCGCGGCTGTCTTTGTCCGCGGACTGGGCGCGACCGCTCTTGTTTCACCGCTTGAAAACAACCGACAAAATCTGGAGAAAACGTTTGACGTCGATACCCGCGCCGCAATTTTCATACCAGTGTTCGCCTTTCCGCCTCTTTTTCGTATACGAGCCGATTTGAATCTCCTTTACCCGTGGCGGAAGTTTTCAGACAGCCAAGGCGAGGAATTTTCCATTGCGGCGGCAGAGGGTTCCGTCGTCATTCCAGAGAAGCCGTTTTCCATTGTGGATAAGATTCCGTTCCTCAAAGAGGCGGGATTTAAGCGTTTCATCGTTGACTTTTCCAATGTGAACGTGAAGAAAAGGACTTATAAAGAAGTCATGGACGCGGCGAAATCCGGGACGCCTCTTGAAGGTGTGAGCCGCTTTAATTGGAAAAACGGCTTTTGGCGGGAGGCTTGATTTGTATGGAATTAGCCTGTATTGATTATCCATAAACAAGACAAATTTCTTTAGAATATTTGCCTTACATAAGCATGGCAAGTTAAAAAAAATTGAAAAAGAAAATTCGTCAAAACTCTCTTGTAATTTTTGTAGTATATACGATAATAAACGTATTATGACACGAAACAAACAGCGCCCAACAAACTATTCTCTCTCGTGGGGCGGATAATACTCTGTTTGCGCCCCCTGTATACTATAAGCTATACGCCGTATCGTTATACGGCTCAAGCGAGAGGCTTACGCGCTCCCGCCCTCTTGAGACTTACAGGAGAAGCCGCGGCCAATCCCGCGCCAGAACCTGTACCGTCCTATAGACTTTTAGGCAAGCGGGCGGCGGACAGGGGCAAATCCATCCTATTTTCTTTTCAGAACGAGTCATTTTCTTTAGCCCCCGACGCGGGCGGACAAGGAGGCAAAACCTATGGGTGAAAAAACAGATTGGATGTCCGGGACGCGAGACGGGCAATCAGCGACGGCGAAGCAGTGGGTAACGGTTCTGAACGCCAACGGTACCGCGTGGGGCGTCCCTAGCGTCGAAACCGCGGAGCTGACGACCTGTACCAACGCGGCGGACGCCGCGCTGACCGCTGCGAAGAACGAAACCACCCGTACGCCAGTGGCGACCGCGCAATGCAAGACCGCTTTCGAGGCGTTGACCGCGAAGATGTGGGATATTAAGAAGCGGTATTTCTACACGCCGCCGCTCACGGGCGCGGATACGGAAGTCGTTTTACACGATGGCGTAGATGGAGAACGGCGGGAAACAGGGTCCGCCGGGTCCCTGGTATCGGCGTTAATCCCGTAGGAGGGTTGAACATAACGGATATGCGTGTGCGGACATGAACGCCGTACAAAGAGGCGGAAGGAGTTCCACAAACGCGGTCGTTGACCGCTGGAACCGCCGCGGAAAGAACAAGAGTGTATACGACAGGGGTCGTATATACCGTAGTTAGGCGAAATGGGGGCTAAAATTTGTTGAATATTGACACAATAAAAAAATTATAATAAAATAAATACCGGAGGAAAAAATGATATTTTTTACAGCAGATACACATTTCAACCATTCAAATATTATAAATTTATGCGGAAGGCCGTTTTCCAATGTTGGACAAATGAATGAAACGTTAATAAAGAATTGGAACTCATGTATAAATAATAACGATGAAATTTATGTTTTAGGAGATTTCGCATTTAAAGGCAGTGTTTTTGAAACGGAAAATATTATAAAAAGATTAAATGGGAAAAAATATTTAATAAGAGGCAATCACGATAAATTTATTGAGAATAGAATTTTTAATGGAAATAATTTTGAGTGGATTAAGGATTATTATGTACTGAATTATCAAAAGATAAAGTTTATTTTATTTCATTATCCAATATTTGAGTGGGATGGATATTTTGGCGATGCCATTCATTTATATGGTCATGTACATAATGGTGGAAACAATAGAAAAGAACAGGAAAGATTCAAAATACTTGGCAAAAGGGCAATAAATGTCGGTGTGGATGTAAATAATTTTTATCCAGTAAGTATAGAAAAAATAATAAATGAACTAAAATAATGGAGTACGCCCGTACTGCGCATAACAGGACTGTTTACGCTTCGCCGCAGTAGCGGCTCGGGGTTCGGTCGGCTACGCCTCCCACGCCATTGTTCCGGCACGTTTTGCCATCCATGGTCTTTGCTTCGCAAAGCCCTTATTCGGGCTGGCAAAACGTCGCATACAGCCGGGACGTTATGCGCAATACCGCCAAAATA
>JAIRKH010000040.1 GCA_031260245.1 Treponema sp. | reverse complement strand
ATATGTTTTTGCTTCTGCCTCAAGATAGTTTCTTAATATGACTTGATCGTCATAGGGGCGATTAAAGCTACAATTGTCTAAATAAATTCTGTTATCCATAATTTATAGTCTATCATACTGTTTTTTATGTTTCAATACCCTGTTTTTCAATTTTTGTGTATGAATTTTTTACTTTTTGCCAGTTTAGCGCAATTTCGTATATCTCGTAGTTATGCGAAACAGGTTTTGCCCTAGCGGCGCGCGACCTTGAAATCGAGGAACAAGTTTGAAGGACGCAACAAAAAACCTGAAATGGTTCGGCAAGGTGGAATCTGTGCCGCCGCTTCGATAAAAAATGGAACATAACTCAAAAATTCAATGCCAATATAAGGAGAAAACAATGGCTAAAAGAAGATTTTTTATGGCGATGCTTGGTTTAATACTGGCATCCGCGGTTCCGGTATCAATGTATGCACAGAATTTACCGGATAACGTTGTGGCGCAAGCACATAAAAACGAGCCTGCTCCAAAACCCGGTTTTGGAGCAGGCTTTTTTATTTAGCGTCCAGCTCTCGCCTTGCGCTAATACAAATCATCGCCGCTTATCTTATCGCAACCAATTCTTGCTCAAAAATGAGGAAACTATTCGGCGGAACGGCGCCTTTGCCTACGCCGCGCTCGCCGTAGGCGAGTTCCGGCGGCAGGACGGCGAGACGTTTCTCGCCCGTCTTCATATCAAGTATCATTTCTTCCCATCCCGCGATAACCACGCCCATACCGATTTTAAACTCTATAGGACCGCCGTGAATGTCTGACGCGTCGAAAACTTCGCCTGAAAGAAACATACCTCTATATTTGACGGAGACAGTCTGTCCTTTCATCGGTTTCACGCCTGTCCCTTCCTTTTGGACGATATATTTTATACCGGAAGCCGTTTCCTGCGCCGTCGGGTACTTCGCCTGAATCTTCGCAAAATCGGAATCACGTTTCGCCCGAATCTTTGCGGACTGCCTATCTTTCCAATCCTGAAGAAGCTTGTCAAAAGCCGTCTGGTCCGCTTTGAACGCCGCCGCTTCTATTCCGTTTCTTACGATGTAAACACGGGTTATTTTGTCGCCTTGCGCGATGGCGTTCACCACATTCTGCCCCTGAATGACGTGACCGAATATGGTGTGTTTGCCGTTGAGCCACGGCGTCTTCACATGAGTGATGAAAAATTGACTGCCGTTTGTGTTTGCTCCCGCGTTAGCCATAGCCATTACCCCAGGACCGTCAAAGGTAAAACCCGTATCTTCATCCATAAACTGGTAGCCAGGACCGCCGGTCCCATTCCCAAGCGGGTCCCCGCCTTGAATCATGAAATCCGCGATAACGCGATGGAAAGTTAAACCATCATAAAAAGGCTTGTTTCCCGCGTTTCTCATTTTTCCTTCTGCGAGAGCGATGAAGTTACACACCGTAAGAGGCGCTTTCTGGTACTCGAGCCGCGCCACGATGTCGCCTTTCGCCGTACTGATAACCGCGAAAATCCCGTTCCCAAAGGATTCTACAGCCGCCCCAAAAGCCGTTTCCACCATAAGCGCAAATAAAAGTCCGCTAAATGTCTGTTTAATCATAATATATTATAATATCATAAAACTTAGAAAGTAGATAGGGCGGATTATCTACAGAAAATTCATTTGCGCTGAACGCGCACACATGAGGTACAGGGCTTTTCACGCAGTTTGTCGTTTTCCAACAGCCCGGCTATCTTCCCAAGTCCCACAATTACAACTTTAACCTTCATTTCTCCTCTTCATTTGAATTTTTCCAAAGCGCCGTTCACCGCGTCCAGAAAACCCCTGCTCGATGCGGTCGCCCCCGAAACCGCGTCCACGTCCGTTGAATTCGCCGCTTGTACCGCATCGGCGAGCGCCTGCATCGCGGGTTCTCCCACGAATTCGTCCTCGTCATGCGCGAGGATTTCTATGAACGCTATACCGTTCTCGCCCGTATAGACGGCTACGCGGATGGGTCCGCGAAAGCCCTGCCCTACGCCTTCGGAACAGCGGCTTCCAGAATCAACGCTCGCGCACGTCGTCAACGCTACGGCGTATATTAAAAGGAATGTTCTCATATTGTTCTCTATGGAGCGGACGCGGAATTTGATTCGTCTTTTTGAAAATAAAAAAGGGAGTTAGGAGTACTTTCGCTCCCCGCTCCCCATTTTGAAACGGTTAGAACCAGAAACGGAAGCCTAAAGCCCCGTTGAAGAAAGAGGCGTACGGGAATCTAAACTTGGGTAGGAGTTGGAAGCCCAACTGGGGCGCAACTTCTAAAAAGACTTCGCCGTGTCCAAGGAACTGCCATGAGAGCCCTACCGGGGCGCGGACGCCCGCTATAACCCCAAGCTTGTCGTCGAATCCCCACAGGCTTGCATAACCGCCGACGCCGAAATACCACCCCAGGTCAATGCCGGAGACGGGAAGATTGTTGTCGATGATGTAATAGTCGCCGGTTACCCCAAGCCCGAAAGAATTATCCCAGATACCTAGTCTGATTGCCCAATATATGGGGACAGACGGTACTTTGAGTGATAACGCGGCGTTGTATTCGCCCACGCCGCCGCCGAATACGACGCCGAGTCCCAATCCGCTTGGATGGTCCGCAAATACGCTACCGGTCGCTAACGCTAATCCAATAGCGCACACTGCTAAAAACTTCTTCATAAAAACCTCCTTAGTTTAGTCTAGAAATTTTTGAAAGGGCCGCTAAAAGCCTTGCCCTCTTTTGGCTCATTGTATAGAACATCGCTTTTTTAGTCAAGAAGCGCGGACCGCTCGAACAAGCGCGCGTCAAGACAACAGCATCTCGTCGTTTGTGAGGTCTCGTTTTTTTATGTCTCGGAATCGCTGAACCACGCCGTCCGGGGTGAGTTTCGCCTTCTCCCGCTCATCAACGTCCAGAATGATTTCGCCCGCGTCCATCATGAGGAGGCGGTTGCCGTATTCGAGGGCTTGCGCCATGTTGTGCGTTATCATCATCACGGTAAGATTGTACTCCTTGGCGAAACGGAGAGTGAGACGCATGATGATTTCCGCGTTGCGCGGGTCCAGCGCGGCTGTGTGTTCGTCCAGTAGGAGAAGACTGGGGCGGGACGTTACCGTCATAAGTAGGGTGAGCGCCTGCCGTTGCCCGCCGGAAAAAAGTTCCACATTGTCCGCGAGACGGTCTTCAAGCCCCATATCAAGCGCGCGCAATTCCTCGCGAAACGTTTCTTTCACCTGCTTGTTGAGACTGATTTTCAGTCCCTTGTAACCTTTCTTACGGCAAAGAAGCATATTGTCGGCCAGACTCATTTTACCCGCTGTACCGAGCAGGGGGTTTTGGAATATTCTCCCGATATAGCGGGCGCGGCGGTATTCGGCTGAACGCGTAATGTCTCGTTCCGCGCCGTCTCTTTCGTCAAAGAGCAAGACCCGCCCGGAAGACGGCGGATACGTTCCCGCGATAGCGTTAAAAAGAGTCGTCTTACCCGCCCCGTTAGAGCCAATTATCGTGATGAAGTCTCCCTTGTTCACCGTGAGGCTTATGTTTTTAAGCGCGTGATTCTCGTCGGGCGTGCCCGCCGCGAAAACCACGCCGATATTTTCTACTTTTATCATGTTTATTTCCCCAATTTGACGACGCCCCCTAAAGGGCTTCCCCGCTCGCTTTTTGTAAAACAGCTTATTCGCAGAAACAGTATACTACAGGCTTTTTTAAGAAAGGTCAAGCGTGTGTTTTTTGCATGGTTTCGCGCCGCCGATTTGCGTAAGGCGCTAGATGTTTTTCTACGCCTACGAGGTGTCAGACACCCGATTTTGCGCGATTTGCGACAAGGACGCTTTTCTACGCCTGTGGCGTCAGACGCCAGATTTGCAACTTTATGCGCCTTCGCGGTTAGCTCTTCATAACGCCCGCGGTATGTTTTGCGTGTCTGACGCCACCCCGCACGCAAAATTCCTTGCATAAATTCCATTCTGCGCTATAATAAAAGGAGAAAACAATGAACGAATTTTTAGCGATTATCATGGCGGTCGTCGCAGGGACAAGCGCTTTCGCGCAAAGCGCGGACGCGGTCTTTGAGACGAAGGCGAACGACGACGGGAGCGTAACGATTACCAAGTACGTGGGCCGGGATGGCGGCGACATAACGATACCGGCGCGGATTAACGGCTATCGAGAACAGCGCGTTCCGCGGCAACCTGTTTACGAGCGTTGCCATGCCGGCGCCATGTGGAATTAGCCAAGGGCGCTATTCCATGCCAAGACGCCTACGAAGCTAACGGCAAAAAAGCAGGGACCTATACGCGGTCTGACGCCTTGCGATTTCGATGCGGGTATAATCCTTACTAGGAGGGCGGTCAATCTTGCGCGTGCGAGACCCTCCTCATTATGAGCGAGTCCTCGCCGACTAAAAACGAATAAAACGCTCTTGCGTAAATTCCGTTTTTTGTTATGATTAAATCACGTAAACTAGGAACAAATTAAGGAGAAAAAGATGAAAAAGATTTTAACTTTCTTGGTTCTTGCCGCGATGACGGTTACCGCTTCGGTCGGCGCTCTGTCGTTTGACGAAGGCATCGCGCGGATAGCGCGGGACATCGAGTCCGAGTTGCCCATGGGAACCCGTATCGCGGTCGCGACCTTCGAGTCCCCTTCCGCAAAGTTCAGCGACTATGTGCTTGAGGAATTGCAAGGCGTTCTCGTAAACAACCGCAGACTCGTGGTTACGGAGCGTTCCCGGTTGGAACTCCTGCGGAAGGAGCTTGAATTCCATATGTCCGGGTATGTGAGCGACGAGAGAGCGGCGTCTCTGGGGAAATATCTGGGAGCGCAGGCGCTCGTTACCGGGAGTCTGACGGAACTTGGCGGCGGGAACTATCGGTGTCGATTCAACGCTATAGACGTGGAGACTGCCGTACGGAAGGCGTCGTCTGTAGTAACGATACAGCGGGATAACGTGATGGCGTTCATGTTGCCCACTGAAACGATAACGACGTTGGCGCAGGTTCCGTCAAAGCTGGACCCGGCGCTGGCGGCCGTGTACTTCAACGCGGGCTTCACTCATTACGAGTCCGGGCGGTACACGGAGGCCGTTGCAGACTTTACCCGCACGCTTGAGGTCAAGACCGATGACGAAGCCTCCCTGCGCTATCGGGTGTACTCGTATTACTACCTCAAAGACTATGACGGGAGCGTTACGGACGCAAGCCGTTTGATACAACTGGAGCCGAAGAATGAAGGAAACTACAATATCCGGGGCGCCGCCTATCAAGGCAAAGGGGATTACGACCGCGCTATAGGGGACTACGACCAGGCGCTACGGCTCAACCCTAATGACGCCAACACGTACTATGGGCGGGGACTCGCCTACTATTACAAAAGAGATTACGTTCGCGCCCGCGCGGATTTTGAGAATGCCTTACGCCTCAATTCCAACGCCAATGTACAGGAGCTCCTTGAATGGCTACGAGGGATGGGGTATTGAAAGACGGACAAGAATGATGGAACGGCGCCGTCAATACGCTCCGCGTAGTCCGTCGCCACGCCTGGTGTCAGACACCCCCTCGCTGCCTCACGCGTCTTGTCGTCAGACGCATGGTGGTGTCAGACACGTCCCTTCCCTAGAGATTCCACTCCGCGATGGTGTGCCTCCGCATCGAGATGGGACTCATCGCTGTTAGCGTTATAAGCGCCGTTGTTGGCGTCCGAAGATAGTCGCAATTCTCCAGTATGACTCCTGCTCTTTCTTTCGCCATAGGTCCGACACGGTTTGCCTCTATACAAATCTTGACAAGGTATACCTTCTTCGCATTCCTCGTCAGTTTTATAGGACGCTTGACTCCGTAAGGTAAAGTGTGTAATATATAAGATATGCAAGGATTGACGACGACTAAAC
>JAIRKH010000035.1 GCA_031260245.1 Treponema sp. | reverse complement strand
CCGCATACGAAGCCGTTACGCTCCAGTATCCA
This sequence comes from Treponema sp., assembly GCA_031260245.1. GTDB lineage: Bacteria > Spirochaetota > Spirochaetia > Treponematales > Breznakiellaceae > JAIRKH01. The sequence continues at coordinate 12,983 of JAIRKH010000035.1, read as the reverse complement.
GTCCGCAGCTAGTACGAACATACCGCCGCTGCTCGTTACCCAGCGCACCTCGTCCTTGGCCATGACCGCGTAGCAGTCGGGCGTCTCCGGCCCAAACGTCGGCGGGCGCAAAACCGGGCATACCAGCTCGCACGCCCCGCACTGTACGCATTTCGCGTCGTCTATCACCGGACAGAGGAAGCCTTCGGAGTCCTCGCGCATCGTTATGGCGTCTACGGCGCATCGGTTGGAACACGCGCCGCACCCCGTACATACGTCGGGAGCGACCGTTTGTATTGTTCCGCTCATTTATACCCTTTATTATACCTCTCGCGCTCGAATTGGCGGGGCGCTTGAGCCTCCGTCTGTTCAAACCGTTTGTATATCTTGCCTACGTTGTCGTCCGTGTACCACTTCTTAAATTCTTCCAGAGACGCGTTCACCCTGCCTATGTTGTCGTCCGCGTACCACCTCTTAAATTCTTCCAGAGACGCGTTCACCCTGCCTATGTTGTCGTCCGCGTACCACTTCTTCAATTCTTTTATTTGCCATTCCAAACTATTAAGCCGCTGGTTCAGAGCTTCCACAGATCTTAAGAACGCTCGCGGCGACAACGACGTTATTATCCCAAACAGGAAACGCGACAACGACGCTATTACCCCAAACGGGAAACGACGGCGGCGCCTATCCCGCCGCGCCTTTTCAATACACTCCCTCCAGAAACCCTTGTATTGACGACCTAATTCTTCGATATAAACGTGTAACTTGAATCTCTTGAACAATCTATACAGTTCCACGGCGTACTCGGTCTTTTCAGGTTCAGGGCAACGATCTATGCAGGAGAATACGAAGTCAAGACAATAAGCCGCGAGTTCCTTTGACGCGGGAATACCCACACGCTGACTGACGCGCAAAAGCTCGGCGAGGATATGTATTTGCTCCGCGCACAGGGAAACCGGATCGAGCGAAATGGAATACATGAGCGAGTCCTGACGGAAATGACGATATTGGTACAGCTTATCGGAAATGACCGCTACGCCGCTCGCCTTGGGCATCGCCTCAAACGTGAACAGCGCGTCTTCGCCGTACTTACATTTCTCGTCGAAACTAATGTTGTTTCTTGTTAAGAACTCCCGCTTGAAACAACACCTCCATATATAAATCTTGAGATACGGTTTCGCGAGCAAGGTCTCCGCGTCGATTGAAGGCAAGTATTCGTCCGGCGTGGTTAAAACGCGGTAATGCCAATCGCTCGCCCGCGGCTCGTTGGGAAACGGCGTGGTCCCGAACACGACGATGTCTGGATTCTCGCGTTTCATTATCGTTTTATTCAAGATTTCCGCGGTAGTCTCGCGTATCCAATCGTCAGAGTCGACGTATATAATATATTGGCCCCGGGCGGCGGCGGCCCCCGCGTTGCGGGCGGCGGCCAGGCCGTGATTCTCTTGATTGACGATAACGAAACGCTCGTCAACAGCCGCGTATTCCTCCAGAATCGACAAGGAATGGTCTGTCGAACCGTCGTTTACGCAGATAATCTCAATATCCTCAAAGGTCTGAAACGTTACGCTCTCGAGACAAGAAGGCAGATATTTCTCCACGTTATAGACCGGTATGATAACGGAAAAAAACGGACGCGGGGAATCGTCTTGAGCGCGCTCGCTCACAATCAGACTCAGGTTGTCCAGCGGCGTTTTTGGCTCCGCGTATTTAAATGTCGCGCCTTCCTGTTCGTAACGCTCGATGAAACGCCACGTATGATACTCAAGCGGATCGTCCGCTATCCGCTTGATATCCCGATATTTCCACCATTCTCCAGCAAAAGGAAGTTTTTCTACCCCGATTTCGTCTATAATCCGCTCAAGACGCGACGAGACTCGCTTCAAAAACGGATATTTTCTCTTGATTCCGAGCTTCTCATAATTCCATATACACGTATCGTAAAACGCCGCGCTTTCAATCGCCGCTAGTTTCCATTTCCGCCCGTCCGTCCGCAGAAAACGTTCTATTTCGTCGTACTCGTCAAGAACGCAATACATTTTCTTATCGATATTGTTGATAGAAGAACTCTCGTTGTCCTGCCGATAATAGAGGAACGCGTCGTATAGGCAAACCATGCGCTCTGCCGCGGCGTAAACCTTGAACGTGAAGGACGTATCTTGAAACGACGCGCCCGGCGTCTCCAAGAATGCTATCTTATTACTAATCAAGAATTTGCGCTTGTAAATCGCCGACCAAATCGACGGCTTACGGTGAAAGAACGAATCGCCCTCGTACGTTCGCGGCGTTATGACTTTGCCGTCTTCTTCCTGACTGAAATACTTGTGCAACTTCTTCCGTTCCGGGTCGCTCCAATAGAGCCAGAAATTAGACTTAGCGACCTCGGCTTCGTTTCCCGCCGCCGCATTATAGAGGATTTCAAACATCTCCGCCTCTACGAAATCGTCGGCCTCTACAATACCGATATATTCGCCGCGGGCGGCCGCCATCCCTACATTCATGGTCTGCCCATAACCCGCATTGGGCTTGTCGATGACCCTTATGCGCCCGTCTTTTTCCGCGTATTCCGTGATAATATCCATACAACCGTCTGTGGAACCGTCATTCGCCACGATAATTTCAATATCCCGCAGAGTTTGACTTACTACGCTGTCAAGACATTGTTTCAGATATTTTTCAACGTTATAGACAGGAATTATAATTGATACTTTAGGCAGTCGTTCTTTTTGTGTATCGAATTCTTCCATAGTCGTTTACCTCTCCCCAGCGTTTTTCGTGAAAGCGCGACCTCCACGAAAAGTGAATGTAGACTACCATTTTTCCTCATATATGTCAAGCGCTTTTTTAAATTTTTCCATTAGGCGCGTTTTCTGTCGGAGACGGTTGAAACCCGCGCCGAAAATACGATATATTTTCTTGCGTCCAATATGTTATGAGAACAGGGCGATTGCGTCTGTCAGACGGTTTGACGGCGGACGCCTTGATTTGACGATAAGGACGGAGCGGAAACGGCGTAGCGAGGACGCGATAAAGCGCATACCTAAAAACGTTTCATAACCAAGACTATCCCGCATCTCCTATAATAACAACCATATGAAACCCTTTACTCTCAGAATGGAAATTCTTCGCTTTTGAACAGAAATCTTTCATCTAATAACTCCGATATTTCTGCTATAAACAGAACTCGTTACTCATTAAACAGAACTCGCCGCTCTTTTTATCGCGTTTCTCCGCTCCTTGTCAAATCTTGAAAAATAAGCCGTCAAATTTATGGTCAATGGAGGTTCCCTAATGAGAAAGGGTTTGAATATATATAAAAGAAAAGACGGCAGATACGAGGGCAGGTATCGGATTATCGACGAAACAACCGGTAAATCAAAATACCGCTCGATATACGGCAAGACGTTCTCCGAGGTTCGGGAACGCCTTATAGAAATAAGGCATCGGCTCAAACAACGGCGTCCCCATTCGGACGCTTTGTCCCTTCTGACGATGAAAGCCGTTTCCAATTCATGGTTGGAATCGTTGAGTTCTTCCCTCAAATCATCGTCCTTTTGGAGCTATAAACATAAACTCGATAATCATTTGACGCCTGAATTGGGCGATTATAAATACGCAGACTTGTCTATCGAGAAACTCGAAGGCTTCGTTTTGAAGAAGCTCCTTCGCGGTCGTCTGTCAGACGGCTCGCCCTTATCTGCAAGCTACGTGGGAGATATGGTAGTCATACTCAAAAGCGTCGGTAAATTCGCCGCGAAACAATACGGCTTCTCTAACGTCATGTCTCTCGTAACACAGCCGAAAGTCAGAAAGAAAGACGTGGTTTTGCTGTCAAAAGCGGAAATGGCGCGGCTTGACCACGAAATTAAAAACAAATTCAAAGGAGACGCCGCCAAATTGGGCGTATTCTTGAGTCTATATACCGGCGTCCGTCTGGGCGAGCTTTGCGCCCTGAAATGGGAAGATATTGACCTCGACAAGAGAATCATCCATATAAGAAATACCTTACAGCGCATCCGCCGCGCGGATTCTCTGGAAACAGGCTCTCGCAAAGATACGCCTTTGACCGAGCTTGTCCTGACGACGCCTAAAACAGAGTCGTCAAACCGCGATATTCCTATTCCAGACGCGCTTTTTCCCGTTCTCCGTTCCGCCTATTCCTCTGGTTTCGCGCTGAACGGTCTCCCCAATCCTGTGGAACCGCGCCTCTTACAGTATCGCTTCAAAAGTTTTCTCAGATCCTTGAAGCTGCCGCCTATACGGTTTCACGCGCTCCGCCATATGTTCGCTACTAACTTTCTTCATCAACGTAACAGCGACTACAAGACGTTATCGGAGATTTTGGGACATTCAAACGTCTCTACCACCATGCGGCAATACGTGCATAGTTCCATCGAAAGAAAAGCCGAATGTATGAGACTCTTTAGTTTTTAACCCGTCAAGACGATGGTCAAAGGCTTACACAACTATAGGCGCAGGAAGGAAGAGAGGGGATTTTTTCATGGAGGTCGCGCTTTCACGAAAAACGCTGGGGAGAAATGGATGAAAGTAGCGATATTGGCGGGCGGGCTGGGAACGAGGCTGTCCGAGGAGACCGGATTGCGTCCTAAACCGATGGTAGAAATCGGTGGGAGACCTATACTGTGGCACATCATGAAGACCTATGCGTATTGGGGCTTTAACGACTTTATCGTGCTGACCGGCTATCTGTCGCACATAATAAAGGATTTTTTCATCAATTATTATACGCGCTATTCGGATGTGTTTGTAGATTTGGGGGAAAATCGAGTAGAGCTACTGGCGCATCGAGGAGAACCGTGGCGGGTAACGTTGCTGTATACAGGAGCGGATACGCAGACGGGCGGACGGTTGTTGAAGGCGCGGGAAACGCTCGGCGGCGAGCGCTTCTTGTTGACCTACGGGGACGGCGTGAGCGACGTGGATATACCGGCCTTGTTGAAACGGCACGAAGAATCTGGGAGGGCGGCGACGCTGACTGCAGTGAAACCGAGCGGAAAGTTTGGCGTGTTGTCGCTAGAAGCGGACGGGGGGATAAGTCGGTTTCAAGAAAAGCCTGACGGGGACGGCGGCTGGATAAACGGAGGGTTCTTTGTGATGGAGCCTAAAGTGTTCGAGTACTTGAAAGACGGGGATAAGACGATTTTAGAACGCGAGCCGTTAGAGAAACTTGCCCGGGACGGGCGTCTGGGGGCGTATAAGCACCAAGGGTTCTGGCGGTCCATGGATACGCTGAAAGACAAGAACGACCTGACGGCGTTATGGCAGTCGGGAGACGCGCCATGGGCATTGTGGACAAAGTAAATGAGTGAATTAGGTTTTTACAGGGATAAGAGAATTTTCGTGACCGGGCATACCGGGTTCAAGGGAACGTGGCTATGCCATATCTTGTTGAAGGCTGGGGCTACTGTAAGCGGTTACGCGCTAGAACCGGAAACGGAGTTTGGACTGTATGAACAGACTGGATTGCGAAATCGGATGCGCTCGATAATAGGGGACGTACGAGACGAGGCTAAATTGTCGGCGGCGATGGCTGAGGCGAGACCCGATGTGGTATTTCATCTAGCGGCGCAGGCTCTGGTGCGGCGTTCCTATCGGGAACCTGCGCTGACGTATGGGACCAACGTCCTTGGTACAGTAAACGTCTTGGAAGCGATACGGCGGACGCCTTCGGTTAAGTCTTTCGTGAACGTAACGACGGACAAGGTGTATGAGAACCGCGAGTGGCTTTGGGGGTATCGAGAGAAAGAGCGGTTAAACGGATTCGACCCATATTCAAACAGCAAGTCGTGCAGCGAGTTGGTAACGGGGACTTATCGCGAGGCGTTCTTCGCTGACGCTGGTTCCGCGGCGGTTTCCACAGCGCGGTCTGGGAACGTGATAGGAGGCGGGGACTACAGCGAGGACCGCATCGTCCCGGACTGCGTGCGAGCGGTTCGAGCGGGGCGTGAAATAGTTGTTCGTAACCCTGAGTCGACGCGCCCGTATCAGCACGTTTTGGAGTGCCTCTACGGATACCTGTTGTTGGCGGAGCGGCAATACGCGGACAGAAGTTTCATGGGCGCGTATAACTTCGGACCCGACGAGGAGAGTTGCGTAAGTACGGGCGAATTAGCCGCGCTTTTCTGCGGGTCGTGGGGAGACGGAGCGGCGTGGCGGGTTCAGGGAGACGGGGGTCCGCACGAGGCGAACTTTCTCAAGTTGGACTGCGCTAAAGCGAAAGCTGTTCTGGGCTGGCGGCCGCGATGGACAATCAAGACCGCGGTGGAGAAGACGATCGAGTTCGCCAAGTTGGATACCGACGAGGAAAGAACCGCCTGCCTAGGGAGGCAAATAGAGGGATATTTTATATGAAGAAAGCGATAGTAACGGGAGCGGGCGGTTTTATCGGACGAACACTCACAGTCGAATTGCTGGCGCACGGCGTTGAAACGGTCGCCCTGGACGTCGAGGGAATAGATTTTGCGAAAAGACTGCCGAAGAGCGATGGTTTACGCATCGTCGAATGCGACTTGTCGAGGCTTCTATCTTTGGGTGAAGGCGAGCGAAAACCGTTTGCGGGCGCGGACGTGTTTTATCACTTGGGGTGGGAAGGCTCTGCGGGAGACGCTCGCGCCGATTACGCGGTCCAGTTACGGAACGTGCAATGGTCGTTGGATGCGGTAAATTTCGCTAAAGAGTCTGGTTGTTCCCGCTTCGTTGGAGCGGGCAGTATTATGGAAAAAGAGAGCGGTTTCGTGGGGAACGCTCAAGGGGCGAGACCGGGCGTAGCCTATATCTACGGTACGGCGAAGCTCGCCGCTCACTATATGACAAAGCCGCTTGCGGCGCAGCGCGGCGTTGACCATGTATGGGCGATGATAACTAACGCCTACGGCGCGGGCGAAAGTTCGCCGCGCTTCATTAACGCGACTATCCGTAAGATTCTAGCCGAGGAGCCGCTTGAGTTCACCGCCGGGACCCAGAACTATGACTTCGTATACGTGAGCGACGTCGCGAAGGCGTTCCGACTCTTGGGGGAAGCGGGAAAGCCGTTTAGTCAATACATATTGGGGAGCGGCGGCGCGAAGCCCTTGCGCGAGTTTGTTGAAGAGATGGGGCGGACGCTTGCGCCGGGGCGGTCCCTCTATTTCGGGAACGTGCCATATACAGGGGTGAATTTGCCGTCTGAAGAATTTGCGATTGACGATTTAGTGAGAGATACTGGTTGGTCTGCGGAAGTACCGTTTACGGAGGGTGTGAGAAAGACCTACGACTGGATAAAAGGGAGCGCGTTATGACCCGTCCATTTTCGTTTGAGAAGACGCTGTTTGACGGCGTTTTTCTGATAAAGCCTTTCGTCGCGGAAGACGAGCGCGGCTATTTCATCAAGGATTATTCCAAAGAATTATTTGCAAATAACGGCGTCCCGCATGACTTGCAAGAGGTGTTTTACACGTCGTCTTATAAAGGGGTAATTCGGGCGATTCATTTTCAGCGGGAGAAAGAACAACCTAAACTGGTGCGGTGCGTGAAGGGGAGCGTGTTCGACGTGGTTGTGGATTTGCGGACCGACTCTCCTACTTTAGGACAATGGGAGGGCTTTTATCTCAACGACGAAAATAAAAACGAGGTTTTGATACCAGCGCATTTTGGACACGGCTATTTGGTATTGGAAGATTCTATCGTGTCCTACAAGTGCGCGGAGAAGTTCTATGGGGAGTTCGACGACGGGATTATGTGGGACGACCTGGATATAAACGTACGGTGGCCCCTGGAAAAAGTGGGCGGTATTATCCTGTCTGAAAAGGACAAAAACTTACAGAGCTTCGCTGAATGGAAGACGAACCGCTCGGAGTGGACAGGTGGCGTATAGAGCGGGCGCTTTCGACGTTCTTATCGTTGGCTGCGGGTTTTGCGGGAGCGTAATAGCGCGGCGGCAGGCGGAGCGCGGCAGAAAGACGCTGATTTTGGAGCGTCGCAAACGTATCGCGGGCAATATGTTCGATGAGTATGACGACAACGGTATTCTCGTGCATCGTTACGGTCCGCATACGTTTCATACCGACGACGCTGATGTTTACGCTTTTATCGCGCAATACGGCGAATGGGATGATTACGTCTTGAAATGCGCCGCGGACTTGGACGGCGTTATGTCCCCGGTTCCGTTCAATTTCGACACGATTGATTTACTGTACGAAAGACCGGGCGCGACGGAATTAAAACGCCGTTTGCGTAAGCGTTATACGGATAGGGAGACGGTAACGATTGTGGAACTACTTGAGTGCGAAGACGTTTTGATAAAAAAATACGCGGAGAGATTATTTGAACTGGACTATCGACCCTATACGGCGAAGCAATGGGGTATAGAACCGAAGGATATTTCGCCTGAAGTTTTAAGACGGGTGCCGGTACGATTGTCTTACGTTAACGCCTATTTCAACGACGAGTATCAATGTATGCCGAAATACGGGTATGCGCGGTTTTTTGAGAACCTGCTGAATCATGAAAACATCCGCGTCGAGTTGAACGCAGACGCGCTCGACGTCTTGAAAGCGGACATCGACGACGGACGAATCTTTTTTGACGGAAAACGCCTCGACGTTCCGGTCGTTTATACAGGCGCGTTGGACGAGTTATTGGAATACCGATACGGACGATTGCCCTACCGCTCTTTGCGATTTGATTATCAAACGAAGAACGTCGACAGCTTTCAAGACGCGGCCGTTACGGCGTATCCCAAAGCCGAAGGCTACACGCGGATAACGGAATATAAGAAACTGCCGCCTCAAGACGTCCCGGGCGTAACGACGGTCGTCTACGAGTACCCGGCGCCGTCTAACGCGGGGACGGGCGGCGAGCCGTATTACCCGATACTCACGGAGGAAAATATCGGCGTTTACGAGAAATATCGGCGGGACGCTAAAAGAATCCCAAATCTGTTCGCGTGCGGCAGACTCGCGGATTACAAATATTACAACATGGACGCCGCGGTGAAGAGGGCGTTTGAAGCGGACAGGCGAAGCCTGTCTAAATACTTCGCAACGGGCGTTGTTTGAAATGGGCCGCCGCTACCTCGACTTGACGGCTACGTTTGAAGTGGGCAGGCTAGGAGATCGCGTAAATGCAAGAGAGGCTTTATATCGTCATGCCGGCGTATAACGAAGAGGTGAACATCGAATCCGTCGCCCGCGAGTGGCACGAAATCATCGCTGAAATAGAGGAAGGCAAGCTTGTGATTGTTAACGACGGGAGCAAAGACGGCACATACGCCAAACTCCAAGAGCTGCAAAAAGAACTGCCGCGTCTAACCGCCTTGACGAAGCCTAACGGCGGCCATGGCAGCGCGACGCTTTTCGCCTATGAATACGCGCTTGCGGAAGGCGCGGATTATGTCTTTCAAACGGATTCTGACGGACAAACATTGCCGTCTGAATTCTGGGAATTATGGAAGAACCGACTGGATTACGACATTCAGATAGGCTACAGGAAAGGCAGACAAGACGGCTTGTCCCGTATTGTCGTAACGAAAATGCTTAAACTGGCGTTATTTCTTAATTTCGGACTTTGGATAAAAGACGCGAACACGCCGTTTCGTCTCATGTCCGCCGTCTCGTTAGCGGGTTTCTTGCCCAGAGTTCCGAAGAATCATAGTCTCGCCAACGTTTTGCTTACCGTCTTGTATGAAAAGAACGGGATGCGGCGGCGTTATGTTTCAATAACTTTTAGACAGCGGCGGGGCGGCGTTAATAGTATAAACATTCCGCGCATCATAAAGATTGGACTGAAAGCGGTGAAAGATTTTGCGTATTTGAGAAAATCGCTGTAACGACAAGGGGGAAATAATTAAAGAAGATGACCAGCGCCGCGTTGATTCTGCGAAAATATATTCCGTTCTTACGACAGGTCGTCTTATACGGCGTGTTCGGTTGTCTCTCCGCGTTTGTTGATATATTGATTTTTAGCCTGTTAAGCGGCTTTTTGAACGTAAATCTGGCTAATTTTATCAGCGTTCATTGCGGAATATTGTGCAGTTTCTTGCTCAATACGTTTTTTACCTTCAAGGTAAAAGATAAGATTAAACGGCGTATAGCGATATTCTTTTGCGTTGGTTATTTAGGACTGCTTTTATCCATGCTGATACTATGGGTGGGCGTAGACAAGATAGGTTTTGATAAAATGCCGGTAAAAATCGTATCGGTATTCATAGTAGCGGCGGTACAGTTTCTGTTGAATAAGTTTATCACATACCGCGACAGCGGGAAATTATAGCGAAAAAAGGAAAAGAAAAAGGAAAGATTATGTTCAATGAGCGTTATAACCCGTTAAAGATAGTCGGAAACGCAGCGAAATATTTGCTGTTTTACTTTATCGCTTTCTTGGTTTTTACCGTAATATATATCGTTTCTTTTCGGACGCCGTTGTTCGTTGCAAACCGCGTACTTTTCTATCGCGCCGTTTCGCTGTTGATTATCGTCGGCGCAGTATTTTCAATCATTGTTATTATTTTCGCAAGACGCGGGAAAATAATAAAGCTCGCCGTTCAGGACGTTTTGATAGCAGTAGTTATTCCGTTATGTTTAAACATGACGTTTCTGTCGCTCGTTACCGTTTCCATAGACCGCTCTATTTCCGTCTTTATTTTGGCGTACATGGCGGAAAATAAAGATAGAGCTTGGACGGAGGAAGATATAACCGATTTATTCTTAAACGTGTATATGGATAAATACAAAGCGATGGACAGACGTTTTGACGAACAGTTAATTACCGGCTCGATAGAAAGAATAGAAGGGGAAAAAGGCGCATATCAAATTACCGATAAAGGCGTTTTTTTGATTAACTGCTTCCGATTGGTTGGAAACGTTTTTCCCGTTGACAATCGTTTCTTATACCCAGAACTGTATATTCCAAAGGAGTAAAAGATTGCCGCTGAAAATCGAGAAGCTATTAAAATACAAGAGACCCCTCCAAATAGTAGCGCTTGTAGTATGCGTTTTTATCGTCGCTCGTTCCCTCGCCGATTATTACCGTTCCCAGTATTTCGCGGAAGGGCAGATGTTCACTGGGACGTTCCCGTTTTTCATGCATTCGCCGTATTACGAGGGGCAAACAGACCACAGCTTCACGGTTAAATCCACTTTATTGTTCGGCATAGCGGAGAAAGGGCGTATACAGTTTTACGTCAATAAGTTTAAGGAAGCGGAAGGAGGACTAGCGGACGGCGTGTCGTTAGTCGTCTATGCGGACGAGAAAGAAATCGCCCGCGTTAAGGAGAATCCCTATCTTCGCGCTGAACCCAGACGCTCTATAACTTTTGATTTTGACATACCCACGGGAACAAGAGTTCTCACTGCCAAAGTAGACGCTAACGCAAGCATAGATTACGACCACACGTTTATCGAAGCGTTTGACGTCCGCAAGCGGAGCGCCAGCGGGTGGATACTGTTTTCGGCATGTATAGCGGTGATTTTATTCTTGCTGGTGTCGCCAGAAATAAAAGACGTAAAAGAAAAATATTCTGAAATGCAGGCGCGAATTAAGAATACGCTTTCAAAGGACTATTGGCGCGGCGTCGTCCGCGAGCCGATTCTTTATATCGCGCTGATAAGTATTCTTGCGAGAATAATTTATCTTTACGATTGGATTCCGTTTTTGATTACTCATGAGACTTATTACTATCTCACATTGCCTATTATTAACTGGCTTAGAGTACCGTTCTATCCTGTTTTCTCGCGGCTTGTCCATTTCGGCGGTGAGTTACTATGGTATAGGACCATGGTTAATATTCAGACGCTTTGCGGGATTATATCAGCCTGTTATTTTTATCGTATCGCTGAACGGCTTATAAAGAACAAGCGCGCCGCTTTTTTCTGCGCAACGTTCTATGCCTGTTTGCCTTATATTGTTGTATATGAACGCGCAATAATGACTGAATCGTTTGCGGCTTCATTCACTGTATTTCTTGTCTATTGCGTCTCGCGCTATCTGCAAAATCCGAATAAAGTCTCGGCGGCGATGATTGGCGTATGGTCTATCATGCTTGTCATGCTGAAAGAGATATATATAGTACTTCTCATTCCGCTCTTTTTGTTGTTCTGGGTTGTTCGTCTGTTTTTAGGGAAAGACGGCGCGCCCGTTAAGACTGGGTTTAAATGGATTCTTATATGCTGGGGAGTCGTCTTATTCCATGCGTATCTTTTCAACATTAGAATGGGCGCGTTTGCCAATAGTCTTATTTCTACAAATTATAATATGTCGTACGTTTTGCTTTACAATGACTTGTATCAGAATCCGATTGATCCTGAAATAACCAATGAAATCTCACAGAAGAGAGAAATACCAGCCTCTGAATTTTGGCCAACCATGGACTCTTTACACGCAAAATTCGGCGTTGCAAGAATGACGCGCTACTGGAAAGGCGCGTTAAAAAAGAATATAGTCGGTTTCTTAAAATACTCTATTGACGAACTATGGAGAACGCGGGATAGAAGCTTATTTGATAATTCTTTTACTTTTGACGGCATGAGAAGATATATTAAAGATAATATCAATATTAGCCCTATAAATATCATATCTCAGATAACACAGCTTCCAAGAGAAGATTGGGAGAAATTGGATACGCGGTATAGCGAAAAAATGGCTGGCGGACTCTTCGCGCCGCTGTTCTTCAACATAAAATTGCGGCATATATGGACGCTCGTTTTTATAGAAGCGATTATTATCCTCTATGCGCTTATTCATAACAAACGCATATTATATTTGGAGATTATAGTCTGCGGTATCGCGTTCGCCGTCTTTTTAAGCGCCGTAATAATGACGTGGGGATATGACCAGAGATTCTCGGTTCCCGCGCTTCCGCTTGTGATTCTGCTTGGTTTCTTAAATCTGTCGCGGCTTTTTGACAGCAGGCAGACTGTAGGATGACTTCGCACGGGGCGATGTTTGAAACGTAGCCGTCAATACGGGAACATATAAGTTTACTAACCCACGCTAGTTGGGAAGTTATT